>CBDCGX010000058.1:0-14801 GCA_965216965.1 Spirochaetia bacterium | reverse complement strand
GTTCATCGTGTTCTAGTTCTAAAAATTTTTATAATATTTTTATTACAGTCTCGTTTTTAATTATTCTTCCATAATTTTTTTAATTTTTTATATATATTTTCATCATATAAATTTTTATAAATATTTTTTCTTGATTTTCATTTTTTTAATATTCATAAAACTTAATATAATTCTCTGATATTTTTTTATCATCTTACTACTTTATTTTATTATTATAACATTATTTTATAATCCCTGCATTTTCCCGAAAGCCCGTTTGCGGTACGCTCCAGATCTTATAATCGCATTTTAATATATGGCTGAGATAATATCCATTCCATATTTCCCTTTACTTATTCCTCTGATAACTCTGACAACTCTGATAACTCTGATGGTTGTCACGATAAGATGAGCGACGTTAATTCCTGCGGCGTTCCCTCTCGTAGTCTTGCGGAGAGAGGGGAGGACGCTTCCTGCAGTTGCGGTTACAGTCCCCGTTTTTTATAATACCGTTAGCTTTAGTAGTAGTTCGTATTCGTTTCGTTTCTCCTACTCTTATATCTTAGCTACTAGTCGATCATAATATTTCTTACTAGCATTACTAACGGGATTTCTACAGTTCCTTCCCCATTTATTTTTAGATATATGTCCTCGCTCATCTACTCTAGCTAATTCCTTCGTTCTTCCGAAGTTAGAATATAAATCTAATTCCCCCTCATCTTCGTTGTTATATCTTAGATATAATATCGTTTTATTATTTAACAGTAGTTCCTTGATATTTCTAGCTTCCTTTATTCTCATTAATATTCGATGTATCGAACCAGTCATCGAAATTATTATGAGTTCTAAATAACCTTTATATTTCTTCGATTTATATATGTCGAATATCGAATATGCTAATTCATCAGTATGCTTAGGAGCAGTTATATTTTTCATTTTCTCTTGCATCTTTAGCATTTGTTTTACTAATGAATTACCTCGCTCTGATAACTCTACTTCGATTTTCTTATATTTGAAATATGTTATATCTACCATATTCCTTATTCCGATCTGAGTTCTTACTTTTCCTTCCATCTTTATTTCATCGTATGGTATCGTAAGATTAAAGAATTTACTCGTTCCTAAGTTTATGATATAATCGCTTATCATTCCTACTACTCGTTCATTCGGGTTTACATATATTTTTATATTACCGTTTATATCTTCGAACTTTATTTTCTCCGCTACTTCTCTAAATGTCTCATAACTTCTTATGTCGGTAGTTTTAAATTTTAGTTCTTCTCTACTCTTATATTCTAGAGTTTTTCCATTCGTATGTATTATCTTCGGTTTTCCGTTTTTATCTAATATGATTATATCATATCGTTTTCCTTCATATTTGTTATTACGAAATACTCCGTCTTCGTCTACAGATTTGTTATTAGATAATAATAATCTGAAACTCGTTTTCGTTTTATCTTTAGGCTCTACTCCTAACTTATAAAATGAATTCATTCCCGTAGCTTCCATATTCCATTCTTCGATTTCTGATTTTATATCTACAGTTTTAAAATTTATTTTCATATTTTATCTCCTCTTGTTTTTCTACTACCCTACATCCCCGCATTCGTGAATTTCAGAGTTCTAACATCTTCCCATTTGTTTATCAAGTTTGAGTTCCCTTCATTCTCTTGTTCGTGAATTTGTAATAATTTACATTTGTAAAAAAGTAGATGAGCATATGTAGCCCTGAATAATTTTCTCCGATAATTATTTAGATTAGGTTGCATATGATTATCTACTTTTCGTCTCTCCCTTCATCTTTATTTTTATGTTGAGCGTAGGGGTTTTTATATTTCCTACTGAATATATTATTATATTCTAGGTCATATTCGGGTCGAGATAATTCATCTCGCCCCTAACCTTTGCTTGTCTTCTTATGTAATCCATTACGAATGATTTCGTATGGTTATTTTTATCCCTTTACATTCTAATACCGTTCTCAGTCCTACTCATTTTTTCGTCTAGCATCCCCCCTCATGGAACATAACATCTTAACAAGCTGATATAATAATAATATAATAATAATTAATTCCCTAAACTACTACTACTGAACTTTTCGTCTAACCTAAAGCCCCCTGCATAACCCATCTCTAACGAGCTGATATAATAATACGGTATTCTAAACTAACCCTAAATTTTCATCTAAACTGAACCCCAGAACATCCCCAAAAATGATCCCATCTCTAACGAGCTGATATAGCTAACCTACCTCAAATTCCTCTAACTTAATATAATACTACTATAATAATCATTAATACTAGCTAAACCTCCCCCAAAACATCCCATCTCTAACGAGCTGGACGGCAAATGGAAAACTGTGTATCCTCTTCCTGAAGTGTGGTAACGTCAGTCTAGCCATATTAATCCCGTCTTCCCTAAAATGTTAACTAACTTACTTCTTGCCTAGTTAGGTACAGGGGTCGCTCGCTACGCTCGACTCCCGGGATTATATCAGGTACTACATTTGTTATACCGTCATTAATATGTTATGTAATTTACTTTACTCAGAAATTCTAATTTCATTCGATCGTATCGAAAATCTAAGCTGACCTTTATAAGATATTCTACATACTACGCCGTAATATGAGATGTATATGGCTAACGTTCCCGCTAATCTTACCCTACATATAATCAGAAACCTCTAGTTAGATATATTCATCTAAAAAGGTAATTTCCTAATGTTAGTAAGTAGCTAGAGATCGTCCCTCTTCCGTGCCTACCTGCCTCCCCGACAGAATCTTACAGTATCCTTTAGTTATCTGATCCCGCGTACTAGTGAGTAATAAAAACTTAATTTTACCTTCGCGTACCGTTACCGTTTAACTCCTACCAAGTGGTAGATTTATTTTAGTCTGGCGTTATTTACATACTTGACCAGACCTGATCATTACTGATCTTGTTTATCTTATTATTTACAGATTATATCTAAGCTACTTGTAGCTCATATATAAACCGTTATTATTTTGTTGTTATTACTTCATTATTATTTCATTAATATTTTTTGTTGTTTAGGGAAAAAAAGATGGAAGGAGGGAGCCTTGCGACCGACTGGAGTCTCTTTTTTCTCGATTACGCTCCTTACCAGCCGAAACGACTCTCCTCCGTTAGATATGTCTAAACTTAATCATCAGTCTACCAATTCGTCTAAATCTACATCAGTTCTAAGATCTGACTCTTCATCATCTAGCGTCTCATCTTTCATCTTCATCAGATATGAATGTTTTAATTTGTTTCCTTGAGAAATCCTCAGCTACAGGTACGATATATTCATTTATCGCAACTTCAGTTTCATATGGTGTAGAAAATGAAAGCCAAGGAATATATGCATCAGGCATATCTGTGTACTGCTGACTAAAATGATCTTTAGTTTTTACGAATTTAGCTAACTCTTCTTCGCTTCCTAATTTCTCCATTACTCGCTGAATGGCTGCGTGAGCAACTTCAACCCTTACTTTATAATCAAGAATCAACTTACTCATTATGTAGTCATTACCGAATTCAAAGTTAAGATACTGAATTCCATTTGTTCTAAGCAGCTCATCTCGATCTTCTTTTGTTAGTTCCTCTTTGTTGTCTAGTCCTGAAAATCTAAGAGCCTTCTCTTCTTCAGTCAACAGTGTTGCTAAGTTTAGCTTCTTATAACCAGCTGGAATTACATAAGGAATTTTATTTTTAGCAGTTTCGTTTTTATCTTCCTTCTCTCCTGATCGTCTTAATTTACTTAGTTGATTTTTTCTCATTTCAAGATATAATACAGCTCCCTTCTTTGGCGTGTAAACTCCATCTGAAAAGAATTTAAGTAACTCGCTAGATTCTAAATTTTCCAACTCCATTACATTTTTTATCAACTTATATATAAGTCTGAATGTTACTTCTAGCTTACTAGATCTACTAAAATCATTTGGTCTAAAATATGGAAAGCCTTCAGATATCATTCCGAAATGAAAGTTCATATCGATAAAGAGTTTTCTCAGTTCAAGTTTAACAGAGTCTGGAATGGTTCCCTTAGCTACTCTAACTTCTTGATTAGATGCTTCAAGATATCTAAAATCAAGAGCATCGCATTATATCTGATCCAAAAATACCATCATCAGTTTTATTCATACCATATTTTTTATCTACCTTAAAAGCATTCGCGAAGTAAGACAAGGGAGCAGTTAATCCCAACATCGGACTTCTGCGATGAATGTGATATGCCAGATATGCGTTTTCTGAAAATCTTACTTTATTATTCGAATATTTCGATGTAGTCAGTAATGATATTACATCATCTTGTGTTATTCTCTTCTCTAGATCATCTAAACCTTTAATTTTACCTAAATCAAGGTTGCTAGATATGATTACATCTAAGACGAATGTTATAACATTTAGTCTAGCTCGGTCTTCTTTACTACATTTTTCTTTAAATGCCTTGATCGGCTCCTTTATAAAGTCCTTGTTTAGCTCTTATTTTTAGTTTTGATATTTTTTTTTCCATACTCCTAAACGATCTCAGCAGTGTCATAAAAATCATAACTGCCATCAAGAGTGCTTTGGCTCAGTTCCTCTGTCTAGATCAGTTTTTCTAAATCTACTTATGTTTAGCAAGGAAGTTCCTAGTTCTTTTAAGTTTTCAGTGTGTTCTCTAGTCTCTAATTCTTGCTCATAAAAGTAGTGTGTAGCAATACTCCTTCATTAGTTCTTCGCTCCCAGTCTTGAACTTGACTCTTCGCTCTAAATAAGATTTTCATATAATCTCGTTCATATTCTCTTGCAGATCTTGCATATGCCTTTACAGTTTTGTTCATTCCTCTTTTAAGCTCTTTTAGCAGCTTTACTCTTCTTGTTTTTTTCATTATTTAATCCTTATTAATATATGTGTTTTCTTAGTTCCTAATTCCGTTGTGTCGATATTAAAATCATAATTCTAAGTTTTTAAAAACTCGAAACTTATGATTTGAAGGTTCTTTATTTTTCATCTACCCTCTCAGCCATTACCTTATGATAAAAGTTTCTACTACCGATAATGCATATGTTTTAAGTAGTCTTATGTAAATCTTGAATCTTATTTTCATTACCTTATCAAACGACTTTTTATCATTTCTCATTCGCCATAAGCTTTAATATAAAGTAAATATTATAACCTACAGAAATGTAAATCCTTGTCCTTAAATCATTACCAGTGTGATACTGATGTAATTCTAAACTCTTCATTTGTTTCTCTAATAACTCTACCAGTTCATCATTATCATATTCAGATATCTTACCTAGTAATTCCCAGTTATGATAATCCCATTTCTCAGCTACATTATCTACTTTACTTCTCATATCATTTCCTCCTTTTAGAACGAAAGTGATTTCAAATTAAGCTTCTTAGCTAAGATAAATTCCTTTATGTCTGATAAGTTATATAAACCATTATCTACGCATAACTTTATCCAGTTCGTGATGGTCAAGGTGTCGATACCTTTAGGTGCTAACATTCTGGTGTGTACTTTATACATATCCATTATCAAGCTCCCCATCGCTCCTCTCTTCTCTGCTAACATTTTCAGTCCATCTTGAGAGTTCATCTGCATAACGATATCTACAACTTCCATACCAGTGTCAGCTAGTGTAATCGCATTCTGAATATATTCAGCTACAGCATTTGTAACTAGCAACTCTCGGTCTCCCTTAGTTTTAGTACTTAGTACATCTACGATTTCAGTACCTACTTGTAGAGCTAGTTGTCGCTCTCCTCTTCTTCGAATGTCATAACCATTTTATCTGCCTTCTTAGTCGTTTTTCGGAAATCCGTTTAGCGTTTCCATTAGTTCAGTTTTCATATGTTACTACCATATTTTTCTTACTCATTTTTATTGTCCTTATTTTCTCTAAATTTATGTTAAATGCATTCATTTATGCATAACCTTATTTCCTTTAGTCCTTCATCTTTATTTGTATCGTCATTACTTAGCTTATCTCCTTTATCTTTAATTTAAGTCGCATTATTACGACGCTCCTAACCTTATCGCTTTGTCAGTTCATAACAACATTAAACCGACTACTCGGAAGAGAAAACCGAGTCCTCGACTTGACGAACGCAGTGAGTCAGTCTTGAGGGAGGCGTTTTTTTCGCAACTCTCAGCTCCTCCAGTCCAGTGATAACGCCATTCTTACCAGCATTACCATAACCCCTTCATCGCTATCATCGCTCCTTCATCGCCATACCATCGCTCCTGAGATATCTCAGCATTTCGTAAGGAATGATGAGGTATCTCCCATATGCGAATATAAAAAGATGTAATTCCTTAGTTCTTTCAAATTTATAATCTTATCTTTATATTTCTCTTATGCTAAAATTATAAATCTAAATTAAAAGAGATTACCCAGGGAAGGATTTTTCCTCGCCTGGCGACCAGAGGGAGACGGCGAGGAAAACATCCTTCCCCTAATGCCATGAGCATATGATTATTCCCCTTGTTTTCCCCCTTAATATTTTATTTATAAGGAGATAATCTAGGAATTTTATCTAACATTACATCTATTGAACATCTACAGGATATAACTCCATAAAATCTAAATCAGCTTGAGTAGAATGGTAAGGTTATATCTAGATCAGTTGAAATCGCTCGATTCTTCTACATAAACTTAACTTGTACGACTCTTCTCTTTATGAATATCTAAGATCCTTCGTCTTATAACTCTCTGGCATTCTTCTTCGCTTGCCTCATTATTTAGATCTAACCAGTCATATAATCCTGGAATATCCATCGTTTTCATATTTATAATCGGCATTAATATGTTTTCGATTTCCTCTCGGTTGTAACCTCTATTCGATCGCCGCTAATACAGGTTTCTTAAATATTTCAGAACGATAACCTTTAGCATATAAGAAAGCCTAATGTCCATCCGTCATCAGTGGAACAAATAATCTACATCCTTCCCATTTAATGTTCTAGCAGCCTTTCATAAAACCTCTTATATTCGTCTGATCTTCTTCTTATATTTTTCAGAATATTTAAAGTCTTTATCTGGGAGTTAGGAATTTACTTACGATCTTTTCCTAACTCTCCCTTCTTATTCTTCCTCTTAATTCCGATGGCATATTCATGTCCATATATTCAGTTACATTTCGTTCTAGTTTTCCCATTAACTCCTTCTTGTCTTCTTGTCTTTGAAGCCCTCTAACGTTTAGTAGTCTAGTTTTCTTATTTATATCTTCAGTCATCTTGTCTCTGGAACTTTCTCGATTATTTTATCTAAATCTAAATATCCTAGATTCTCTCTGCTCTAGAGTAATTTTTCTGCAGACTTAGGATAACCGATTACCTGCGTTCTAAGTAACGCATTTTTATCGATTTCTCCATAAATCATTCCCATCTCAACTTCTAATATTTTCATAATTCCTTTATACTCTACATCATCTTTAACTGCGGTAGGTTTATTTAACGGAATTATTATTCGATATTTATAAAGATTATCAGCCTTACTTGTAGTAGCGATCGAATGATTAAAAGGTATCGTTTTATGTCGATCAGATATACTCGTTTTAGTATTATCTACATCTAAAGCTAAGAATGACATTCTTCGATCATTTTCCTTTAGTTGGTTAAACCCAGTTGTTCTACCTTCGAAATCTTCTTCGCCTTCCTTTATCTCGGAATATAATCTTTCGTTAGTAA
Organism: Spirochaetia bacterium; assembly: GCA_965216965.1. GTDB lineage: Bacteria > Spirochaetota > Spirochaetia > WTKD01 > CBDAKK01. Next base: position 7,134 of record CBDCGX010000058.1, on the reverse strand, counting down.
AATATAATGATGATACAGATAAGCGTAACAGATCATCTTCTGAAACTTTTACTGGAGTTAATCTTGTACCATATGCATATGGATTTTTTATTTCTTTGACTAGTTTTTCAACTCCTTCTTTATTTTTGTAAGTTACATATAATGCTTCAACTTGACTTGTAAAGTTATCATTAAAATCATCTTTTTCTAATAATATTTTACTCCTCTTTACAGTCTTACCTTTGTCGTTTTTATCTGCTAGACTCTTTACTTTCTTGTAAATGCGATTATGTAATACTCCATTAGTTACTTCGCATATTCCCTTTATCGTTACAAAATATGGTTTATCATCTTGAGCTCGTCTAAATGTCAAGTTTTTAGTATCGGTATCGATGAATAACATATGGCTAGAGTAACTGTCAGATATCATTTTTATAACATTTTCCTTCTTCCCCGTAGTAGGTTCAGTTCCCATAATTTTTTCGAAATCTTTATCCTTGACGGTATAAGAATATATCTCCATCGAAATCATTTTTTCCTGAACGAACTCTAACAGTCTCTCGGTATTAGACATTCCTAATAATTTATGAAAACCGAAGGCATCAGATTCTCTTCTTCTTTATAACTTTAAAGGCTTCTGATATATCTTCAGCTTCTACGATCGTAGATTTACGGTAAAATGCTAATACCGTAGCCATCTTCTTTACGGCTAAACTTCGATGCGATAATATTTTACCCTTTAGGGTCATCCCTTCCGCCATTTGCTTGCCTTATTAAAATCCCTTCTTAGTAGCGATTTCCATCTTAGCATAAGCTTCTTTACCATCTATCTGACATCGTCATTATTTTAGTTCCGTTATCTAAATGAAAGGTCGTAATCTTGTCTACCTGCTACTCTTAACTTCTCGAAGTTCTCTCTTTAGTTTTTCATCGTCTTCTTAGCTTTCTCTTCCGTAGTTATGCTTACATTCATATTTGTTTTTTGATCAACAGACTCTCTCGCTCTGATGTATATGCGAATGTAATCCTTCTTGCTAATATGGAATGAAAACCGCTTCTTATGTTATTCAAAGCTTCTTCATCAGTATTAAGTAGTTCTGGGGCTGAAGCGATAATCAACGATACTGCATTCTGAGATATGTCTCTACTCGCTTGCTCCGCTCCTACATATAACTTATTAGATATTTTAGAGTTCTCGATAACCTCTAATATGTCTGACAAGCCTTTAGCATTATCAGTCATCGTATGAGCATATTTCCCCAAGAACTCATCATACATAAATAATATGCCGAATCTTATTCCCTTGTCTGGATTTAGTCGATCTACCATTTTATTCATATCGGTAATGCTCTTACCTAGTCCCCCTGCCGTATCTGCCATCGACGGAGATCCTACTACCAACTTGAATACATCATCTAATGGTTCTTGCGGAGATAAATCTAATCTACTTCTAACGATCTTCTCATTTATTCCCTTAAAAAGATTAGAAAAATTATCCTTATGAATGGTTTTTCCCGTACCTGAACCTGAGAAAGCAGCTACTCCAGCATTTATTTTTATGTTTTCGAAACCTCCATCATCTAATTCGATATCATATAATGATACGATATGAGCTAGAAATGCAAATAAGAATATTTTCTGCATTAGCATATATTCCTCCGTCCTCTAATACTCGTTCTGCATTTTTAGTTAGAAAAGTTCATCTTCTAAATGCCCTTTTTCTACTCATCCTAGTTCCCTCATCTAATATCGACATAAGATCGTATCTACCTCTTAATACGAAATCTTAGCTGTCTTATTTTTTTTCATTTTCTTTCGTCGCTTCTCTTAGTCGCCTTCTTTAGTTTTCTTAAAAGTTTCTTCCCTCTTAATCTTATTTCGGTATAAGCTCCTTCTCCCTAGGAACTCTGACTGGTTCATTAGTCCTAAGTTAACTTAATGACTGCTTGTCGATCAGTAGCCATTCTTTATCTTCTGCATCTACTCCTAGGTCTCTCAACGCCTTCTCTTCTTTATCAGTTAATGTATGTACGATAAAATCATTTATGCCTAACATATTTAGCTGATCTAGTTTTTCATATTCCTCCATATAACCTGATTCGATATATGATATCGCATCTAACTCCGTTTTTGTTTCAGATATACTGAAATTTTTTATATTTACTCTTTTCTCTCTCATTTTCATCTCCTTTATTTTTTAATTTTAATTTTTAAGAGGCATCAGGAATTACCCTAATGCGTCTTTACTCTTGTTTTGTACTTCCTTTACTAATTTTTTAAACCCCTTCGAATTTGTACTTAAAGTATTCAAATATGATTTATTTGATTTTATCATATTTGTAATATTAGTCTTAACCTCATATTCCTTCTCTGCTAACAAAAATGGTAGTAGTTGTTTGTCATAAAAATCCTTAGTTCCAGTTGTTAGCAACAGTTCGATATACTTAGCTCTTACCTCCTTTGCATTATGAGCAAATATTCCAAATGAATCGTGTTGCATCCAGTGTACCAACCCCGTTCTTACCATTTCTCGCATAATCCAAGCGTCAGTTGAATGTACGAAATTAGCTACCGCATTTAGACTCTGCCTTGCTCCTCCTTCTGAGTAATCAAATTCATAACCCTGGAAGGAATATACATCATCTAGATATCCTGATTTAGTTCGATTCCAGACTTTTACCTCTACATTTTTGTCTCCATAAGATCTAGAAACTGAATGAGCCGTAACTCCATCCCGATGTGTTACCTGATGTAATCTAGCATAATAATCATCTTGAGTACAAAATAATATAACCTCGTTGAAACCTACTAACGCTTTGAAATGTATCTTTAGTATATCAGTCCAAATTTCGATACTTTTTTTCTTCTCCTTTATTTCATTACCTTCTTCATCGATTCTGATTTTGAATTTTAGATCATTTTTGATTATTATACCTAACATATATGCTGCAACTGATTCAACTTCTTTTGCTAGTTCGTAAGCTTTATACAAATTAGGATATTTTTCTTTATTTTCTAACAAAACTTCGAATATTTGACTAAAAGAAAATCTTTGTCCATATATCATCGTCATTAATGGTTTCTTCATAATGTTACGATCAAATTCTCGGTACTCTGGTTTTACGCAGTCATTCATATCATTAGCCAAGATTTCATATGCGTCCTGAAATTCATCAGTATATATATTTCCCTTAGCCATCATATCTAAATTTCCCAGTTATCGCTCCTACTAGTTGGACTCCTTGATTCGAAGCATCTAAATGTATTAGTGTATTTCGATAAGTGTTAAACTCTTTAAATCTGGCGTAATGATACCATTAGTTCCTTAACTTGAGCGATATATTTAAAGCTTCCATTATGTTCTTCCTCTACATATCTGATTACATTCTTCGGTTATATTTTTATCGTTATGCTTATTGATAAAATGCTTCTCCGATTTTTACTCGTTCCTTCATCGAATGTTTAGAGTCCTGAACTAACTCTCCTAGTGATGCTAAGATTTCCTTCTCCATTCGTTTTTGTCTCTGACCTACTTAACTCTAGTCGCTCATAACTCTCTTTAGGCGTAACTAATAACGATATTATCTTGTCTCTCTGTGGTGCTACTTCTCCCCCTTTAGTGTACAGCCTTCCTCGATTATCATAACCCCAAGCGAAAAATGTATTAGTTTCTGACATCATCTTTATCGTTTCTGCTAATCTAGTATATTTTATCGGATCTTTAGCTGCGATTACCCTAGCTAATTTATCTGCATTTCTTATCGGCTTAAATTCTTTATTATTAGCTAATATCAACAACTCTAATGACTGCTTTATCTGGTTTTACAGGTTTACTCTGATAAGCATTTTCCATCGAAAAACCTTTTATGGTCTTACTAAGGTCTTTTACCTTTAATGTTCCAGTTTCGATTATTTCCCTCTGAAAAACATCTGATTTTTTATAATGTAGATGTAAACCATCTTTATAAGCGATTCCGTCTTCATCATAAACCGTAGGTAACTCGGTCGTTCCATAACTGCTTCGATGTATTTCTGCTATTCCATTCATAATCATTATATATTCCCTAGAAGCCGATACTGCGAAGTATTTTTCCTTGGTTCTCCTTATTTATCTTACTTCTTTACAGATATATAATCCTTTATCGTTCTGCTATCCATCCTTAGCGAATGTAATATGTCCGACAGCAGCATACTCTCATTAACCTTTTCTCCTACATTTATAAATCTTAATGACTCTCTCATTATTCGATTTATTATTTTATTAGTCGTTATGCCCCTTCCTCTAGATATATTCCATTAGCTAATAATTTTACCATCGTAAATGTTATTATATCAGCTAAGTCTGCATCAGCATTTTCTACTGCTCCATTTATTTCAGTCTTAAAAACTTCTCTTACCATCTGAGGTAATCCTAAAGCTCTTATCCGCTAGTCTAGGTATTAGTGTCTTCTACTACCCTTCCTCTTGTCTTTATCCTTCCTGATTATATTCATAATTCATAACCATTTTTTTTTACCCTCCTTAAATATTTCTTTATTTAGCATATATTACTCTCTTAGTTATCTTTTATTTAATCCTTTCGATCATTTTGACAAGAGTCGTTAATATGCAAAACCGTGAAACCGAACCTTGTGAGGTTTTACGCGTTTTGCATACTTATGTCTCCATTCATCAGCCGATTATTTTGAAATCCTAAATCTTCAGCAGGTTCTTTAAAATCATATGCATATCGTTTTGTTGCCCTCTAGATTTATAATCTTTATATGCTTTAAACTTTACAGTACCTTGTTTTCGCTTCTCTACAGTTATGTAGTTTACAGAGATCAGAGCATCTAATGCATCTTTAAATATGATTATATCTACCAGTTCATCTAGGCTAGGCTTGTTTAATTTGTTGTCATAATCTAAGTCCTTATCTAATGAATTCATTATAACATACAGCCATTTTTCGATATAAGCAGCATATCTTCTTTCGTTAACTTCATTTAACATTCCTCTTCGCTCAGATATATGCGATACATAATTAGCGATTATAAAATGTTTATATGATGTTGGTTCTTCATAACCGAAGTCTTCATCATCTAAAAGCATTAAAGTCATTTTTAATGACCCCTTATCTACATATGTAGGTATGTTATTATCGATTTGTTGATGAACCGCTTCATCTACCTTGAGCAGGAACTCTCTAATGGTTCCCTTCTCTTTTAACTCATCTGCATATGCCTTTATCTTATCATCTAAAATGACTTCTCCATTTTAGATAATTCTTACGGTTTTTCTTTACTCTTCCCATCTTGTTCCTTTATGTTTTTATTTTTCGTCGGCGTACCAACTCTTCTTCAAATATCGCATTAGTTGAATCTAATAATGATATTAATGTTGTACTTGTTTCTCCCAACCCTCCATTATCCTTGTAGTTGAATATTCTAGGTGAGACTACTCCGTACTTTAGTTTTCTTGCCATACTCTCTCGTGTTCTTGCCATCTTGTTTTCCTTTTGTTTTATTAAAATGTCATAAGGACTTAACTACATTTGTATGTAGATGCCCTAAACTCTTTGCTTACATAATCGTTATTCCGTTCTTAGCTTATTAAGTTTTTAGTTGTAAAGTTTTCATTTACAGTTATTCCGTTCTTATTTTCATAAGTTTTTAGTGGTAGAATTTCCATCTACCATTCCCTCCATTTATCCTCGGAGCCGACGACGACCCTGGAGGAGGAGGTCTCCCCAACGCTTGTCCGTTTACTCTGTGCTTGCATTTATGATTTCAGTTATCGCTACTCTAAATAATCTAGCTCTACCTAATATCTTATATCGTTTTTCTTGATATATCATTTCGATTCCATATTCGTTAAAATGGCGTAACAACTCATCTGCATAAGTTATAACAGTTTTGTTAAACTTATTCTCTACATCTTTATCTACTATGACTCTATCATTCTGCTTAGCCATATAATTTGTTACCAGCGACTCCCATATTTCTACCATATTAGTTTCATCTGCTTCCTCTTGAAATGTAGAATAATATTCCATATGAGTTGTAAACTTCTTACGCTTATTTTGTCTTTGATAATCTTATTAATGTATCTTAAGACCTTGTCCATTACTTGTTTTTCTGCAGCTTCTTCATCTAAATCAGAATGCTTCTTTAGCTTCTTAGCTACTAAAGTTTTTATGCAGTCTTTTTCTCGATCTGTGATTATCTTTAACTCTGATACATATTTTTCCTTATTCATCATCTTGTCCTTTTATTTCTTCTCCTGCTTCCTTTATTTTATTTTCCTTTAGTTCTTGTTCTAGTTTTTCTCTTCTCTCTTTTAGTATTTCTTCATATCTTAACATTTCTAAGATATTTTCCGCCTTTTCTTCTAGCTCTCTACTTCTCTTTCTTTCTGCTTTCAACTCTTTCTTAGCTGCCTTTAGTTTTTTCATTTCTTGTTTAAATTCTACCTGTGTCATCTTATCATCCTTCGTATTATGATTTTAGTTTCGTTTCATATGCCATTCATATGTTATCTTAGTTGTAGAGTTTCCATCTACCATTACATTTTCTCCTACAAGGCGAGGGAGCAGCTTGCCTGCGACCCTTATATATTCCCATATACATTCCCTTATATGTTTTAAGATATATTCGAAAGCATCAAGGCTTCCAGTTTTCCTGACAACGCCGCGACGACAAACGGAGGAGCAAGTTGTCCCAGTACCATTCATCGTTTGTTCGTCTTGTTGTCTCATATTTAGGTAGCATATATCTACCAGTTCAAGTCTACCATTTCAGAGACCATCAAGTGAGGCGGCGAAGCCGTCCTCTTGCTCTACATCTTCCATATGTTCTCAGTTAGTCATCATTCCTTCCGCTCAACAAGAGCCTGCGAATGCAGGCGACCAGTAGCTTTATTCCTTTGTTGAAACTGTGTAGATATATATATGTCATCTGTGTTCGCTCTACCAACCATTAGGTAGTTAGGCGGCGAAGCCTCCGCTCTTGCATTTTCCCTACTACATATATGTAGCTACCTTATTATTCTACAGCGTACCAGACTCTACCCCATATGTTTTCTGTGAGTCGAGCGTAGCGAGCGAACCCTTCTCATACCTACGCTAGGAGTGTTACTCCATTCATATATATAGCGAAACAGAGACGGGGGGGGTCT
>CBDCGX010000057.1:0-5737 GCA_965216965.1 Spirochaetia bacterium | reverse complement strand
TTGTTTACAAGTAAGCATGCACATTTGACCGGGAATGAGCCCAGGGGGTAAACAAACTCATTATTAGTCCCCTGCAAATCTTAGGTACCATCCCTTCCTATAAGTGGAACCAGCTCTATCAATTCCCTCCATCTTTTTCCTGAATAATAGGAAGACTGAAAACTGGAGTCAATAATTCAGTAACTTTGTGTCACTACAAGCATCAGGATAATCAGAACCACAATCCATACACATACACTGATATTCTTAACATTTTAACCAAAAATACAGCATATAATTATTTTAATATTTTTTTAGCGGAAATGTTACAATAGCATTAATGTCCCTTTAATATATGACATTATAAATACAGCTGCAATTGAATACTTCGAAGGTTTTGTAGAAAACTTTGGGTATTTTCTTTTATTAATTCTTATCCTGACCTATGACCTTTCTGCATAATCTCCCTTTACTAACATTTGGCCCAAACATCCCAACAGCTGATTGGTTAAAACAAATCTTCCCATGAACCTATGCTCCATATTCTGGTCATGTGACATTAATTTCCTTCTTTTTCATATAGCAGCACTCAGGAAATACACAGAAGTGGGGAGGTCGGGTGGGCTGAACCCCAGAGGTCAAGGTCAGTCTCAATAAAAAGGGAAAACACCAAATATTTCTATATTTCTTTTAAACAAATGGCAGATCAAGTAGAAAAGAAATAATGTTTATGAATACTATCACAAACTACAACTCTAAATTAAAAATACTCTTGACTTCAACTAATTTATATAACACACTGTATATTTTATGCTCTGATCATTTATGAATACTGTTAAACACAGTCTCTAAAAAAAATCCCACCATTTAATAATTTGGCTGCAATTAAGCTTTGTTGCATACCAAATATTTCATGTAAAACACGTAATATCATCATGTTATTAAATAACCCATGACAACTGACTTGTGGCCCATTTTCTGACAAACATTACTCGGTGTCAAATTGGAATACTTATTGTCTATATATATATATATATGAATAGGAGACCCTATTACTGGTTAAACAGCTGAGCTTTCTCCTTGAAGGCTTGCTTCCTGAGTTTAGCTTCCTCAGCCTGTTTTCGTTTTTCATCTTGTTCGTTGCGAATTTCCTCTTCAAATTTGTTACTCTTCGCTTGAATCTCGATCTGAAAACACAAAAGCGTAACTACTGGTGTTATATCTCTACAAAATGGAAGGACGAAGGAAGGAAGGCAGGAAGGAAGGAAATGTTTTATTTAATGACGCACTCAACACATTTTATTTACGGTTATATGGCGTCGGACATATGGTAAAGGACCACTCAGATAGCGAGAGAGAAATCCTTGCTGTTACATAAAAGAACCCATTAATTTGTGGCAGCGGGTTTCCTCTCTTATTATCTGTGGTTGTTGAAAGCATCATTTAAAAAATATTTGCTTCCTTTCAAAAACAATCACTATAAACTGAAGAGATGCAGATTTATTTCATTTTAAATTTAATGATGCACTCAACACATTATTATTAGCTTGAGAGAAATTGCCTAATGTATTATGAAACCCTAAATCCTGTCTGCAGACAATGTTTACCTTAGCTTGAAAGAAATTGCCTAATTTCTCTATTATAAACTCCTAAATCCTGTCTGCAGACAATGTTTACCTTAGCTTGAAAGAAATTGCCTAATCTCTCTATTATAAACTCCTAAATCCTGTCTGCAGACAATGTTTACCTTAGCTTGAAAGAAATTGCCTAATCTCTCTATTATAAACTCCTAAATCCTGTCTGCAGACAATGTTTACCGTAGCTTGAAAGAAATTGCCTAATCTCTCTATTATAAACTCCTAAATCCTGTCTGCAGACAATGTTTACCTTAGCTTGAAAGAAATTGCCTAATCTCTCTATTATAAACTCCTAAATCCTGTCTGCAGACAATGTTTACCTTAGCTTGAAAGAAATTGCCTAATCTCTCTATTATAAACTCCTAAATCCTGTCTGCAGACAATGTTTACCTTAGCTAGAGAAAAATTGCCTAATCTATTATGAAATCCTAAATCCTGTCTGCAGACAATGTTTACCTTAGGTAGATAGAAATTGCCTAATCTCTCTATTATAAACTCCTAAATCCTGTCTGCAGACAATGTTTACTTTAGCTTGAGCGAAATTGCCTAATGTATTATAGTAGTATTATGAAAGCATAAATCCTGTCTGTAGACAATGTTTACCTTAGGTAGATAGAAACTGCCTAATCTTGCTATTATAAACTCCTAAATCCTGTCTGCAGATAATGTTTACCTTAGCTTGAAAGAAATTTGCTGCCCCTTTAACACCTTCTACGTCGACGTCGATTTCCGACATTCTCTGGTACAGCTCGTACAGGCCACTCCCCTGCTCCAGCTCACCCGCTGCCGCCTTTCGGAAGATCAGCAGAAACTGGGAAAGAAAAGCAATTATAGTGCAACTTCGATTCATTAATAGTAGTAGTAGTAGTAGTAGTAGTAATAGTAGTAGTAGTAGAAAAGTAGTATTAGTAGTACAGTCGTGAGCAAAAGTTTAAGACCACCCAGTTTTTTAAGAGGAAAATCAGCGTATTATCAACAAACCGTTTTAAAATCATATCGATCTGTCTTACAATAACTTTATTGATATAAAACATCTAAAAACAAGTAAATTTAATAAATTGATTGTCATTTCCACTAAATTGGCTCGAATTTCATAGAATATAGGGGAAATTTGAGGTAAAGTCAATTTTCAGTATATGTTGCTCTCAGTATTTAGTATGTCCTTCCCTGTTATTCAACACTGCCTGCAGGCGACGTGGCATACTCTCAACAAGATTTCTACAGTATTCAGGTGTTCAGGTGTTATTTCGTGAATCCAGACGAGTTTGATTGCCGTTTCCATTTCTTGAGCGCTTGTTGGCTGTCTGTCCGCGACTTTATTCTTGAGTAGGTTCCATACATTTTCTATGGGGTTTAAGTCAGGTTTTTTCCAGGCCAATCAATCGTTTTGATATTTTTCTTCTTCAAAAACTTGCGTACAATTTTTGATCTGTGGCATGGTGCTCCGTCCTACATAAATGTAGTGCATTTATGGACAACCATGTGTAATTGCAGCTTTTCTTGCAACATCTCTAGGTATCTGGCTCCGTTCATGGTGGTTCCTTTCGGCAGAATGAAGAGCCCGGCAGTTCCATTTGATGACATTGCACCCCATATCATAACACTGGGTGGGTGTTTTATAGTTGCATCTGTATACCGATCTTCGAAACGGGTACCGACAGGTCTACGAACTTGCTGTTTACGTGTGCCGAACTGTTGAATTGTTGATTCATCCGAGAAAAGAACTTTTCCACACTGCTTTTCACTCCAATCAGCATATTTATTCGCAAATATCACTCTTTTAGCCTTCATAGGTCTTGGTTTTTTCGCTGGTTTATGAGATTTGATACCAAATTCGTTCACCAAACGTCTACGTATAGTGGTGCATGAACATCCGTACCTTTCAAAAGCAGCGCTGACCGTATCTTCTTACAAGAACTCGTAGGAGAGTGAACCGCAACTCTTCGAATCAAATGGTCATCACGTGGGGTAGTTTTTTTTATCCACATACGAGCCACAGATTTAGAATTTTACAATTGCTTGATGCACAGCTGCTTTGCTACACTCCACCTTTTCACTAATCAAACGTTCTGATAGTCCTTCTTTGTGCAAAATTAAGATCTGAGCACGTTTTACCTCACTGAGAGAGGCTTTTTTGCCCATTTTAGGGCTCAAAAATCAAAGTAAAAAATCAGAAATACATCAAATATTTTGACCATAAATGATTTGACTGTTATTGTTTCACTAGTTATGATGCAAAAAAGATGATGCAATCGCATAAAATGCATGATGCATTCCCCACACATAAAAAAATCGACGCATTACGCAAATGTTGCGCAAAATGCTATTTTTGTCAGGGTGGTCTTAAACTTTTGCTCACGACTGTAGTATTAGCAGATCAGCAGAAACTGGGAAAGAAAAGCAATTATAGTGCAACTTTGATTCATTAATAGTAGTAGTAGTAGTAGTATTAGTAGTAGTAGTAGTAGTAGTAGTAGTAGTAGTAGTAGTATTAGTAGTAGTAGTATTAGTAGTAGTATTAGCAGATCAGCAGAAACTGGGAGAGAAAAGCAATTATAGCGCAACTTCGATTCATTAATAGTAGTAGTAGTAGTATTATTAGTAGTAGTAGTGGTAGTAGTAGTAGTAGTATTAGTAGTAGTATTAGTATTAGTAGTAGTATTAGTAGTAGTAGTAGTATTAGTAGTAGTAGTAGTAGTATTAGCAGTAGCAGTAGTAGTAGTAGTAGTAGTATTAGTAGTATTAGTATTAGTAGTAGTAGTAGTAGTAGTAGTAGTAGTTTTAGCAGTAGTAGTAGTAGTAGTAGTAGTAGTAGTTTTAGCAGTAGTAGTAGTAGTAATAACAATAATAATAATAACAACAACAATAATAATACCAATAACAATACCAATAATAAATAATAACAACAATAACACTACTACTACTACTACTACTACCACTAATGATGCATTCAATAAAACATTTTGGTAAGAGCGTTCGCTCATGATGCGATGGGTCATCAGATCGATCCTTCATGGTGGACCCATTGAGCTATTTCTTGTTCCAGCCATAGAGTTTGCAAGATATTAAAGTCTTGAGTAAAACATTTCTATGTGTACATAAGACCCTTAGGCACTTTTAAAATGTTGTGGGATATATTCACACAAATTTTGAGAAAATAAATTTACAATATTGGCTGTTGATGATGTGAAATGTTGTTTTTTTAAATTTAACGACGCACTCAACACATTTTATCTACGGTTATATGGCGTCAGACATATGGTTAAGGACCATTCTGATAGTGAGAAAGGAAACCTGCTGACGCCACATAGGCTACTCTTATCGATTAACAGCAAGGGTTCTTTTATATGCACCATCCCACAGACAGGATAACACATACCACGGCCTTTGTTACACCAGTCGTGGAGCACTGGCTGCAACGAGAAATAGCTCAATGGATCCACCCCATGAAGGATCGATCCGACGACCCATCGCACAATGAGCGAACGCTCTACCTCTGAGCTACGTCCCGCTCCCTTGATGCTGTGAGCCGTTTTTTGCCCTTGAGGATATTCTTTTGCATTCTGAGCATACACAAGCAATTGCTCCTGTCGGTGTAAAACAATAAGGACTGTACCACTATTTAATATTTTTGTAGAAATCTTACTGATTCTCAACAGAGACTGGCCCTTCTCCCTAGGACCTAAAACAGATAAAACTGCTATAGTCCTATAACTAGATTGAAACAAACAAGGTTAAAAACAAAATACTATTAAATAAGACAAGACAATACAATATAATTTTTTTTCGATAAAATCATTTTTTAAAGTATAGGACAAAATAGATTAAAATTACAGAAACAAATAAGAAAGTTACTTATCTTTTTAATTGTCTTCTATGTCCAGTACCACCAGCCATGCTACCATTTCATTTAAGATAAGTAACTTTCTTATTTGTTACTGAATTTTGATCTTATACTATAAAAGATAATTTTATTGAAAATTTGCATATTGTATTGTCTTGTCTTATTAATTCTCGTTCCAGATAGTGCTCCACGACGGGTGCAACAAAGGCTGTGGTATGTTCTATCCTGTCTGTGGGATGGTGCATATAAAAGAACCCTTGCTGTTAATCGGAAAGAG
>CBDCGX010000056.1:0-11475 GCA_965216965.1 Spirochaetia bacterium | reverse complement strand
TTATTCCCTTTTGAAGCCTCACTGTTTTTATCATAATCACTACGATTTTCTCCACTTTTTGTATTTTCTGCAGTCATTACATTCCATTTACCAGTAGTATCTACACTGGCCTTATATCCATTCATTTTTCTTTTATTTTCTACAGTAAAAGAACCAACAATTTTTTCTAACACATATAAAAGTGAAAATGCTATTATAGAACTTCCCAAAAGGAAGAACAAAGAGCGTATAAAAACAACAAATATACTAACCTCAGCAAAAAAACTCGCAAAAACAACAAATATTGTACATATAATTCCATAAAGGGTAGATAATTTAATTTTATTTACCATAATTTCACTCATTATACTTAAAAAGAGCTATTTAGTAATCGCTTTAAAAAACAATTTAAGCCCTTTTCCTCCCCCATGGTTATCTTGATTTATAAGTGACTGTGCAATATTTTGAAGCTCAATTGATGCCTTAGTCTTAGGTTTAAATGCGACAAACGGAACTTGATTCATTACAGCTTTATTTATTGTGATATCATCGCTAATGCAACCCAAATATGACACTTTAAGTCTTAAAATGCTTTCACTTGCCTGTACTATGCGATATGCAACTTCTTTTCCTTGTTGGTGTGACGCTACTTTATTGACAAGCAAGTGTAAATTCACATTACTTGAATCAAGATCTGATGATAATACCTTCATCATACCGTATGCATCTGCCATTGCTGTTGGCTCTGGTGTAGTTACTATTACAATATCATTTGCAGCAGCTAAAAATGAAACAACAGATTTTCCAATACCCGCACTTGTATCTACAAGCAGTATATGTGCAAATGAAAGATATAACATTTCTTTGAAAAAGTAATCAACAGTTGCAGGCGTAATATTTGCCAACCCCGAAAACCCCGGTATACCACTCAAAAACTGAAATCCATATCCAGAATCTGTAAGTATTTCATCTATCCTACGATACTTCCTCATAACATCTATAAGATTATATTGAGGTATTACCTTGAGAAGAATATTTACATTTGATAAGCCTAGATCTCCATCAAATAAAACTACATTTTTCCCCATTGCTACAAAAATAAGTGCCAGATTTGTGCATATGTTCGTTTTACCTACACCACCTTTACCACTCGTAACAGCAATAACACGAGTTTTTTTTGTATCGCCCGACTTGAAATTTGAATTAAAGTTCTGTCCAATATGAACACTCACTATTTACACCTCTATATAATTATATATTATACAATAATATCTTATTGTCTTGTTCCTTTTAAGAAATTTATTATCCCCTGAAAAGTTGCAACATTAAACTCGTCACACGGTTCCTGTCCGTACCCTATATACGCAATAGGGATATCATACTCTATACAAACACTTACAATTTCCGCACAGGAATATGCCTCATCAAGTTTTGTAATAATAACTGCATCATAATCATAATTCTTAAAATTCTTAAATATAAGAGAAAGATTTACCATTGAAGTATTTGCACTCACCACCAAAAACATATCAACTTTTTCTCTTACAAAAGAAAAATATTCCATCATGGAATCTTTTTTCACATGATTAGGATTTTTCCCTGTTGTATCTACAAGTAATATTTCAGGTCTTTTCCCTTTTCTTACAAATTTCTCTAAATCTTCTCGTTCCATAATCTGACTAGAAGAAGGAATTTCCAATGTGTTTGCAATCTTCTGTATTTGCTCTACGGCACCAACTTTAAAGTAATCCAGCGAAGCAATTCGAATACTTATAGGGGCTTCCTTTCCTTTTTCTTGTTTAAAAGGAAGTTTCTTTTCTAGAAACGATCTGCTTGCTGCAAGTTTTGCTATAAAGGTAGTTTTCCCCATACCAGTCGGACCTATAAATACACACATGTTTTGTTTTAATTGTATTTTCTCATTTCCTTTAAATTTTGAATAAAATCTTATTTTTTTTGATAAAAAACTTATAAATATTTTCCTCATGCAATCTTTATCTTCTAACTCATGTATTGTGCAATGAGCCTTTGTATATTTTAAGAAAGTTTGTTTTACCATTTTTGAAAAACCATTATGGTCCATAAATAAAAGACATTCATGAAGACCCTTATACCGCTTTTCATCACCTTGCATTGTCTGGTAAACCTCATCTTTAATAGCACCTATAACATCTTTTATTGCAGTAGAAACAACATGGTCATGAACAAGTGTACTATCACTATCCATCAGTTTAGGGGATATTCCAATTTGATTAGAATCCCTATTATTTGCAAGTATATATCCTACTACTTCTCACTTTAGGGCTTAAAAACAACTTCTCAATAAAACTTCTCTTTATTTTTTCTTTACGAACAATCATTGCATGAGGACCATATTTACTTCGTATTTCATATTCTATGTCTTTTGACAACATGATTTTTTCTTCAAATTGAATTCACACTTTGTTTATTATTCATTCTACTACCGCCTCTTCTCTGTTTTCTATAACATTATTACTTTCTTCTATAGAAATATGTCCAACTATTTTAAGCGTAAAACCATCTGCAATCTCAAGCGTAGAAAATATTGGAATTGTATATGCTATCTTATTTAGATTAGAGCTTAGCAAATCTTTTATAATAAGACGCACCCCTTCACTTACAATAAGTATGGGAATATTCATGTCATAATGCTCTGTAGCATTAGTAATGCTGTCAGTTTTTCTTTCAATTTTTAACGGCTTCATTGTTTCTGAAATAGAATGTATAATCTTTTGCTTAAACTCAATAGGAAGCATTTGCCCATCTGTATTTTGAGCATCTAAGATACTCTTCTCTACTTCATAGTCAAAAGCATATCCATATATTACTCTATTTTCATCAGCATATTGAGAAGATATCTGAGGAGCTAATGCTTGCCGTGTTTTTTCTATAAGAAAACCTATATCTTTTGTTACCTCTCCATATTCACTCAACGTTTCAAGTATTGCTATAAGATTTCTGACAGATATTTTTTCTTCTAAAAGCCCTCTTAAGACTCGTTGTATATGCATCATGCTCAAATGCTTCTTTACGTCCTCAACAACAGTAGGATGTTTTTCTGAAAATTGCTCTAAGAGGCCAGAAGTATCTTGTCTCGTAAGTAACTGTGCTGCATTATTTTCTAGTATTGTAGAAATATGTGTCGAAATCACTGCTGTCGGATCAGCTACGGTATAACCTATCCTTTCTGCTAATGCCTTATCCTCACGATTTATCCATATTGCTGGCAACCCAAATGCGGGTTCTTTCGTTTTTTCTCCTAACAACCTATCCTTTTGTTCCTCCAATACCCTATCTGAAGTTATAGCAAGAAGTTTATGGGTTCTTATATTTCCTCTCCCTATCTCCACACCACTAAATTTGATAGAGTATTGCGAAGATTCCAAAGCATAGTTGTCTAATATGCGAACAAGTGGAATAACTACTCCTATTTTAATTCCTATTTCACGTCGAATACTAGAAATTCTATTGAGCAATTCTGCTTGTCCATTTTTATCTTGAACTAAAGGAACAAGATCATATCCTATTTCAAGAGAAATAGGATCAAGCGGTTCTAACCTTTGCGTGTGAACTTGAACTGAATGTTCTTTTGACTGAACTTCCTGTTCTGCTTGTTTAAGCTTTTCCCCCTTTGCTTTTTTCTTCTCTAAAAACAATGCTCCCATTATAAGAAACCCTCCCAAAGGAAGAAGTACATACCATGGAAATCCCGGTAAAAAAGCAAGAATGCTAATCAATCCACCCGCTATATAGTAAATTCGACTATAATTAGAAAATTCTTTTGTAATATCTTCGCTAATATTCCCTTGGGATATTGAACGAGTTACTATTATACCTGCAGCTGTAGATATAAGTAACGAAGGAAGTTGCGACACCAAGCCATCACCTATGGTAAGCTGTATATAATTAGTAACAGCACTTGACAATGACTCCTGTCTTATGACAGTTCCAATTATTAGTCCTCCTATCATATTTATAATAGTTATAAGTATGCCTGCCTTTACGTTTCCCGAAACAAACTTTGATGCACCATCCATTGACCCATAAAAATCAACCTCTCGCTGTAATTCTCTACGCCTATGTACAAGTTCTTCTTCTGTAATTGCTCCCGAATTAAACTCTGCTTCTATTGCCATCTGTTTACCAGGAAGAGCATCAAGTGCAAAACGAGCCGACACTTCTGATACTCGAGAAGAACCTTTTGTAATTACAATAAATTGAACTGCTATAAGGATTGTAAATATAACTATACCAACAACAATTCCCTCTGGCCCAGAAGTTCCTACAACAAAACGTCCAAACGCCCGCACTATTTTTCCAGTAAAATTTTCCCCCTGCGTAAGAATAAGTCGTGTTGACGAAATATTTAATGCAAGTGAAAATATAGTAGATATAAGTAGCATGGATGGAAACACAGAAAATTCTAAGGAACTTCTAATAAAAAGAACATTAAGAATAATTACTATACTCAAAAGAAGATTTACAGACATAAGAAGATCTAAAAAGAATATGGGCATGGGAATAATAAGCATAGCTATAACAAATATAAGCCCTATTGCCACAGCAAATTCGCGTATTACTCCTCCATTAAATATTTTCTTTGTAAGTATTTCTAAAACTTTATTCATTATTATACATATTCTCCTTTCATTTTATATATTTGCTCAAATATTATTACCACTGCTCTATAATAGCGCTCGGGGATTTCCTCGCCTACTTCTAAATCAGAATACAATGCTCTTGCAAGAGGCTTATTTTCTATAATGGGAATTTCATACTCTTTAGCTAGACGCCTCATCCTAAAGGCAAGTTGATCCTCTCCTTTTGCCATTACTTTAGGTGCAATCATTGTATCTCTATCATATTTGAGAGCAATTGCAAAGTGAGTCGGGTTAGTAACAAGCACATCAGAATCGCTTACATTTTCTTTTACATTTTTGTTCATAAATTCTTGCATGCGCCTCTTAATGCGTTGCTTTATTTCGGGATCTCCTTCACTTTCTTTGAGTTCGTCTTTTATTTCTTGACGTGTCATTTTAAGTTGTTCTTTAAACAAAAATGATTGAAATCTAAAATCAACAAATGATAATATAATAAGCATAATTGCACTTTCTAAGATCACAAAAATACCTATTTTTGCAGAAAGAATCATCCCACTTAAAAGCGATTGATCTAAAGCTTTTGATATAATATCAAAGCGAAATAAAACATTAATTATTAATACAAGAGTTACAAAAAACAATTTTATAATTGAAAGCGAAAGGCTATATACTCCTTGTATTGAAAATATTTTCTCTAGCCATTTTCCAACATTGAATTTTACACGAGAAAAATCGGGAGTAATAGATTTAGTACTTGGAGCCCACCCAAATTGAACAACATTCCCTAATATACCCGCAATAAACACAATAGTAAATATAGGTAAAACAATTTTCATTATTGTAACTATAATAGTGGTTACGGTAGCAGATTCAAGTGCCATTGAAGTATTATTCAATAGTCCTAAATAATATTGAAATACATTCAACATAGAACGCGAAAAATACCCCCCTAATACCCAAATCAAAACTATGCCGCCTAGCATAACTAAAGAAGACGGAAGCTCTTGTGTCTTTGCAACTCGCCCTTCTTCTCGAGCTTTTCTTATTTTATGTTCAGTAGGGTCAAAGGTTCGCCCTTCATCTTCTGCTGCAAAAAGCTGTACATGTAACAAATCTAAAAAAGATTTTTTATTATTTACAATATGCCAATAATTTCTTATATTCTCATAGTGTCGCATAGAATTCATTGTGTTTGCATATAAAAACATGTAAACCAGTATATCTAATAAAGAACATATTTCATTCCATGTTTGGTGAGCATACGTAGCGATTCTTTTGATAATAATATATATCTGCAAAATCATAATCTTTGTGCCTCTCTAAAAAATATGTTAATAAATTCAATCATTCTATCAAGAAATATTTCTGCAGCATGAACGATATTAGGTAAAAAGAGAAAAAAGACAAAGAACCCTAACCCTATTTGCAAAGGGATACCTACTACAAGTAGATTCATCTGTGGAGCAACCTTCCCATATAGAGCCATCCCTATATTTACTATAAAAAGCACACTAAAAAGCGGTAGCGCTATAACAAATGACTGCTCAAAAAGCCTTGCAAATTGCACAAATATAAAAGATAAAAAATCCCCTCCGCTTCCTCTTGAAGCAAGAAAAAGATCTTGAGATTTCAATATAACAAAACTTTGTGCTATCCCATAATAAAAGATTTTTTGTAAACTAAAAGAAGTAATAAACACAAGCAGTACAATTATTCCTGCAAATTGACCAATTATAGCAGATTCAACTTGAGAAAGAGGATTTATAATTTGTGCCGCACGAAGTCCCATTTGGGTAGAAAAAAATTCAGAAAACATTCCAAGTAATAAAAATGCTATTTGTATAAAAACACCTATTACAGCACCTATAAGCGCTTCGCCTATAAGCATACTAAGCATTGTATAAAAATCCTGCGGGATCTGTATGGTAGTTGTTATAAGATTCTGGCTTATAAAAGCAGTAAGCACCGCAAGTACAACACGAACAAAAAAAGGAGTTTGTGCCATTGAAATTACAGGGGTAAAAGAAAGTATAACAAGAACTCTTATAGAAAGAAGTAAAAGCATAAATATCTCACTTGGTAAATATTGAAAATTCATATAAACACAGTCGCTATCTCACAATAACCGACAACTGCCTCCACATTGATTCCGTAAAATTCATGAGATGGATACCCATCCATGGTCCTAACAATATTAATAAAACAATTATTCCAATCATTTTTGGAACAAAAGTAAGTGTTTGCTCTTGTATAGAAGTAATAGCTTGCATTATTGATATAATAAATCCTATTCCCACTGCAAGAAACAATACTGGACTTGAAAGTATAAGAAGCTCAAAAAGGGCAGCCCTCAGTATTGAAATTGCATCACCTACGCTCATTATCGCCCTCCAAATCCTAATATAAGTTGCTGTACAAGTAAATTCCATCCGTCTACAAGAACAAAGAGTGCCAATTTTACTGGGAGAGAAATCATTATAGGAGGAAGCATTATCATCCCCATAGACATAGTAATGGAAGCTATGATTATATCAATAATGACAAAAGGCACAAAAAGCAACACCCCCATCTTAAATGCCACACTTAACTCATAAAGAATATACGATGGTATCAATACATAAGACGGCACATCTGCTAATGTTTCTGGAGAAGGAAGATTTGAAAGCCGCATAAAAAGTCTAATATTTGTTGGATCATTTTCCATTTGTCGATACATAAACTGTCTCATAGGAGACATGAATTTTGGATATGCTTCTTGTATATTGATCTCTCCCTTGGTAAGAGGTTGTATGGCATCAGTATTTATTTGATGAAATACCGGCCACATTATAAAAAGAGTTAAGAATACTGCAATGCCTACAAGAACTTGCCGAGGCGGTACCTGCTGTAGTCCTACAGCCTGTTGCACAAACGAAAGAACTATTACAATACGCAAAAAAGATGTCATTAACATCAAAATTGCAGGAGATAAAGAAAGAACTGTAAGCAAAAGAAGTAATTGTAAAGAAAGTGCTATCTCAGAGCCATTTTCTGGAGATCTAATATCAAGGTTTATAAAAGGTATTTGTAAGGATTCTTGTCCTGGTGTCGGAGCCCTTGGAGTAGGTGCAAACTCACTCTGAGAAAAACCAATACCTCCTACAACAAAGAGAAAAAATAACATAAAGAATATTGTTTCTTTCTTACACATTCGACTCTCCATCTTTCACATGGGGTTTTTCAAAAATATTCTGTATTCTTTTAAATAAATTATTTACTGAAGGTTCTTGTTTACCTGTAGCATTCCTTTTATTCTTTCTTTTTGTTGGGGAAAACATTTCTTGTATTTTCTCTGAAAAAGAGCTGTTGTGTCCTTCTACATGAGAAATTACGAGGTTTATTTCATCAATTTCTTCTTTTTTTTGTATTTCTTTAATGAGTGTAATATTTTGGCTTGATGTCCCCAAAAGGAATAAAGAGGTTCCAACTTTTACAAGCTGTATGCTTGTTCCTCCAACAAGTGTTTTATTTGAAAGGACATCTATAACATCTGGATTAGTAAGAGATTTGCGTTGAAACTTTTTGAGTAATTGTAAGAATAAATATACCACGGCAACAACAATAATAAGTACTAAAAACACTCTTAGCGTATCCCAAATACTAATAGGAGACAATACTTGTCCTTGCTCAGAAGCTATAGAATCATTTATTTTTGGAAGTTTAAAATCATTTTCATTAATAGTAGTAGTATTTTGGTTCTTCTCTTTTTTATTTATGTCGTTGCTGACAATAGTACTGTCTTGTTGATCATTCGCTAATTGAGCGTAGAGTGTTTCTACTCCAAAAAACAAAAGCCCACAAGTATAGAACATTACACTTATCAACATAATACGAGAAAATGTAATATAGCAAAATATCCTAGGAAGAAAAAACACATCTTCCTTCTGTTTTTCACGTATATGCATAGGTCCCCTCCCAAGGTCTTTAAAATAAATAAAGCGTAATGCTATTAGCTCGTTTTCATTTAAACAGCTTATGTTTACTTTTTATTCTTTTTTATAGTAGAATTAATAATTTCTACTATTCTTACTCCAAAATTTTCATCTATAACAACAGCTTCTCCTCTTGCTATAAGTTTATTATTCACTTTAATATCTAATGGTTCTCCCGCAAGCTTGTGCAGCTCTAAAATAGCTCCGCGGCTTAACCCAAGTATTTCTGAAACAGTACGTTCTGTATGTCCAAGCTCAACTGCAACTTGCATTTTAACATCCATAAGCATATCTATTTTCTGCCCATCATTGTTTGAAAAAGAAGTCTCTTCTTTTTCAAATGAAGGAAGCTCTACATCAAGTAGAGAAGCATCACTTAACAATTCTTCTCCCAAGGAATTTCCCCCTGAACTAGATTCACTGGAATTAGATGTTCCACTAAGAATGCTTGCAATATCTTGTGTTTGCTTAGACTCAGGCAAAGCATCACCATCATTTTTATTCTCAGGCTGCTCTTCTTTAATGTCTCCACCAACATCACTCATAATTTCGTCAATTTGAGTGGTTTCTTCCTGTCCCATAAGCGACGTTTCATCTGGATTATCGCCTTCCTTATCTTTATTTATAGATGATGCCTCATCTTGACTATCTTCTTTTTTTACTAATGACTCCACCTCAGTCATAATATCATCTGTTTCCATTTTTTCCTCCTCATTTTTAGAAAATAAATATAATATTTCATTGCTTAAAAATATATAAAACACACTTTTATCAATAGAAAATTCCGCTCGAATAAACCCCATATTTTCATCAGTAGCTGAAGCAATATCTTCTACGAAATCAAAATCATTCATAGACACTACAAGATTATCAAAAGTAGAAGCAATTATGCCAATCAACGAATGACCCAAATCTTTCAGACCTGCTTTTACTTTTTCTTTGCTGGAATCTTTTCCATCCACGCTAGAGTCTTTTGTTATTCCTAAAGCAAGTTGTGACGGGAACGCAATTATAGAAACAACTTCTCTTCTCCCAGTGAAAACACCTTTTGATATATACCATCCAGCATCACTTACTCCTTCAAACACGTTTACTTCTTTAAGAGACAAAAGCGTTACGATAACTTCTTCTTCAACTTTTTCTGATATTTTACTTGAAAAATCAGAAAGAATAGATTCTATATTTTCTCTAAGATGTTCAACCTCATTGTTAGCAGAAAAAACAGTACCAGAGTTATCATCAGATAATGCAGTCGTGGAATTAGTATCCATTATCTTCTCCTTTTATAATACATGTTTCTTTCTGGAGAAACGATATCTTCAATTTCACTATCAAGCACTTCAACAATTTTAACAGCTTTTTTATTTCCCATCTTACCTGGTATAGCTTTGAATTTTTCTTTTTTCTCAACAAAAACAGAAATGGTATCACTATATTTCATATCGTTAAAGAGTATAACATCATCTTCTTCTAAAGAAATAATATCACTTACACTCATATCAAGCTTTCCTAATACGGCACTTACGTCAACTTTAATTTCTTTCAAATTTTCTAATAATTTCTCTTGAGCAACTACATCCTTCCCGTGTGTTTCTGCCGCATACCACGTATGAGCAGATAATTTTGACATTATAGGTTCTATAGTTATATATGGAATTGCAATATTTATAAGACCATCAACATTATTTACGCGGCAATTAAACATTATCATTAGCATCATTTCACTAGGGGGTATAACCTGTGCTAATTGGGGGTTTGTTTCTATTTGCATAAGGTGTAATCTAAGGTTTATAATTCTACGCCATGCCTCTCTCAAAAACCCTAACATTCCTTCCACAATACTTTCTGATATAGACTGTTCTATTTCAGTAAGTTCTCGATTAAGAACAATATTCCCATTCCCCCCTAATAATCTATCAACGACAGAAAAAGTTACAGAAGGGTTTATCTCAAGTATTGCAGAACCACTAAGTGGCTGCATGTCCAGTATAGAAAAAAGTGTGGGATTCGGTAGAATCTTTACAAACTCTTCATATGTAATTTGAGTTACTGACTGAACACGTACATCAACAGGAGTACGTAACAGTGTGCTTAAATTATTAGTCACAAGACGAGAAAACGTTTCATGCATAATCTCAATTGTTCTGATTTGATCTTTAGAAAACCTGTCTGGTCTCCTAAAATCATAAAGTTTTAGTCGTTTTTCTATGAGCTTAGTAGCAGAATCTATAGATCCTACACCCTCAACCTCAACTTCTTTGTTAATTGAATCAATTGAATTTAAAAGATAATCTACATCTACTTTCGACAGTACTTCAGTCAAAAAAACCCTCCCAACCTATATCCTATAATAGTAGATACTCCCTAAAAAGTGCAAGCCTTTTCTTGTAACTTGCTTTAAAAAGTAATTATTTGAAAAGAATTAAACGCAACTTCTTTTATTTTATTATTCATCATTCTGTTGATAATTTCTCTCAGTTCATTTTTCATTTTAATAAAGTTTCTTGCACCCTCTATATCTACTGCATAGTGAGAGCTAAAATATAGCATTATTCTTTCACGTATTTGAACCCTTCTTCGTGTAAGTTCCTGCAAAGTAAGCTGATCTGTAGCCTCATATCCTATATATACGTCAATTATAAAGGTTTTTTGGGCTTTATCAAGTAAATTTCCCCGAATTTCTCCTATTTGCGTAAACCAGTCTAGTGTTTCGGGCACTGCAAGCTCTGGGTTTACAACAACCGGACCTGCATTATTCGTTATGCTAAATTGGCTTTGTAAAGTTCTATATGTAATTATAGAAATTATTACAACAAAAAGCAAAAGCAATAATATAAATATTATGTATTTTACTATGGTAATAAGAAGTTTATTACCTTGATTTTTTTTCTTCTTCTCACCTT
>CBDCGX010000055.1:0-11896 GCA_965216965.1 Spirochaetia bacterium | reverse complement strand
ACAATAGCTGCACAAGTTTAAAAACAGAGGGTTTGGACCAGTAATATTTCTTAATATACAAATGTCGTAAATTGGTATAAAAAGGACATTTTAAAATAAAATGGTATTCAGCTTCCACGTCATTCATATCACACATTTGACATATCCGTTTACCTCTTTCAATACTATGATATCTGCCTTTTTCAATTAACAGTGTATGGGCAGAAACTCGAAATCTTGTAATAAGTATAGTATAACAATTTGGCACAGAAATTTTAAGGAAGTATCTAATAGATGATTATATATATATATATATATATATATATATATATATATATATATATATATATATATATATATATATATATATATAGAATCTCTAATGAGTTGTCATTTATTACTAAATTTATTACATGAGTTGGCAAACATGATATTATGCGAGGCTCTGCCGAGCATAATATCATTTTTGCCAACGAATGTAATAAATTTAGTAATAAATGACAACGAATTTGAGATTTTATTTATTACATAACTGTGAAAACTATCGGAATATCGATTTTTCAGTTATAAACAAAGATCGTCGAAACTGAGTTAAAGTGGTGATTAGGTCAAACACAACGCAGACAAAATATAGTTCCAAATAAACGTAACATTTAATAAACATAAGTTTGAACAATATGCAACAAAGTACCTCATGAGCAGCATGAAAAAGTTCCAAAACATTTTGGTAACATATTAAATAAACTTGACTTGGCGAACAGAGGTCAAAGGTTAGGGCCTACCAGCACGTGTCACCACCGTCTCGTTTTCGTACAGTTACAGTACGGTACACTTACGAGAAACCGGCACAATAACAATTTCCGGTTCGTTACAGAACGCCTGGAATATTCTAAGGTCAGATATTGTTTTTGTTAGTGTGTTTTTATTTGTTTGTTTTATATTAAAGTCATTCACCTCCTGATCTGTGACAATCTTAAACCGGCTCGAGCTGCCTGTCGTCTGCTTGGTTTCACTATCGCTATCAGCGGTGACAGTTTGTACTCGTTTAGCATCAATTTCAACGTCAAAATATCATCCACATACCTGTACTATGTACATGACAGCGCCATCCCTACATACTTGCTGTTTTACAAGTGCAATTCCCTTTCCGTCAATTTTTACAAAGTCTCCGGACGAAATTGTAGTTGAAGCCGTAGATTTTGTTGAAGCCATTGTTTTGACAGCGCGTAGGAATACTTTGGTGATTAGTCCTATTGTGTTATTTCACTAGTGAAAATATTTATATTTATTGAATGGGCTTTATTCCACTCCCAAAGTCTATGTTATGTAATAAATAAATATATATATATATATATATATATAGTGCGTGTGTGCGTGTGCCTGTCTGTCTTTCTCCGGGTGTTGCAATAATTACAGCAGAATTAGCAACTAATAGTTTCTAGCTGGATTTTTGGTGATGTTATTGCTAAAATCTAATACTAAAATGTTGCTGTTATCAAATGTTCTCTCTTCTTCTTTCTCTTACCCATTTAATACATCCTCTAAGTTAATTCTA
This sequence comes from Spirochaetia bacterium, assembly GCA_965216965.1. Taxonomy (GTDB): domain Bacteria; phylum Spirochaetota; class Spirochaetia; order WTKD01; genus CBDAKK01. The sequence continues at coordinate 10,362 of CBDCGX010000055.1, read as the reverse complement.
CTTCTTCGTATTTTAATTTGATCAATTAAAACGATGCATTAAAACTAAGCAGCAGCAAAAATACCGGAGCCATTTTTTTGTCAACCTTCCACCATCTTGTCACGTGATATTACTGTAATCCGCTGTAAATCATTACGTATGAACACAAACAAAAGACTCGTGCATTAGACGTCTTAAGTAATGTTGTTAAGAGTATCATGTTTTTGATATGTGGTATTTAATTTTAAAATCGGGGCACATATTTCATATGAGAAAAACACTTTTTGTCATACATTTTCTTTTAGAAATATATACGTATCAAATTTATTGCTCTTACTTTTATTATTGATAGAACTTTTTTAAATATGCAAATGTTGGACACCATTTCTAACGAAACATGAAACAGTATTAAGATGACTTTCTCAAGCAGTTACTTTGACATGTCCATTTCTAAAGTTAAGGCTACAATGTAGGTTTTCCTACTTGTAGTGTAGTGTTTGGGGTTCACTACATTCACGTCCCCCATAAATGAACATGTAATAAAATTAAAACACTTTTTATTCAATGAGATATATACGTTTCAAATTTAAAAAAAAAGGATAACTACTTTAATAACGGATAATGAGACAGTAATTACTAAACATGATGACATTTTAAACGAGACTGCCGAATTTTATAAACGTTTATACACTTCAGAAAGGACAGACTATTCATCTCAAAACTTTTTATTAAATAAAATGACTAGGACACTTAGTGACAGTGACAGAGATGAATGTGAAGGGGAAATAACTCTTGACGAATTATAGTCGGCAATTAAATCTTTCACCAATGATAAATCACGGGCTGTAATGGATTGACTGCAGAATTCTACCAAACGTTTTTCGGTGTAATTGGCAGTGATTTGGTAGATGTAATTAACTATGCATTTGAAAACGAAAAGTTAACTTTAACTATGCGACGGGGCATTATTGTTTTAATTTGGAAAGGTAATGAAAGAGAATATTTAAAAAATTGGCGCCCGATTTCCTTACTTAATTGCGACTACAAAATAATTACAAAAATCTTAGCATCTAGAATCAGTGATTTTATTCCAAAAATTATCCATCCAAATCAAAAATGTTCAGTAAAAGGTAGATCAATCCATGACGGAACATCATTGATAAGGGACTTAATTGAGTATGTTAATCGTAATAACTTACGGGGTTAATAGTTTCTCTTGACCAAACAAAAGCTTACGATAGGGTGGAGTGGGATTTTCTTTTTAAAGTTCTAGAAAAATTTAATTTTGGGCCTAACTTTATAAAAATGATTAAAACTTGTTACAACAATATTCAATCAGCCGTTAAAGTAAATGGGTTTGTTTCTAGCTGTTTTGACCTATCTAGGGGAATTAGACAGGGGTGCCCGATCAGCACAGTACTTTACATATTAGTGGCTGAAACTTTGGCAGAAGCTGTTCGGGCGGATTCAAAAATAAAAGGAATACCTTTACCAGACGGCTTCGTCAGTAAGTGGGTGGGATATTCGGATGACGGCAACGCGACTTTGTCGGACTTTGACTCAGTAAAACAACTTTTAAAAATTCTCAATATATATCAACGTGCATCTGGAGCTAAAGTCAATCTTCTGAAAACAAATGGTTTCCTAATGGGTAAACTTAGATACGAGAAAGACACGCCTCATGATATGAGATGGAATAATAAAAAAATAAAAATACTGGGAATTACCTTTGGCAACGTAGATGTTTCGGCAGATAACTGGGAACCAAAAATTCGAAAAATTAAAACGATTCTTAATATCTGGAGTAATAGAAAATTAACATTACATGGTAAAGTTGTAGCTGTAAATTCTCTCGCCACCAGTGGCATTTGGTATTTATCAAACATTTTGGAACTGCCGGGAAAATATGCAAAAGAAATTGATAAAATTATTTTCGACTTCATTTGGAGCTATAGAAAACATTTTATATCAAAGGAACAAATTCAACTACCTAAGGAGTTAGGTGGGCTGGGGGTCGTAAATGTTTGGCTAAAAATCAAAGCACAAAGAATTAAATTTATAAGTAGACTCTTAAGTTTTGAGGGGGAGGGAAATTGGAAAGCTTTAGCAGATTACTTTTAGGCCAATACAAACAATTTAACTTAGACTTAAACATTCTTAAATGTAATATTGAAAACAAACCAAACAACTTTAAAAAAATGCCGAATATTTACAAGGAAATGCTATTAGCTTGGGCTGACATAGACATAACGCACAACACCGACAGCTACCAGACGATTCTTTACGAACCCATACACGACAACCCAAAGTTAGGCAACACACATTACACACAATTAACTAAAGAAAACATGCACTTAGTTAGGGACATTTGGAACGTGGGGACGGACGACTTCACAGACTGGGTTGGTTGTTCAACCAGCAGGCTATTCTATTGCCAAATACAACAGTTACACGCATGCTTTCCACAGGACTGGCTAAACACGTTAAAGACAACTGACTACTTCGACGGAGACTCCGACACAACTTTCCGTGTCAAAGTAAGTGGCACGGAAAAAGACATAACGGACGTTAAGACTAAAGACATTTACGCAGTCTTGTTACATAGAACTCAAAAAGACGCATCGTTTAAGACCAAATGGGAGAATGTGTTTACTGAAACAATAAATTGGAAACACGTTTGGCACACACTAAATTCGGGGATAATTGAAAACTATGATTATGATCTAATCTATAAAATGATAAGAAATGTCATCGCAGTGCGGAAACACCTTAACGACTGGAAGATTGAGCCGACACCTAACTATTTTTTGCAACGGTGTCGACTCAGTCTTGCATGCGTTTTTCCACTGCCCTAAGACTAAATATTTTATTAAACAAATCGAAGTAACGTTTAAAAACCTCTTTGGCAAGAAATTCAAATTAAACGCTTATAGAATGATATTTGGAATTAATCATAAAGTGGGCAACTATGCGTCGAACTTGGGAATATTTCTCTGGAGTAAAGCAATAAGGGTAATTTGGACAACACGTAGACTACTGGAAGAGGGTAAACCATGTAATGAAATGGAACATTTCAAAACTTACATTAATAGAAGGGTGGAAATCGAACATTTTGCTGCATTAGAAGAGAGAAATTCCTGAAATACTGGTGCCTCGAAGGGGTCGTTGCCACGTGCAACGATGCCTTCGAAATTACATATAAACTATGCTAATTAACGGCTAAAATTGCACAAAAACGTAAATAAATGAAAGGCCTGGACCTCCTAGCTTGTAGCTTTGGAGGCCAGGCCCTCAAAACCGGGTTAGGATCATTTAAGCTGTTTAAAAATTTTTAATGCATGCACTAAATGTTAAAGAAAACAAGCACACACCCAAACACTTTAAAAACAAGCACTAAAAGATGTTTTTGTACATAATTTTATTAGTAGTATTCAAGGAGAACCCGGTTCATTGCCTGAAAAAAAAAAAAAAAAAAAAAAAAGGCCATTTCTAAAGTTAAGGCTACAATGTAGGTTTTCCTACTTGTAGTGTAGTGTTTGGGGTTCACTACATTCACGTCCCCCATAAATGAACATGTAATAAAATTAAAACACTTTTTATTCAATGAGATATATACGTTTCAAATTTAAAAAAAAAATGATAGCATGTGCCTGGCTTGGTCTTGCCTGGCCTGCTTCCCATCGTCTGCGACGGCCAGCACCGACCGGTGCGGCGATGGCCACTTTTCGGCCGAAAGCGACCTTTCGCAAGCTGGGAGGGTACGTTGCGACGGGTCCAAATCTCTCGATTTCAAATCGATGCGACTTTGACCGATTCTTTCGCGTTACGACGTGCCAACAGCCGCGGCGACTCCTGCACGTCTCCAGTCGTCGTCGTCGTCGTCGTCGGCCGGCTAGCGGGCTAATTTTAATGCATCGTTTGAATTGATCAAATTAAAATACGAAGAAGTAGAATTAACTTAAAGGATGTATTAAATGGGTAAGAGAAAGAATTATTCCATCTTATATCAAGAGGCGTATTTGGGGTGACAGTTTGAGCCATCCCAGGGGTCTATGCGTCAGTTAGGGGCCATTTCATATTCGGTGTGATATACTCTTTCATATAAAATGGGTTTCGACCGGTACATCGAATGTATGAGTAAAACCATTTTCATACCTTGTGGGGGGGGGGGGGGGGGCATCTTTGGGGTGACAGTTTGAGCCATCCCAGGGGTCCAGTCGTCAGTTAGGGGCCATTTCATACTCGGTGTGATATACTCTTTCATATAAAATCGGTTTCGACCGGTACCTCGAATGTATGAGTTCAACCAATTATTGGGGTCCGTTTAAGGGTCTCCAGGACCAAACCCAGCGACTGGACCCCGGCAGACGTCCACGTCTGAGCATCTCATGTTGGTAACTAGATCGCTATATGATCAGATATTGGTACCTTGTTCGTCTAGGTTCGACCCTCTGGGCTCCTGGTCTAAGTTGGTCCTTTAAATCTGAATCATTGTGACAAGCGCTTGCCCGCTGTGTCATTATTTATAGACTAATGCTTACTTTGTTTGTAATGGCCTCTGTAACATCTTCGAATTCAAAGCAGTTCTTGTATCGTGTGAAAGCCAGGATTGTTGCGAGTTCTGCATCAATGGACACTGATTCCCCAGTCTATCGGTAAAAACAAACTAATTTAAAAAACCCTCATAATTTCTAACTGATTTGTTCTTGGTAAGGCATTATCCGCTATTATATCTCATTAAACGATTCGAATAATATTCTGTGCACCAAAACAAATAACATGAATAAACCTTTGCTAAATAATGGTATATATCTTTATCCAAGCACCTTCCATATAGAGACCGTTGGACATTATCTTCTGATTTTGTTAAAGTAGTTATAACATAGTTTTATCAATATACTTTTCCACCAGTGGCGTCGAAAGCAATTAAAAGTTGGTACAAACACACATATATACATAGACAGATAGACGGACGGAAAAACAGATAGACAGACAAACAGATAGATAGATCTGACCCAAAACATAGTATGGCCATGGTCATACTGCTTCCGACGCTACTAATTACAGTAAAAACTATTCCGACACTATGTCCATTGATTAATATCATTTGACGTTGTCGGTGATGAAGGGGAGCGAGATGTAGCTCCGTGGTAAGAGCGTTCCCTCATGGTGCGATGGGTCGTCGGATCGATCCTTCATGGTGGACCCATTGAGCTATTTCTCGTTCCAGCCAGTGCTCTACGACTGGTGTAACAAAGGCCGTGGTATGTGTTATCCTGTTTGTGGGATGATGCATATAAAAGAACCCTTGCTGCTAATCGGAAAGAGTAGCCCATGTGGCGGCAGCAGGTTTCCTCTCTCGTTATCTGAGTGGTCCTTTGCCATATTTTTGACGCCATATAACCGTAAATAAAATGTGTTGAGTGCGTCGTTAAATAAAACATTTCCTTCCTTCCTCCCTTCCTTGTCGTTGATCAAAAACAGTAAGTTCGTCAATTTTCAGAGAATGGATTCATATTTAATGGCAAGTCACAATTTGTCACATCTCAACATTTTCAAAATGTCACAGGGGAGTCTTTTTGGGGTGTTTTTTGCATGTTTAAGTCACATCAACTTTGCTTTTGTCACATATGCGAGACACAATATTTGTCAGTGAAATTTGTGAAAAAGGAACCACCACTTGATACAGCATAAAATAATTGTAAATCCAACAAAACACTAACAGCCTACTTGGCTCAGCAGATTACAATACATGTATGATGAGTATTAAAAAAGAGTAAAGATGCTGCATTGCCCTCATGCCTCAGGATGGTTAAAGAACATTAGTTTTACCCGGAGCTGGGTCTGTCAGTTACTTTCAAGTATACTATTGTAAAGCAGGCTATGGTTCTGATATTTATGTTTGATCAACATGATCAAGATGTTTGATCAACATGATCAAGTGAATCAGTATCCCTTGACTGCATTTGAAGTCTATTATTGAGATGTTAACATCATCCAGCCAGTTGCTTGACTCCTGTTCATTCACCAGCCCTACCTTCCTTTTTTTCACTTTTAAACACATCGAAAGAAATTTAAAAAGTATTGATAATGCAATTCTTGCAAAATCTAACTAATAACAGCCAAAATAAATGAACGTCCATAGTCAATTTTATTTTCAAAATATTATTTAAAGATGTCCATAGATTAATATCATTTGACGTTGTCTTTGATCAACACAGTTAGTTAGGCGATTTCTGAGAAATAAATAAATGAATATGTACCATTACGTCCCTACCCAATTTTGACTTAGTATATTTCTTACAAATACGTTCTGTTTCATGGGACTAAAATTACGGGCTTGCAGAAATGTAAACAAACACTGACTAATAATCAAACAAAATGAGATATTTTAATTGCCATATTACTAACAATCAATACCTTGAGATATCTATACTTTTTAACGATGGACTCAACACATTTTAGTAACCTTTTTACACACACACACACACACACACACACACACACACACACCACAGTGGCTCACTGATGAGTATCGATCTCAGACCAACCACACATTAGGCGGGAAGTTACACCACTGTGCTATGGCTCCGCCCTATGTAAAATAAAATAGATGTTTTTTTACTGTATTACTACCAGTACATATAAGTATTATTCCTCAACTATGCAACACCACTTTTGTAATATAAAAATCGCTAAAAACACGAAGACTAATTATTTTCTCTTGTTACTGTTGGTTCAAATAAGAAAGTCGTATTTACCTGGAACGTTAAATCAACATCCCATTTGAAGACCAGACCTCAACAGATTTTCCATAGTCTCATAGACCAGACTACATCCAACTCGTTATAATATCATAGAATACACTTCAGCAGCCTTTCTATGGTATCATACACCATACTTCAGCAGATTTACTATAGTATCTTAGACCAGACTTCAGTTGATTTTTTGTAGTATCACAGACGAGACGTCAACAGATTTTCCATAGTTTCATAGACCATACTTCAGCAGATTTTCTATAGTATCATAGACCAGAGGTCGGCAGATTTTCTATAGTATCATAGATCAGACCTCAGCAGATTTTCTATACTATCATAGACCAGAGGTCGGCAGATTTTCTATAGTATCATATACCAGACTAAAACCAATTCGTTATAGTATTATAGACTACACTTTAGCAAACTTTCTATAGTACCATACACAAGACTTCAGCAGATTTACTATAGTATCTTAGACCAGACTTGAGTTGATTTTCTATAGTATCATACACCAGACCTCAACATATTTTCTATAGTATCATAGACCAGACCTCACCAGATTTTCTATAGTATCATATACCAGACTACTACCAATTCGTTATAGTATTATAGACTACACTTCAGCAACCTTTCTATAGTACCATACACCAGACTTCAGCAGATTTACTATAGTATCTTAGACCAGACTTCAGTTGATTTTCTATAGCATCATAGACCAGACCTCAGCAGATTTTCTATAGTATCATAGACCAGACCTCAACATATTTTCTATAGTATCATAGACCACTTCAGCAGATTTTCTATAGTATCATAGACCAGACCTCAACATATTTTCTATAGTATCATAGACCATACTTCAGCAGATTTTCTATAGTATCATAGACCAGAGTTCGGCTGATTTTCTATAGTATCATAGACCAGACCTCAGCAGATTTTCTATAGTATCATAGACCAGACCTCAACATATTTTCTATAGTATCATAGACCAGACCTCAGCAGATTTTCTATAGTATCATAGACCAGACCTCAACATATTTTCTATAGTATCATAGACCAGACTTCAGCAGATTTTCTATAGTATCATAGACCAGAGGTCGGCAGATTTTCTATAGTATTATAGATCAGACCTCAGCAGATTTTCTATAGTATCATAGACCAGACCTCAACAGATTTTCTATAGTATCATAGACCAGACTACAGCCAACTCGTTATAATATCATAGACTACACTTCAGCAGCCTTTCTATAGTATCATACACCATACGTCAGCAGATTTACTATAGCATCTTAGACCAGACTTCAGTTGATTTTTTATAGTATCAAAGACCAGACCTCAAGAGATTTTCCAAAGTCTCATAGACCATACTTCAGCAAATGTTCTATAGTATCATAGACCAGACCTCAGGAGATATTCTATAGTATCATAGACCAGACCTCAACATATTTTCTATAGTATCATATACCAGACTACAACCAATTCGTTATAGTATTATAGACTACACTTCAGCAACCAATTATGGCCAATGATTTCTGTAAAAATAACAACTCATAACTAGTTGGATTTTTTTTATCTATTTGAATTCTCCTAATTTCTTTTAGATGGGTAGTGTTCCGGAGTTTTAAAATTGTGTGGCTTGAACACCGTTGATCTCTAAATGTACATTCGTTATTATTATATATTGCACTTACCTTTAACTCCTCTGGCGATCCAGCCGGACGTTTTTTAGCTCTTACCGTGTCCAGTGTTGTTTTGGATGAGCCACTTCCTCCATCAAAGGACAACTCGGACACAAGGTTTTTTGAAACATTTTAATTTTTATTTTGTATATCCTCTATATCCTCTATATCTGAAGTCATGTCCGTTAGGACAAGAACATGTACTTGTCTTGGAGATATTGTTTCGGGGGAAGTTAGGTTTACTGTGGCATTCATTAGTTCCCCGGTGTTGGTATGTGGCGTATCTGGTCTTGTTTGAATGCCCCTACCAGCCTTTGGAGGTGTTGAAAGTCCTGACTTAATTAATGGTTTATTATATCATCTTTATTGATATCTACATTCCCCCCTGTGATCCCACTGAATTTTATCATTAAAAGACTCGCTGGCCAAAATATCACTAATATAAGAGAGGTTATTTCTACCCTTCGTACTGGCATACAAAAGAAGACCCACCCAATAACAAAATGAAAATGGCGGACAAAATGGTTGCCAAGATGGCGGACAAAATGGTGGACAAAATGGCGATCTTCCTGATCATCAAATACACAAACTAAACATACAAACAATACCAACTGAAATAAAATACAAAGTACACACAATAGACAATACAAACAGAACTAAAAAACAAAATGGATTGTTAATAAAACAGACTCACGTAACTTGCACAACGACGACTCTGAAACTTATGAGTAAGTAACAACAAATATATGAAAACACAAAACACAGATAAAAAAAAAAGGACTTCACGACTCAAGCCAAGAATATATAATCTTCCAGATCATCGGGAATCGGGAATCGGGAAACTGTATTTACGTGTCTATGTCCAATGAAGGTTCAGACACGCCCGCTCGCGGGCACAGCCTCTGGCATAGCCAGTGACTCTGTCCGTAGCAGGGGGAAGGAGTTGTTGGGGCCAATTTGGAATTTAAGACCAATGGGGGGTTGGGACTTTACTGAATTTTGATGCGTCGATCAAATTTGATAAGTAGTTTTGTTAGTTTACTTAGTTAGCATGACGCATAATTTTAATCGGGCTGGCCAAAATATGTATTAATTCCTACTATAATAATTTTAAGCCCTAGAGGAAGGTTGGAAAAGGTTGAGCCGCATGCCACCAAACTGAGCGGCAAGAGACATCCAGGGCTCTGCGCTCCCACCACCCCACCGGGCCGGCGTCCAAGGGGACAACTATGAGGGGAGGGATGCTAGCCGTCCCTAAACCTATCGGCCAAAAGCCGACAATGCCCTAACGCCCCCTAACATCCTAACCACCTAACATTCCTTCCCCCGTTGCCCATGGTAGTCCATTCCAGTGAGCGGAGAGTCGCCGATGATGTTGAGAGAGGTAATCCAAGCCGTCTTGCACTGTGTGGTGGAGATTGACGAAGACCGGGCCATCCATCGGAAGCCAGAGGGCCCAAAGTGAATCCTTGAGCATTCGTGCGCTTGGTTTTAACCACAATCACCTATACGGATGGCAAGACTACCATTGCTGTCTAATTACCTGAAAAAACAGCCTATCTGGTAATATTTAACCAGTAGGGTTTTCAGGTATTCCCAGATTAACTCCGGGAATTTAATTATTTTAAAATTTAAAATCTGTAAAAAAGGTTTGCTAATTAAAACTAAACATGAACACATTTTAATAACAATATTAAAAAGAATATATTTAAAACACATTTGTTTTATATACAGGATAAAATACGGAAATACTGCACTGCCAGAGACAGAATAACCATCCAGAGTCGCCCTTCCACACATCATTCATACATAAAATATCAAGGTTTGTATAATAAAACAAATAAAAATAATAAAAATAAATACAAATTCCCCCTTATCTAACTACGGCCCTTTTCAGGGCCACCAAAACGTCTCGAAGGTGTCGTATACACAGTTGCTTTACTAAAAAA
>CBDCGX010000054.1:0-25927 GCA_965216965.1 Spirochaetia bacterium | reverse complement strand
CTCATTATTTATATTAAGAAAATAAGACAATACTTGATCATTCGAAAAATATGAAAGTTTTCCTTTTGTTGTAAAGGAATCCTCTACAAAGGATCCAATTTTTTTTTTCATCTTTTATATTAAATAATGAACCAAGAGTGAATTTATTTGTATCAAACCCTATAGACAGGCTTGATTCTGTAAATTGGAAAGAACCGTTAAGATTAATATCATCCTTTGAAGTAAAAACAGAAAAATCAATTGAGTCTTTCTCCTTAACAAGAGAGAAATCTATAGGTTTTACTCCTATAATATCTTTCACCATAAGATTAGAAAGACTTCCATTAATATATAATATATCCAGGTCTTCCTTACTAGAAATAGTTGCCTTTACAAGGGTTTTAATATCAGGTCCCCAAGAAACAATCTCTGTATTTGCATAAATATCAATTTTGAGTCGCCCTGTCTTCTTATTAGACACATTAGTAACCACAAAAGAATCACTTACATTTGCTTTTGATGAACCTAATGAAACCCACCCATTTATATTGTTGAAATACAAACTAAAATTATTTGGCACTTGTTCAAATAAAAAAAGCAACCGGAAAAGATTGGAAATAAACACCGTGTCTGTTTCCACCGTATAATTAAGTTTTGATTGTTCAAGATTAGTATAAGAAAGAAATTTTACCATATATCTTGGTATTTTTCCTGTTACAAACCGCTTTTCTTTTATTTCACTAATAACATATTCTAAGATCTTCTTGGTTTTTAATCCTATTTTTAAATTTCCAAAAGCAATAATAGGCTTATATTCTTTTATATCCAAAAATTGAATATTATGAAAATTAATCGAACCCTCAAGCAGAGACAATTCTACAGCATCCCATGTAAGCTCTACTCCAAGTTCTTTCTCAAGAATATTAAAAGTATTTTTCATAAATACATAGGTCTTATTAAAAAGAAGACTTGTAATAATTAACCCAACGGTAAATATAAGTGTAAGAACAATTATTATATCTTTAGCATCTTTGAGTCTAATGTTATGAGAAAAAAATCTATTTTTTTTCATTTTATTGTGTTTTTAGTATACTATTATGACAGTATAATTACAAACATTTATATAAAATAATGGCAACAGGTAAATTTATAGTATTTGAAGGTATCGACGGAAGTGGAAAAACAACCCAATGCTCTCTTCTTCATCAGAAACTTATTTCTCTCAGCATTCCTTGTGTTTTAACATACGAGCCACAAAACGGTGTAATTGGCTCGTTTATAAGAAATTTATTACACTCTAAATTTCTCACAATCTAATACTGCTCCTGCTGTCTTTTCCTATCTGTTTGCAGCAGATCGTTATGAGCATGTATATGGAAATAATGGAATAGAAGAACAACGTAAATTGGGAAAACACATAATTTGTGATAGATATGTATACTCATCACTTGCGTATCAAGGAAACCCCTCTCTAAAAAAACATATAGCTACAATTAATATGTCTTTTCCAAAACCAGACCTTGTCCTATATCTCAAAATAAATATAAAAAAATCACTCTCCCGTATTAAAAGGAAAAAAGACAACTTAGAATCAGAGCATTTTCTCTTACAAGTTGAAAAACATTATGATAATATGTTTCTCAATTGTATATCTGATATTCCTATACCTCCTATACACATTATAGATGCATCCCAAAACGAAAAAATAATCGCAGGAAATATTTTTACACGTATAAAGAAACTTTTCAATATATAAATCTATGCTATACAAAAATAAACTTATATCATTTTGTTCCGATTACATATAATGTGAAATATAAATTCATTCTTTTTCTAGCAATATTAGTACTCATTTCACATTTTACATATTCTTTTCCTGGATACAGATTAATGTATAAAGAGCAAATTTATAAATTATATCACAAGCATCTTACAATGTACCCAGAAAACTATGCAGAAAATATCCTGTGGCTCACAAACACTCTTAAAGCTGACTTTACCAATCCTCTTAATGCACTTGCTTCTATAAAAACAAAACAAGAATGGGAATGGTATAGAAATTTATTTTTGATGCATGTAAATCTTCTCCTCACCAAACAATACCTACAATGGGGAGCAGGTTATATGAAATTTAATGCATTTTTTTATAACAGTCCTTACAGAGACATGAGTATTCGTAGCATGAAAAAAGCTACAATGCTCATCGAATATTCAGAAAACTACTGGGATGAAGCAAAAAAATATTCCCAAAATATAAGAGATATGAATGTATATTTTATGTATCTTCCAAAAATACAATATTGGAAAGACGAATATACAAGAATTAGAAATAAGACCCTTGACTACTCAAAAATAATAAAACGAGAACTATCTCGCATAGAACGTGTTGTACAAGAATTTAAACTCATGGATGATACAACATATTAAAATGTACCTTTAAAAAAGGTTAGAATCTTTATTCTGATTTTCTCTTCCAAGCAATGAAAGACCTTTCTGTGTAATCTGTCTTCCCTGTGGAGTGCGATTTATTATATCCTTTTTTTATAAGATACACTTCCCAAAAGTCTTCTAAACTCTGCGGATTTTCATTTACAGCAATTGCAAGCGTTTTTAACCCCACTGGTTTTCCAGAGAAATTGTCTGCCAATACTTTTAATATTTTCCTATCTGTATACTCTAATCCATTATTATCTATACCTAGTTCTTTAGCACTTAATATTACAATTTCTTTTGTTATTTCTCCATTTGCTTTTACTTGTGCAAAATCTCGAACTCTTCTTAATAAACTGTTCCCATACCGAGGAGTACCTCTACTCATACTTCCAATCATATATGCAGCATCTGGCTCTATGGGCACTTTTAAAATATATGCAGATCTCATAATAATTTTACTTAAGTCATCATCTGTATAAAGATCAAGTCGTTCGTGTATACCAAAACGACTATAGAGTGGCGAAGAAACTCTTTCGGGTTGCGTAGTAGCAGCTATAAGAGTAAATCGTTGTATTGGTATACGTACTGCATGTGCCTCTAACCCACTACCTACCACCCAGTCTACCATAAAATCTTCCATAGCAGAATATAAAATCTCCTCTATGGGAGCCTTTAATCTGTGTATTTCATCTATAAATAAAATACTATTAGCATCAATAGTAGAAAGTATTCCTATAATATCCTTAGGCTTATCTATAATAGGTGCACTAGTAATTTTTATATCACTTCCTAATTCTTGTGCTATTATGCATGAAAGCGTTGTTTTCCCCAATCCGTGGGAGCCACTAAAAAACACATGATCAAGTGCATCTCCTCTTTGTTTTGAGGCATGGATATAAAGTGCAATATTTTTTTTAAGTTGTTCTTGTCCCAGAAATTGATCTAATCTTTTAGGACGTAAAGACATATCTATTTTTTCTTTATTGACATACCACGAACTATGCCCTGGAGAATTTATATCACGCGTATTGGACGGCTCTTGTATATTTTTCTTCATACAATAACTCTCATCTTACATCATATGATGATTCTAAAAATGAAATAGCTTCTTTCATTATTTTTCCTTCTTCTTTTCTTACAAGAAAACGTATATCTTCATGATCATTATTTTTATTTTCACTATTACACACTATAGATATTGCATGACGTACAGCACTCTTTACTTCTTCTACATTATATCCCATATCACAAATCGCTCTAACAATAAGTTCCTCTTCAGTCTTTTTTTCTTGAATAGAATCATCCTCTTGAGAAGAGGGAATAATCCTAAATACATCTTCTAACGCAAGGCAATATTTTACTTGCTTTTTTTTTCCCTACTCCCGGTAAAGTTGACAATCCTTTTATATCATGTGACTGTACATAATCCATAAATTGCTGTGGGTTCGTATGTGAAAGAATTCGTAATGCAGCTTTAGGGCCTATACCTTCCACTTTTTGCAAAGATAAAAATAGATTCTTTTCACTTTGCAATGCAAACCCATATAATTCTACATGCCTATCTGATATATGTAAAAAAGTAAATACCTTGCATTCTTTACGTAAAAAGGGCAAAAGACGCTCTCTACTCTGCAAAGAAACACACAGACCATACTCAATTCCATTAACACATATGTGAACATAGTCAGAATCTATAATTGTTATAATGCCTGTAATACTATGTATCATGCTGTGTGAATTGTACCATGTTTTTACTTTTACAGTGTAGGATTTTTTTTCTTAAAAAGGATTATAAATGGAAGCACAATGCGTAAGTGCTACAGCTAATGCATCAGATGAATGGTGGATATTTATTACATCTATACCAAACTGTAAACATACTAGTTTTTCTACAATCTCTTTTTTTGCCTGAGCTTTTCCCGTTATCTGTTTCTTAATCTGAAGGGGAGTATACGAATACACCTCAATATTTCTTTTTGCACACGTAAGTAAAATAACGCCAAGCGCATGTGCTACTTCCAATCCACTTGTAACATTCTTGACAAAAAATTGTTTCTCATATGCAAGTACAAAAGGATTATACCTCAAAAGAAGCGCATCAAACTGTCTTTCAATATCAAGTAACCGTTGCGATATTTTTCTTTTTGCTTGTGTTGTGATGACCCCATGTGCATGGTAGCATATATCCTGTCCTGTCTTCTGTTCAATAGAAATAATTCCCCATCCTAAAGACGCAAGTCCTGGGTCTACGCCCACTATAAACATGATATGCCTCGTTGCATTTTATGTAATATCAAGATTATGCGATACCGCTTGTACATCGTCAAGTTCTTCAAGCTTTTCTAAAAGTTTTATAACTTTTTCATTTGTTTCCGTATTATGAGATACATAAGATGAAGGAAGTAGCATGATAGCAGCCTGGAGTGCCTTGTATTCTTTTTGTTCAAGTACATGCAAAAGTGCCTCAAAATTTTCGGGGAGTACTCGTAACCTCTATTACACCATCACCTGTTTGTACATCTTCTGCCCCGCCATCAAGTGCTATTTCAAATATTTCTTCTTCTTTATAAATAGAAGGCATCGTATACAATTAGCCCTTTTCGATTAAAAAGGTATGATACACACCCTGTTTCTCCTAAAGATCCTCCCCATTTATTAAAAGCATACCTCACATCTGATGCCGTTCTGTTTTTATTGTCTGTAAGACATTGTACGAGTATTGCAACTCCACCATGTCCATATCCTTCATATACCACTTCTTCGTAATTTTCTTTCTCATTATTGCCCGATCCTCTTTTTTAATTGCTCGTGCGATATTATCATTTGGCATGTTAACACTTCTTGCCTTAGAAATAGCAGTTCTCAATCGTGCATTTGCATCGGGATCGACTCCTCCTTTTTTTACTGCCATAATAATCTCTTTTGACATTCGACTAAAAATTTTTCCTCGAACAGCATCTGCAGCACCTTTTTTATGCTTAATAGTAGACCATTTACTATGTCCCGACATAATTACCTCTTTTTACTCCCTTTATATAAAATATTGTATCACAAAGAACTAGTCTATTTAATAAACAAAAATAATATGTAAGGGTGTCATTTCCTATATTAATAATGAGAACCAATCGTCTTCAATTTTAAAAGTTTGTTTAATATTTCTGCAAAACAAAAAATCATTTACCAACCATGTTCCATATAGGTCCTATAAAAGCCCACACCTTCCCTTGTATTTTATAAAGTGGAAATGTTCCTATATACCTACTATCTATTTCATATGTGCGATTCCCCATTAAAAACACATGCTTAGAAGGCACTGTAATTGTCTTTATTCCATCAATATAGGGAATAAATTCTGCATCATCATTTTTTTTAGAATTTATAATACCTTTACCCGAAAAAGTAATTGTTTCATTTTCTATAGCAGCTACTCTCAAAAGAGAATATTGTGCACCACCTTTCACTATTCCGAGTGTTGCAATGCGAACTATGTCTTTTATTATTTGAATAAACATTACGGGAAGTATATTTCCATTTTGAAAAGAGTTTCTATTTTGAAGATGACCAAGTCTTACGAGAACCACATCTCCTTTTTCTGGTTTCTTAAAAGCAAGAATTGTATTAAAAAAATGAAGACCATATGCCGACGAAAGCACAACCGCCTTTTGTGTTTTCTTTTCACTTTTTTCAAGTTTTTGAGATAATGATGGGAATATTTCTGTCATATTATCATAGGATATAGAAATAAATTTCACTCCCCACGATGATAGCAACACGTAAAAAAATACAACACTCATATAAAATGTAAAAATTCGAATTAAAATATTCTTCTGTGGTGGAGATTCATTGAGATAAAACTGACTTATTCCCTCCATTATCGTATTTTTCCTACTCGACTAAAAGGGAAATAAATAATAAAAGCTTTTCCGAGTATGTTTTTTTTAGAAACCGTTCCATAAAACCTACTATCATATGAATTATTTCTGTTGTCACCCATAAAAAAGTAATCTCCTTGGGGAATATATATACCATTTTTGTATTCTTCATATCGCAAGGGAGGTGCAATAGTACTAGGAAATAGCTCATATGCATACATTCCAGCAAGCATGTACTCATCATAGCTCAGAAACCTTTCTACAAATAAATTCTTACTTTCATACCATTGTTCTGCATATTGTTTTGCAGTATCTTTTTTTTCTATAATACGTTTCTTGTCATCAGGAGGAACTATGGGAAAATCCCCCCCCATTATTTTCCTAAAGGACATTTCATCATGCCAATCGTCCATGGCCTTAAGTTTATATTGAAGTGAGTTTTCAAAATACCTAATGGTATCCCCTCCTATTCCTATAAGTCGTTTAATTAAAAATTGAACTTTAGGTTTACCAAAACTATCTCTATTTATGTCTACTAAAGAAAGTGTAAGCATATAAAGAATTCGTTGTGCTACTTCAAACAACACCCCTCTGCTTAAATATTCCTTGCTCTGAAATACTACCACATCAAAGCGTTTAGGTGTAATAATACTCGGAAGTTTTTTAAAAGTTGGAAGTAATTCTGGACCATATATAAGTTTATTTACAAATATTCTATCTTTTAGTGTAAGCGTAGGGATCATTGATCCTGATGGTATTTGATATCCTTGTAAAAAATACTGATTAAGTAATAGCACTACTCCTACAGCCCATAAAAAAGAATATAGCCAATCTTTTATTACCCCTTGTTTTTTCCCTTTTTCTTTTTGTTTTTCTTGCTTCCTTTTTCTATATGTAAGATATCTTTCTGTTATACGAACAATGTTCTTTGCTATCATAATCATCTACTCTTCAACTCAATTATAATTACATTATATAATTATCTATTGTGATAATGATTATAGTATAATAATTATCATAATAACGTGCTATCCTCACGTATTCGTAGTAGCCCCCCCCCAAAATGCTTTTTCTGTCTGTCCTAAGATATCATTATAAAGCCTGCTTAAGGCTTATATTGTTGTGCGTCTTGCTAGACTAAAGTAAAAGTTTCTATCATTTCCGCAGCATCCCCTAATCTAAGAGTTATTAGTGTGCCACTATAAAAATCACCATCACTTATCATTGTAGCAGAATTTGGTATATCAAAAATCGTTAGTTTCTAGTATAAAAATCATATATTCCTATCTTTAACAGGATCCTGGAAGAGTTATTAAAAAAACATTCCTCTGATACACGAGTAGAACAATGTTTGTTGCATCTTTCATTAGCATATCTATAAACACGCAAGCGTAGGCATTACACCGCGATATAATATAACATCAAGAATTGAATTATACACTAAAATAGTATACAATAATTTAATCATGGAAGAAAAAAACAAAAAACAAAAAACACCATCTCAATCTCATAGTACTTCTCATTCCGTTATATTAAAAAACATCTTAGGGATTCCCCCTCTTGTGTATATTCCCATACTATGGGGGATAATCATCTTGGGGATTATTCTCCTTATTTTCTCTCCATCGTTTTTTTTCTTTCAAGGACAATACGTCTCTATTACTTCCTATCCCAATAATGCGGCAGTATTTATAGACAATCGTTATGAGGGGAGTACCCCTCTCAAAAAAATTGTCTCTCCTGGCAAGCATATGCTTGTTGTATCTTTTCGGGGAACTTCTAAATCTGAAACTATCTATACAAAACGGAAAATATTTTTACGAAAATCAAGTAATGCTACTTTGAACAGACATATAGTTTTAAATATTAAAAATTCTCAAAATCTTATACAAAAAACAATACAAAATCTTGCAGCATGGAGCATAAACCCATATCTCAGAACAGGGTTTTCAACTCCTTCACCAATAATAGACATACTTAACTCCATAAGAGGAGGTGTAATTGATACAAAAATATTTAAGCAGCAATTATTTGTCCAATCACTCCCCTATTTAAATACTCTCCTAAAATCACCCGATACGTCACCCTCATCTATAATGGACTCTCTTTTTCAACTTTATACAACGAATGAGCTTATAACAAACTATATTTCATTCTTAGATACATTTGCATCACAAAAACTACGTGCATTGATCACATATTCACAATCAAATTCTGCAAATAATATTCTTTCTCTTCCCTCATTTGTATCCACCCATTTAACATCGCCATATAAAAACCTCTTTACCCTTCCAAAACAAAAAAACATACCTTTAAATAATGGCATAGTACTTCCCTTTAAAAGGGTAGATGCTACTACACTCTCTTATAATCTAAGAACAATCAATACAAATACAGGTGCTACTCGCTTCTTTCTAGAAACAAAAACAGACAACAAAACTGATACCTCCCCGATCTTAACAATACGCATTGAACCATTTTTTATTCTTTCTCACGAAGTAACTCAAAATGCATTCGCAGCATTTCTAAAGGGGAATCCCAATTGGGAAAAAACTGGAAAATCATATATATCAAAAGATCATCAAAACTCATATCTTAAAGATTTTAACCCAGAACGTACCCCCTCTCGTCCTCTCCGTTATGTAAGCTACTATGATGCAGTAGAATTTGCAAAATGGGTAAATTCATATGCAAAACCACTAGGCTATAAAGCAAAAATCCCAAATGAGTTTGAATGGAGAGCCGCTGCTATACGCTATCCAAACGGAGTGCAACTTGATGAAATCATATCTCAAGATGGAGAAACAATTTTTGCACCTTCTTCACAAAACTCACAGACATCTCTTATGGGAAGTCTCTGGGAATGGACAGAATCATGGTACAGTCCTCTTCCAAATTTCGCAAAATATACGGGGCCCTTATACGGAAGTGAAAAAATCATACTTGGCGGAAGTTTTATTACTAAAACAAAAAAACGTTTTATAAGCGGATTTTATGAGGCTCCTTCTAATTCATTAAAAATATCAATGTCAACAACACGAAATGCATCTCATCCACCAACATGGGCAACCCCGTATGTAGGCTTTAGAATAATGCTCATTCCAATATCACAATAAATATTATGAAAAAAGCACAACAAACACACAAAGATAGCAATGTGTCAAGAAAAATACTTAGGAAAAACAAAAAGGCTTACTTTGAATATAATGTTCTCAACACATATACATGTGGTCTCGTATTACTAGGGTATGAAGTTAAATCAATACGAGAAGGAAAATATAATTTCTCCGATTGCTTTGCACGCGTAAAACAACCTCAATTGTATTTATATAACTTTCACATATCTCCATATAAATTCCATACCACCGAAACACCTGATCCACTACGCGTGAGAATATTACTTGCAAAAAAACATGAAATAGAAAAAATGAGAAAATCTACCGAACAAAAAGGTCGAACCCTTATTCCACTTGATATATTTTTACAACGAGGGTTTATAAAAACCACACTTGGAGTATGCACAGGGAAAAAAACCCATGAAAAAAAAGATACTATAAAACAACGTATGATTGATAGAGAAACTGCACGCGATATAAAACAATACATACAATAAACTATGAAAGAACGCAAACATATACATACTATAATTGACCTAAAAAATATACTAAAAACAGCACTGCATCTCATAAAAGAAGCAGGAGCCAACACTTTGCAATATTTTGATCTGTATAAAGGTTGCTCATCACACACGCAGGTATGTTACAAAGGAGATAATAGTCCCGTAACAGAGGCAGATAGAAGTACAGAAACATTCCTGAGAAAAAAATTAATGCATCATTTCCCTGATTTTGGAATTATAGGCGAAGAATATGATAGTTATAATATAGAAGCCCGATATAAATGGATTATAGATCCCATAGACGGAACTCAAAGCTTTATAAAAGGAGTAGCTCTTTATACAGTGCTCCTTGGACTATACGATAGCGTACGCAATATTCCCATACTAGGATGTATATACTGTCCTCCAAGTGGAGAATGCGTATATGCAACTATAAATGAAGGTGCCTTTTTCACAAATCTTCTTAACAACACAACATCTCTCACCTCGTTGCATTGCAATACAACTATAAATAAACTTACTGACGCACTTGTATTATCATATGATTTTGTAGCAGCAATGAAAGTAACGCCATCAATGCACACAATAATGCTTGAAGCTCGCCTCACTCGCACATGGGCAGATGGATATGCCTACCTTCTCCTTGCCTGTTCTCGTGCCCACGCAATAATTGATGCAAAAATGCACATATGGGACATAGTCCCTATATACCCCATAATGAAAGAATGCGGAGCTTTCGTCCATACATTTAAAGGGAACCAAGTAGAATGGGAACCTCTCTTATCAGCAAAAAATCATTCAATAAAAAACGCCTCTATTAATGTAATATGTACCTCATCCAAAGAACTTACTTCTGAGATACTTGAAATAATACACAAATAAGAATATACTTATAACTAAATTTTAATGCTGGGGATGTTCTTGGATTTGATTGGGAATGCATGCAGCATATTTGCAAGTGGTATTGCACTCCTTACGTGCTGTTCTGTAATAAACGCAGACAACAATTTTTCAATGGCAGCATAAACTTATTCTGCCAGCAGCCTTGTATCGCTCTTGTGCAAGATACTGTGTAAGTAAAGAGAGCTTGCCTTATGCATTCGCGTTTTAGGATATATGGGGGACTTTTAAATAAACTAGATATATGATTGCGTGTGTGTCGCACACCATATATCAAAATACAATAACACACTAAACTTGTAGAAGATATGATTGTTGCTTTTCAAGACGCGGGTTCAATTCCCGCCATCTCCAGTTTTTTCTTAGTTTTTAATTCTTAGTTCTAAGTTGTTTTTTGCTCTTGTTGTTCATCATCTAGTAAAGACTATCTAATTTTATGAGATAAAACCAAGCTGTCTTACTATTGTAAGATATAACTCTCTTGATAGTTATTAAGACACTTAATGATTTAACTGAAGTTGTAAAAATGCCAATAGCTAAAAGATAGATTTTTAAAGGTTTTTTATGACTAGCAAATAGAGTTCCACTTGTTACAGAAATAAGTATTAAAATGATCTTTACATCTATATTGTTGTCTTATTCTGATATTGTATGGGTGTATGAACCACAGTTAGGACACACAGGTTCACCATTGGTACCGACCCAACAAATATTTTTAAATATCTCATAAATTTCCTAATCACTCATCATTGCTATTTTTACGATTGATAATGTTCTTGCTTCTGCTAATGGTAAAAAATGTTGTGTTATATTTTTGTCCTAAAGTAGCAGAGCTTGAAGAGATAAGAGATAATTCAAATATTAAAATACTAAAACAGATATTTAACTTTTATAAAGAGTCAAATATATCTTTAAAATCTGTTTGTGAAAAAATACAAATAGCCTTTGATAAAAAGAAATGTCTTAGTACCAATGAAGATAAAGAGTTAGAGAAGAACCAAAGATTATTAAACTCATTAGAAGATAGCAATAATCCAATACGAACAATATTTACAGTAGATAAGCTTAACGAGGGTTGGGATGTTCTGAACTTATTTGATATAGTCCGACTCTATGAGGGTCAAAGTATGGGAGGGTCAAATAAAGGGAAAATTGGTAAAAAAACCATAAGTGAAGCTCAACTTATAGGAAGAGGTGCTAGATATTGTCCTTTTAGATTAGAAGAGCATCAAGAGCTATTTAAACGAAAGTATGATGATGATATTACTAATGAATTAAGAGTACTAGAAGAGTTGTATTTTCATAGTGAAAATGAGAGTAGATATATTAGTGAGATTAAGAAAGCATTGATAGAGCAAGGGCTATTAGAAGAAGATGATAAAGCTCCTATTGAACTAGAAATAAAGCTCAAAAAAGAGTTTAATAATACAATTTTTTTTAAACAAGGTTATTTTTCTAAATAATAGAAAAAAGAAAAAATTATAATTATGTTAAAACTCTCTCTAACTTTGGTATTGCTAAATCAAATTTCTCTTATGAGTTAAAAAGTGGGAAGGGGGCATTAATAGATGTTTTTGTAGAGCATGAGTTAGGAAATGAGATACTTAAAAAAACAGCTACTAAAAAATCTAGTTGATTATCTTGGAGTCAACATTATTCAAAATGCCATCTTACAAAACTATTTTTTTACACTTTCCAATCTTCTTATTTATCTACCTAATTTAAGCTCTATAGAGGAGTTTATTTATGAAGAAAAATATCTAAAACAGTTTAAAATAGATATACATGGAGAAGTTAAAAAAATAAAAAATATACCCCCTTATGAGAGATTAAATATTGCCTTATCCTTTTTAGAAGTTCTTGAAAATGAGATGGAAAATAATATTCTTCAATATGAGGGAACTAAAGAGTTTATTCCTTATAAATTCAAAGAGATTTTTTATAATGGAGGACAACCAAAAGTTCTTCAAGTACCACAAGAAAAAGATAAAAATATTCTCATAAATAAGGATAATTGGTTTGTATTTGAGAAGTTCTATGGTACAAGTGAAGAGAAATCACTTATAGAATTAATTGGGAAACTAATAGATACTATTAGTAAAAACTATCAAGAAGAAGAGATATATTTAGTACGAAATGAAAGACATTTTAAAATATTTAATTTTGAAGATGGAAGAGCTTTTGAACCAGACTTTATTTTATTTACTAAAGAGCTAAAGAGTAATTTACATTATCAAATTTTTATAGAACCAAAAGGAAATTATTTAAAATTTAAAGACCAATGGAAAGAGAATTTTTTACAAGAGATAAAAAATGAATTTAAAGATACTGTATTGGAATTTGAAAATTTAGAATATAAAATTGTAGGTCTTAAATTTTATGAAAAATCTTATGAGAATATTTTTGAAGATGAATTGTTAGAAAAACTGGGTTTCTCGATCTCTTTACTATCTTTGTAATCTAAACCTAACAACAACACTAAGATTACTTAAACAAAATTTTGATAATTATTTAATTTATAAAGCATTAAGTACATTCAAAATTGAATATTAGAAAGTAGCAAGTTCTATTAATTCAACAAAGTTCACTAATACAGATGGAAAAATAAAAAAAAAATTAATGCTTCGGATGTTGGCGTATTCCATTCTAATGGGAACATTCCAAGAAATTATTTTATGACTCAGAATTAGAAAAGGAGAATATAAAAACAAAGATAAGTGAAGCAATTGTATTTTCTAAAACCCCTGAAAATTCAATTAAAGTACCTGTTGCAGGCGAAAAAAGTTATTCTCCAAATTTTGTATATGTTTTGAATTTTAAAAATGATAAAAAGAAGTTATATTTTATAATTGAAACAAAAAACATAAATAAAGAAAATTTAAGAAACGAAGAAACTCAAAAAATTAAACATACAGAAAAGTTTTTTTTTGGAAATACTATACAAATTAAATTTAGAACACAATTTAGTAACAATAAAATAGCACGTGTAATACAGGGGATATATAATAAATAAACAAAAAACAAGATCCACCCTACCTCATCCCTATAATGAACTTTATTTTAGAAAAATGTATTAAAAAACATTCTTTCTCAAATTATCTATAACTTTTATAGGGAGTCTCCTAACGAGAAAAACACATAATAATATTACAACATTTTTCTCAAACTATTTGCTGTAATAGTACATAATGCTTTTATAAAAAGAAAGTATTTCATAAAATGAACAAGAAAAATAAATCAATTACCCTGAAATTCTCATATAAAAGACATAATATGATCATATAAAGGGCATAATATGATTTTCTAAACATAAATAATTAATATAATTAAGAACTCTTAAAAATCCAACCCTGCTTTTGGTCTCTTTCATTTATTACAAAGAATGCTTTACATTATTAAGAAAAATTGTATATACTAATTATGTCTTTTAACTTTCAAAACATAAATTGTATATACTAATTATGTCTTTTAACTTTCAAAACATAAGAGGATGCCATGAATAAAGAATATAGAATAAAACATTTTCCAGTATCATTTTTCTCAATGATTTTAGGAATGGCAGGATTTACTATTGCTTTTCAAAAAGCTGAGCAAATTCTTAAAATACCATTTAATGCTAGTCAATATATTCTCACACTCACTTTAATAATTTTTGGAATTATTTCCTTTATTTACTTGATAAAAATAATTGCATTTGGTAACGAAGTAAAAAAAGAATTTAATCATCCTGTAAAATTAAGTTTCTTTCCAACATTCTCTATTAGCCTAATTTTGTTGAGCATAGCATTTTTATCTATAGATATAAATACATCCAAATATTTTTTAATAACTGGAACAGTCATACATTTTATTCTGACACTTAAAATAGTCTCAATTTGGATTCAACATACAAAATTTGAAATAAAACATATAAATCCTTCCTGGTTTATACCAGCAGTAGGAAATATTTTAATACCAATAGCTGGAATACAGCATTTTCCTCATGAAATTTCTTGGTTTTTTTATAGTATTGGATTGTTCTTTTGGATTATATTATTAGTAATATTTTTTAACCGCATAATTTTCAATAGTCCTTTACCAGAAAAACTATTACCAACTTTGTTTATTTTAATAGCTCCCCCTTCAGTCGGATTTATCTCATTTGTTAAATTAACAACAGAAGTAAATGAGTTTTCTAAAATGCTCTACTATTTTGGATTGTTCTTAATATGTTTATTATTTACTCAAATAGGAACATTTAAAAAGATAAAATTTTATCTTTCTTTCTGGGCATATTCTTTTCCAATTGCAGCAATTACTATTGCTAGCATTTTAATGTTTCATGAAACAAATATAAATACTTTTAAATATATTTCTTTATTTTTCTTTGGAATATTGAACTTTGTTATAATTTTGTTGCTAATAAAAACTGGCATAGCTATTTCAAGAAAAGAAATATGTATTGAAGAAAAAGAAGATGAAAGAAATTCTATAACATAGAAAAATACAAAAAACAAAAATAAATAATATAATATTATTTATTATATTTAAGGAGTATAATTATGGAACAAATTATGCCAAATATTATGGTTAATGATGTAAATGCAACTATCGAATATTACACCAATATTATTGGATTTAAAAAAGAAATAGCGGTAGACGAAAATAAAGGAGACGGAGCATCAGGAACACCTCTCATATGGGCAATGTTAAAGAAAGATAATCTAGCCATCATGTTTCAGAGAAAAGATGTCTTTATTGATGAGCTTCCAGAACTTCGAGGAAAAGAAATTGGAGGTACATTTACCCTCTATATCCCTGTGAAAAATATAGAAAACTTTTTAGATTCAATAAAAGATAAAGTAAAAGTAATCAAAAACATTCATACAACATGGTACGGATGTAAAGAATTTGTTATAAAAGACCTTAATGGATATATTCTTTATTTTGCTGAGTATTGCTCATCTGATAAGAAAGAATAACAATTCTCCTATAACACACAGAACTCAAAACAAAACACTACTTAATATGTCGTGTTTTGTTTGCTACGCTTATAAACACATAGATTTTCTTATGATGCATATATTTTAGTCTGCAATACTTTTCTAGTATTTGACAAACTACAATAAAACAAAAACTTGTTTAGAATTCAGTATATAATATATTATATATATTCATAAAAATGGCATTATTATAATAAGTATATTTTCATATAAGAAAATCATATGCTACTGCCATAAAACAATATACATATTAACAATGCCATTCATAATTTCTTGTAAGGCAATTTTTTGTAAACTGGCAGGAAAATATTTATATAAGAATACCAAGTTATTAAAGGAGGTAACAATGAATACATTTCCAAACTTTCCTAGCAATTGCAGATCACTACTGAGTAAATACTTAACCCCAAATTTTTTTTATGCACTAAAAGATAAAAAAACATCTACTGGCTTTACCTTAGCAGATGCAATTAAATCAGGCGTGGAAAATATAGATAGTAGTGTAGGCATATATGCGGGAGACAAAGAATCTTACGAAGTATTTAAAGAGCTTTTTGATCCCATAATAGAAGAGTATCATGGTTTTTCTAAAAACGATCTTCATTCTTCTAACTTAGACCCTAGCACCTTACATGCACCTAATCCAGATCCAGACGGGTACTATATACTCTCCACTCGTATTAGAGTTGGGAGAAACATAGACGCCATACCCCTTGGACCCTCCATTACAAAAGAACAAAGAAATGCCATAGAATCTGATATATCTAACTCATTATTAGCAATGACAGGGACTCTACAAGGTATATATTACCCACTCAATAACATGGACGAAAATACTAGAGAACAACTCATTAAAGATCACTTTCTATTTAAAGCGGGAGATAGGTTTTTAGAATCCGCAGGCCTTAATCGTGATTGGCCAAGTGGACGAGGTATTTACCACAATAATGATAAAACCTTTCTTGTGTGGATTAATGAAGAAGATCAACTAAGAATAATATCTATGCAAATGGGTGGGGATATTAAAGAAGTATTTATAAGGCTTGCTACTGCCATCTCACAAATAGAGCAAAGAATCCCATTTTCCTATAACAAACACCTAGGGTATATTACAAGTTGTCCAACCAATTTAGGCACGGCCATGCGAGCAAGCGTTCATATCAAACTGCCAAAGCTTGCTAATGATATGGGAAAATTTAAAACTATCACAGATAAATATCATTTACAAATACGAGGTGTCCACGGAGAACATTCTGAAAGCAAAGGAGAAGTATATGACATTAGTAATAAACGGAGACTTGGCATAACCGAAGTACAATGTGTACAAAGCATGTATGATGGAATAATAGAGCTTATTAAAACAGAGCAAAACTTATAAATAAGCATCACCCTCTCTCTTATTTCCATCCGTTACATCATTAAAAAAGCTATACTTACTATATATGAAAACACTTTGGGAAAAAGGATATAAATTAGAGCCTCATATAGAATGTTTTATAACAGGAGACGATTATCTTTGGGACATAAAACTTGTAAAAACAGATTGTCTTGCAAGTATCGCACACGCTAAAACTCTTGTAAAAGCACAATTACTCACTCAGAAAGAATGCAATATGCTTATAAAAGAACTGCAGAAAATAATACAAAGCTCTAACAAAGGTACATTTATTATAAAAAAAGAAATGGAAGATTGTCATAGTGCTATAGAAAAAACACTTACAAAAAAATTAGGCTCTGTTGGAAAGAAAATTCATACGGGAAGAAGTAGAAATGATCAAGTACAAGCTGCCCTTCGACTATATCTAAAAGAATCCGCATTACTCATCATCAAAAAAACCTGTGTACTCATAAAAACCCTGCTAAAAAAAGCTAATGCTGAAACACATACTCCCATGCCCGGCAGAACTCATCTTCAAACAGCAATGCCCTCAAGTATATGTCTCTACTTGGCATCATATGCAGAACAGCTCTTAGATGATATCTCACATGTTAAAAATGCTATTTTTCTTATAGATAGATCTCCTCTCGGATCAGCTGCAGGATATGGAGTCCCAATAGATCTAGATAGGGCCTATACAGCAAAACTTTTAGGATTTTCATCTGTTCAGAACAATGTCATTGCAGTTCAAAATAGTCGTTCTCGCCTTGAACACGCCCTCATGTTTGGATTAGAAAACATTGCCATAACATTAAGCCGATTTGCAGAAGACCTCATTCTTTTTTCACTTCCAGAATTCTCGTATTTTTCACTTCCCCAAGAACTATGTAGTGGTTCAAGTATTATGCCACAAAAGAAAAACCCCGATGTTCTTGAACTCATACGATCATATGCTGCATGGTTCATCGGCTCTTCAACTCATCTCTCCGCTATTACAAAAGGGCTTTCTTCAGGATATCAAAGAGATGTACAACTAAGTAAAGCTCCTGTATTGCAAGGGATAGAACTCATACAAAAAATCATCGACTCATCAACAATAGTAGTATCCACTATGAAAATTCAAAGGGACATCTTAAAAAAATCTTTTGAAACACTTAAAAAAGAATTATATGCTACAGATTATGTATATGATCTTATAAAAACTGGAATGCCTTTTCGCGATGCATATAGGAAGATTGCAAAAAACCTCAAAAAAATATTACTTCTGACAACACTCCCTACACTCCTAAAGAAATATTGAAACGCAGAACATCCCAAGGAACTCCAGGTAATCCCAACATATCATATGCAAGAAAATTATGTATATCGCTAGAAAAAGAGGCAACCCAATCACTTACTAATATGAAATTTACTTTTTCCAAACTTACACATATATCAGACAAAACTCCTACATGAAAACAAAGTTTAAAAATAACTACACAAATCCCTGCAATATTATGGCTCCTTTCTATTATTTCAAGTGTTTTTGTATTTTTTTATTTTATTAGAAGGTATAATAAATATATCTCATATATGCAAGCATATACCCCAAAACAAAAAATGAAAAAAACCCTCTCTATTTTAGCAAAGATGTTTCCTAATGCACATTGTGAGCTCTCATACTCAACAAACCTAGAACTTCTCATTGCCGTAATGCTAAGTGCACAAACAACAGATAAAAGCGTCAATAATGTTACCCCGCCCTTTTTAAAAAATATAAAACAGCACAAGACTACGCAAAAGCACCAATCAAAGAACTACAACACTATATCCGCTCTATTGGACTTTATAAAACAAAGGCCAAAAACATACACACTACGGCAACGATACTACAAAAAAAACACAATAGTATAGTACCTCAAACGAGAGAAGAGCTTGAAGCACTTCCTGGAGTCGGGCGGAAAACTGCCAATGTGGTCCTTTCAGTTGCCTTTAATTATCCATTATTGGCAGTAGACACCCACGTTTCACGAATTGCAAAGCGATTAGGGTTTAATACACCACACGATACCGTATTAACAATTGAGAATACCCTTATGCCTCTTATACCACAAAAATTATTACCTACAGCACACCACCTTATAATCTTTTTTGGCAGATATCACTGCACTGCTAAAAAACCACATTGTAAAAATTGCCCTTTTTTAAAATCCATATGCACCGATCCTCAAATACCTACGAAAAACAACATGTAAAACATGTATCATATTAATATATGAATTGGTCAGACAAACATCCTCAATATACAAAACATATTCTTAGCGGTAACATTCCACAATCCCCATGGGAACTATGGAAATTGTGGCAAAGCGAGGCATCAAAACATACTATAGTATACTAATGAAGTAGCTATTGCAACGTGCTCTTCAATAAATACTTTACATAATCATCAAGCTGTAAAAATCCCAAAAGAACAGAAGGAATCCATGCTCTATCAACCAACTATCAGAATAGTGCTTTTAAAACATAGTAACGAAAAACAAGGCTTATGTTGGTACACTAATACGCAGTAGCGAAAAAGGCATTCAAATAGCAGAAAACCCACTTATAGAATTGCTCTGGTATTGTAAAAAACAACAAAGACAAGTAAGGGTTCGCGGTTTTGTAAAAAAACTTAAACAAGCCATGGTCTCTCGCTATGCACACATGAGGTCAAGACAAAGTCAGATAAGTGCTTTTTCCTCTAAGCAAAGCTAGTGTATAGCAACACGAGAAAACTTGATGCTATTTATTCGCAAACAGGAAAATTATACTATAAAAAAGAAATCCCCGTATCTAAATCATGGGGAGGGTATAGTCTTATGCCTTCACGATTTGAATTTTGGCAAGGAAGGGAGAACCGTCAACACGACAGAATCGTATATAAAAAAGTCAAAAATGCTTGGAGAATATATAGGTTATTTCCTTAACTTTTTTATATGTTGAGCCCAATATATATCTGCCTTTTTTATATTTTCCTCTCGATGTTTTTCCCAAAGCATTTTTGTTGACATATTATAATTCAAATATAACTTTCCATTTGTAA
The DNA here is from genome assembly GCA_965216965.1 of Spirochaetia bacterium. Taxonomy (GTDB): domain Bacteria; phylum Spirochaetota; class Spirochaetia; order WTKD01; genus CBDAKK01. The sequence continues at coordinate 5,700 of CBDCGX010000054.1, read as the reverse complement.
TAGTAAATGCTGTGGGATCAGTAGCTATTAGTTTGTTTTGAGATATTTCATAGGCGCAATATCCTCCATATTGAGGACTGTATCTTGCGGGACCATTCTCAAACATCTTTTTATTATCTTCGCTACTAAAAAGCCACGTAGCACTACGCCATATTACAGACAATTCCTTATCTCCTCTTATTGGCTTCGCATGAGTAAAATATGCCACTACATCATATCCATCAATAGCATATCCAGATTTTTGAAACACTTCTTGAGACACAAGAAACACCTGTCCATACAAAAGCAATATCAAGATGCTTATATATTTATATGTTTTTTTCGGCAATAACATTTTCATAATCACTCCTCAATACATTATTTTTAAACTAACTTCAAAAACATAATGTATATTATATAATAATAGCACATATATTCTGACATTATATTTTTTTAAAAAAAATTTGCAAGAAAATAAATATGAAATATTACAAGAATGTCTTTTTGGACAGGAATGTAGTGTTTATTTTTGATTCTTAGAGATTGAATCCATTGAAAATAGAGAATATGATTAAAAATAAAGTACAAACAAGCCTATATTAAAACATTTAAATGTTTTTTGTGGCTAATATAACATCTGCTCTATAAATATAGAGGCTTATTTTAATGTAAAGGGTAACTAAAAAACGTAGATAACTATAAATATTATTAAATTTATATTTTATAGAGTATTAATCTTTTGGACTATACAAAACATACTAATATATCCCAATATCTTCTGGATTTAACATTTCATCTATATACGCATCAAATAATGCCATAACATTTTTATTTGCTGTTTCAAGCCTTTTTTGTATTTGCAGGCACATTTCTCTATAAACATGCATTCCTACAGATGGAAACTCTTCTACGATAGAAAAAAACGTTTCACACTCAATTACAAGTAAATCAACAGGAGTAATTGCTATTACTGTAGCACTTCGCTCCCGCTTGTTTATAAATGAAAGTTCCCCAATAACAGGGTGAATATGATCTTTAAAACTTGATTTTAATACTGCAACAACAGAATTTTCTCCTGACATATTTCTCATCTTTACTTCAACATTCCCATTAAGCATTATAAATGTTTGTGTTCCAATCTCTCCTTCTCGCATAAGAACACTAGCCTTTTCTTTTGTTTGGAGCCTACTATAGTTTACAAGTTTTTTATTCCTTCATCATGAGCAATTTTATTAAAGAGAGAAATATTCTCAAATATAACATACATATCTGTACTACTTAATTCTTTTCTATTCATATTTTACTTCCCAAAACAATTGCAGCACTATATGTTGGAATTATATATTCAGAATGAGGAAGAAATACAGGATTATATGGCCTCACTCGCTTAACATTTTTAAGCTTGTTTACCATATCAGTAAAATCTGCTGTTTTCTGTGCATCTCGTACTGCTTCATTCCATACCACACTATGTCGTGCAGTATTTTCTAATATTCCAAGGAGAATACAATCACCTCTCTCTTTAAAACTTTCTTTAAGATCACTATATTTCTTCCCTATAAACTTCTTTTCAATTGATTGAGTTATTATCCCATGCTTTTCCCCACCACTAATAATCTCTGACAATATATTAATCGTTCCATTCTGCATAATACTTTTAATGATAATTTGAGACTCTATATCGTCGGAGAATACTATTTCATCACAATTTGCTTTCTGAAGATATGCATCAAAGCTTCGTTCTAAAAGTTGTGCACACACATACGCATTTTTATTTAGCGTTTTTATAGATAAAACAGCCATAACTGTACGGGAGTCTATCTCAAATGTAGATGATCTTTCTATTCTCTCTTTACTACTCACTAACCCTTCATCTGCAATTACAAATACTTTTTTTGCATACATAACATTTGCCTTAACAAGAATATCCTTGTCAAAATATTCCCCTCTAACAAATTTTATTGCTGCAAGGTCCGGATTGCTAAGCATATCATCTACCGTAGATTGTGCTGGAGTAGCAACAACAACGGTGTTTTCTACAGAAATCTCGCTGTTATCAGCATTTTGAAACATTTGTAATAAAAACTGTGCCATGTTTGCTTTCCACCCACAAATAATAAAATGATTTCTTAATTTCTTACAACTCATATGTCCTCTATATGTTTTTTGTATTCTATCAAAATACAACGAAGTTACTGTTGCAGTAAGCAAAGCTGTTATAATGATGCCAAATATCATAGTAAATGAAGATACAACCTTTCCAGTTACAGTTTTAGGAATTATATCTCCATATCCTGTAGTACTAATAGTTACAATGCCTAGCCATAATGCCTCAAAATATGATCCTATGTTTTCTAAAAAATATAAAACCATGCTTATAAAAAATAAGAAGCCAAAAAGCACACATAACATTTTTGTAAGAGGAAACTTATAAAAAAATTTACATTTCTTTATAAGTGCCTTAAAAAACCGCTTTTTATTTTTTAAAAGGTATTTATAGCCCCGCATATTTAAATTCCAAACCTACCTCTTAAATTATCGGATATTTATTCTATAAGTTTAGGCTTTTAAAAAACAAAATTAATGTATTTCGAATATTGATATTAAAATATATTTTTGGTATACTAATAAATAGTATTTAGTGTTTTACACACAATAAAATTGTTTACTTTAAAATCTTTAATATTCTATAGTTTTATATGTAAAAGGAGGAGTTTTGTTACTTTCAAATATTTTTCAAAAACAATCTATCATGCGCAAGGTATGCTATGCCATAACACCATTATTCATCTATTCAATATTGCTATATGGCATGCAACCAATACTTCATGTTGCTATATCGTTTATTGTAGGAATACTTACAGAGTACTTTTTTGAAAAAAGTAAAAATAAAAAAGTATCAGAAGCTGTGCTTGTAACAAGCTACCTTTATGGATTATCACTTCCTCCTAACCTTCCAATATGGATGAATATTGTAGGGATATTTTTCTCCGTATTTATAGTGAAATCCATGTTTGGCGGATTTGGAAGAAATATATATAATCCTGCAATAACGGGAAGACTATTTATATATCTAGCATTTCCTACAGCACTCACTACTCTTTACTGGACGGGATTATCTCCACTAGGGCAAAAAATATCAGAAGTTGTTGGAGATCCTTCATATACACAACAAGCAATTGATGCTGTCAGCGTTGCAACCCCCCTTGTTTCCTTACGTCAAGGTATAATTCCTCCACTTACAAATCTTTTTTTAGGATTGCGTAGCGGCTCTATTGGTGAAGGTGCAATATTTATACTCATATTTTCAGCTATTTATCTCGTAGCCTCAAAAACAGCCGATTGGAAACTCATGCTTTCTACATTTCTTTCTGCAACAATTCTTCTCATTATATTTTATATGACAAGTCTCATGCCTGGGTTTAAAGACAATATAAATGCACTCGAAGGAGTCCGAGTAGTTCTTGCATATCTTATGTCTGGATCACTGATTTTTGTAGTCGTCTTTATGACTACTGATCCTGTATCAGGTCCCAACAATCCTAGTGCAAAATGGATATATGGAATCATCATAGGTACATGCACAATTCTTATTCGATTATTTAGTGGGTTTCCAGAGGGAGTAAGTTTTGCTGTTATGCTAGAAATACATTTGCATGTCTCCTTGATGAAATAACACCAAAAGCTAAAAAAACAAAGAAAATTGCAAAAAAAACTGCTACTTCTTTATCAAAAACAGCTGCAACAGCTATTATACTTTCAGAAAAAATATTAAGGAGAAAACAATATGAAGAATTCTTTTATTTATACCGTTATTTTCACATTCATCCTTTGTTTCATTTTTGTAATTGTTCTTTCATTTGTCTATGAATCTACAAAAGACATTATTGCGATGAATAAAAAGTTTGTACAAGAAAAAGCAATTCTTAATACTCTTGGTATAAATGTGGAAACAAAAGAAGATATCATGAGTGAGTTTAAAAAAGTCACCCAAGAGCAAAAAGATGGGATTATCTTTTATAAAGGTGATTCTCAAGAGTCTTCAATTGTAAAACAGTTTTCTGGTCCTGGGCTTTGGGGAGTTATCGTGGGATATATTGCACTTTCTAAAGACCTTACCAGGGTAACAGGGTTTGAGGTTATCGATCAAAATGAAACCCCCGGACTTGGAGCTCGGATATCAGAACCATGGTTTAAAGAACAACTAAAAGGAGAAAAAATACTAAATAATACTATCAAAGTAGGCCCAGGCGGTGTTGGCGATACTGATAAAAATAATGGGATCATTGATGGAATTACTGGTGCTACTCGCACTAGTGATGGCATACAACAAATTCTTATAAATGAAATTAAAATATTTAAAAAAACTTTAGGGAGATGAGGACATGGGATTATTAAAAGAAAATATTTGGGATAATAACCCAGTATTTATGCAAGTCTTAGGTATTTGTTCTGCGCTTGCGGTAACAAATGTAATGATCAATACAGCTATTATGTCAGTGGGTGTTATAATGGTAACAGGATTTAGTAGCCTTACCATATCAATCATAAAAGACCTAATACCTAGGAAAGTCCGAATGATAACACAAGTTCTTGTTATCGCCTTTTATACAGTTATTGTAGATATCATACTCCAAGCATATGTCCCAGAAGTATCGAAAGCACTTGGACCATATGTGGGGCTTATTATAACAAATTGTATTATTATGGGACGGGCAGAAGCATTTGCACAATCTAACCCCCCATTTATTTCACTTTGGGATGGTGTCACAAGCGGCATAGGGTATATGGCTGTGCTTCTTTCAATATCATTTTTAGAGAAATACTCGGCTTTGGCACGCTATTTGGAGCAAGAATAATGCCCGAAGGATTTACAACTTGGTCAATTATGGTTTCTCCACCAAGTGCATTCTTCTTTCTTGGAATCATTATCTGGATTGTAAAATCAATTCAAACAAAACCTACAGTAGCTCCTGTTCCTGTAGCAAATAAATAAGGAGACAAAAATATGGAAACTATAGAAATTTTAGCACCAACAATAACTCCATTAACGCTGTTTTTTGCATCAATTTTTACAAGTAATATACTACTTTCAAACTTTCTTGGTATGTGCTCATTTATAGCAATATCAAAAGACATCAAATCCTCTTTTGGATTAGGTCTTGCAGTAACCGTTGTACTTACTATCACAACAATTATTAACTGGCTTATATATTACTTTGTTCTTATTCCTTTTGAACTTGAATATTTGCGGTATATAGTATTTATTATAGTCATAGCATCTGTTGTACAAATGCTTGAAATGATTATAGACCGCTTGTCTCAACCACTTTACATTACCCTCGGTATATTTCTCCCTCTTATAACAGTAAACTGTGCAATATTAGGCGTTGCGCTCTTTATGCAAATACGCCAGTACAATTTTACACAAATGCTTATTTTTAGCATTGGATCTGGATTAGGATGGTGGCTTGCAATACTTGCACTTGCAGCAATGAGAAAACAAAAAATAGACAAAGCACCCATGCCAGAAAGTTTAAAAGGAGCAGGAATAGTATTTATTACCATTGGGCTCATGGCAATGGCTTTTACTGGATTTTTCGGGAATGCTTCCTGTACAATAAAATAATTATATAAAAATGAGGAGTTTAAAATGTCATTGACTTTTTTTATTGCACCACTTGTGCTTGCTATTACAAGTGCTATTTTTGCGGCACTAAT
>CBDCGX010000053.1:0-3263 GCA_965216965.1 Spirochaetia bacterium | reverse complement strand
ATTAGTCAATTATCTATTGTAACACCATACTAATAAAACATATTGATATTAACAATTTATGTATTCTATCTATCGCATATTTTAGTATCTTCTCCTAGCAGTAGTTTAATGTATTTGCACATATCCATACCTCATCAATACACTCACTAAGAAATTCAAAGTATTCGTAGTATCTTAAAGGATAAACCCTAGATATTATATGTATGGTCACACCTATTATCGTGCATGACATACATATCAAATGCGTGTGATACATCCTAATTTATTTATGTGTTTTTATTGATCATAAATGGGTTGCGTATATATTAGATAATCTATTATCGTGCATATCTTATTATAAATTGTTGTGTAAATATTGATGCAAATAGAGTATCGTGTATAAATGCGAAACTATTGATATGGGTTATTTATCCTCCAACTTGGCGTTGAAAGATTGCACTACACCGCAGTACGTTTAGTGTTATGCTCTATTGATCAAATGATTCAGTCATTAGCCTACGTATTTCTTATTATCCAATATTTTAGTTGTTGACTAACTATTTTATTACGGCATACCTATGCATTACAGAATGATCTGGTTTGTGTCTTACGTGTACTTATTACATTGCAACCATTCCTTGTATCTTTGTATATTCTGTACATCAAGTTTCCATGTCGTATATATTCAATTAACCTATCACCTACATGATCTAATGATATTTTGTAAACTTCATCATCTGCATATACACATATATAATCATCATTCATGTATACAACATCAAAATCCACATATATCTTAGTTCCATGCTTGTGTTTTAATAATCCATCAAGGTCAATAGTTTGTATATTCTTGAAATTAGATGATTGTTGCAATATTGTAAGTTTTGCTAAATCCTTTCCATCATCAGCTAGATCAATACGTTTACGTACCACCAGTGCATCTTTGCCATTTATAGTATTCCATAATCCATGCTTGGAAATCTTTAGTTGCACAATATCCTTATCGTTTATTTTTGCAGTGATATATCTTCTTAGTTCATCCTCTACCATTGAAGTTGTCAATTCAATTGGCTGAATAAGTAGTAATCCTCTAAACTTCCTATTTACTAACTCAATGTTGCTAATCTTGTGATAATCTATATACTTATCTTTTGATACTGGTTCAGCTTCAAATGTTTTGAGTTCATCTTTCGATTGCTCATGTATTTCAAGATAACGTTTTCTTGCATCATTATAATTCAACCCTAATATTGGCACTTCTCTTGTACTGTATGATGAGATATCAACATAATACTTAATCCCCTTCTCTATATTTAGCTTGTAAGAATTAACAAATTTAAAATCTTTTGGAACTCTATATGTTTTACGCTGATGATAAACTATGTAATGATCAGATTCATTGTCCATGATTTTCATACCCACTATATATGGCTTTGTTTTGTCAGGATTAAAGAAGTCATAAATACTCATTGTACTAATTTCTTTTGTTCCCTCATTGTTTTTATATGTTTCCCCTGCGTACAAACTTGCAATATTATTGGGTGTATAAAACTTTGATATAACGAATGTGTCACCTTTATTTTTGTTATGCCATGTTTTATTTTTTGGTCTCTTAATATAGTATGTTTCGGCACCTACCTCTAGTGTTAAAAATTCTTTACGAGTCTTTAAAATGTTGATAGATAATATCTTTCCTATAAAAGTTCCCGTAAAATCCTCACCAAGCACATCTCTATGATTGGTTCTATTGTGTCGTGTTCTCATTTCATTAGATGATGCCATGACGTTTTCCCACATAATCCATTCTTGAAATTTTCTAATTCTTCATCCGTAAATAAATGATTAAACTCATCAATTAATAATTTCATATTCAATCTATCTTTAGGCATAGAACCATACTTATCCATGTAACTTCTTGTTGCAGATGGCATTATTCTCTTAGCTACAAATTCTAATTGATGACCTCGTCTTAGGTTTGGTCTTTCATGTTCTAACATTGAGATACCATCTTTATCAAATGCCATTCTCAACTTTGTATTTACATAAGTTGTATCATTGTTTACCGTATACTCATTGTGTACCAAAACTATAACTTCTAATCCGATACGTTCTTCTAGTTCTTTATTGAATTTATCTAGATCAAGTGTATGATTATATATATCTTCTCTTGATGTCTTAATTCCTAAGAACTCTATAAAGTCATGTATGATGCAGTGTGATAATTCTGGCATACCATATGGTGCTTCTTCTAAAAACATTCGTCTTAGTTCAATAAAACCATTTCCATCTAATCGTCTAAATCTAACAGATAAGATCGGATGATCATCTTTTGTATACATTGCATGTATCTTTTCTACTACTACTCTAAATGCACCTGACTCGTACCTTGTTGGTATTGAAGCCGTCTTAGCTACATTCAAATCAGGAACAAAATCTATATTATTTTTATTCATATTTTTCCTTTTATTACTTTATTTTTTAGTTTGGTATATCATCATCATTCATGATTCTTACTATTAATTTATCAAGATGACTTCTTCTTGTGTCATATTGTTCGTGATACTCTTCTAGTAAAGCTATGATCAGCCCTTTGGATGCACCTAAATCACGGGCATAATAAAACAGTCCTACTATTTTGTTGTGATGATTTGTACCTTTTACATCATTGAGCCTAAACCATTTTTTGAAATAGTTGTCCCTATACAACCATAATTCAGACTTGTCCTTGACATTGATATTTTTAATTTCTTTGCGTTGTTCTTCTACTTTATTCATTAGAGGTAACACATTAAAATCTTCTTGATCAATGTTTGCAACAACTTTGGAGTCTATGTATGCATGATATAGTTGTGCACGTGATAATTTATCAATGACTAAACCATATTCACTGCCAAATGTTTCAATGACTTTCTTGTACATCATCTTGTCAAGTTCTACTTCTGAATCTAATTTAACAACTAATCGAAATTTGTATGGATTGTTTTTATCACTTGAACTTACAGCTATATGATTGAGTTCCTGCATTGCATTGCTAACTTCTTGCATTGTTTCATCACTATCATCAATATCTAAAACAAGTAAGTTTGTCTTACCAATACAATTATCCTCGTTTCTTATTCCTTCTTTGTATTCAAACGCTGAAAAGCTATTATCATCTTGCAACATTTCAACCATATCTTCAAATTTAATACGTACATAATTGAAGTTTCCGCCTGATACCATTTTTGCACGTTCAGTCTTAATAACTTTACTTGCTTCCTTATATAGCTTTTGTTCGATTTCTG
>CBDCGX010000052.1:0-135970 GCA_965216965.1 Spirochaetia bacterium | reverse complement strand
CATTCCTCCAGAAAACTGGTGTGGGTATTCAGCAATACCTCTTTGAGGATAGGGAATGTGCACTTTATCAAGCATTTCTATAGAATATTCCTGTGCTTCTTTCTTTGTCATAGATTTATGAAGCATAATAGTTTCCATAAGTTGATATCCTATGGTTAAAAAAGGATTAAGGCACGACATAGGATTTTGAAAAATCATTGCAATTTTTCCACCACGTATAGATCTCATTTCTTTTTTGAAAGTTCTAATAAGTTCTTCCCATGAAACAACACAGAACCACTTATATTGACATTTACATCCCTTTCATATAAGCGCATAATCGACAACGTGTTTACCGTTTTTCCACTTCCAGATTCTCCTACAATTCCTAAAATCTCCCCCTTTTGTAACGTATATGAAACATTATTCACCGCTACTATATGCCCCTGATCTGTTTTAAATTCTGTACGAAGATTTTTTATATCTAAAATAATATTATCATTCATATTATCCTACCTTATGTTGTGGATCAAAAGTATCACGCAACCCGTCTCCTAAAAAATTCATTGAAAGTAAAAATATAGACATAACAGTAGCAGGAAAAAACAATTGCCACGGAGCTGAGCTTATACCATTTACAGAATCGCTTATAAGTGTTCCCCACGACGCAAGGGGGGCAGAAATACCAAGTCCCAAAAAAGACAAGAATGACTCTAAAATGATAAATACTGGTATGCGAAGTGTTGCAAACACAATAATAATATTTATTGTGTTTGGAATAAGATGCTTAACAATAATCCACCATGTAGGTGCACCTAATATTTGAGCTGCTTTCACAAATTCTGAATTTTTAAGCGATATGATCTGTCCTCGTACTACCCTCGCCACAGTAAGCCAACTTATAAGAGCAAGTGCAAAAAACAAATTCATAATATTACGCCCTAAAAAAGCCATAAAAATAATAACAAGGAGCATGTAGGGAAGTCCATACATAACATCTATAAATCGCGTTATAAAATAATCTGGAGTGCCTCCTCGGTATCCCGAAAAAGCACCAATCGTTGTTCCTATAAACACAGCAACAAGAGCACCAAGTATACCCACAAGCATAGATATTTTACTTCCTAGCACAACTCGAGCAAGGAGATCTCGTCCTAAATAATCTGTTCCCCATAAATATCGTCTCTCATGGATTTTTCTCACGCGACCCCTTTTTATCTACATATGTTTCTGTTGCAATTTGTATTTTCAAATCCCTGAGCATTTGTAGTTCTTTTTCATTTAAAACAGACCGGTCTTCTTTGTTAGCAAGTGCAAAAAGTTCTTTTTCTGTCTTTACATATAAAAGCTCTCCAGCTGTTTTTATAAATGACGGCGGTAATTTTTGATGGATGGGAACCGATTTCTTATACGAATAAAATGGCATAAGAGGAGAAAAAATGCCTACAAAAAAATACACAGCTATAATAACAGCAGAAACAACTGCTAATTTATGATGAAAAAACCTTTTTATTGCAATTTTCCAAAATTCATATTGAGTTGATCTTTCTGCCTGTTTTTCTATTACACTTGTATTATTTCCCATAAAAACACCTACTCATACGTAATGCGCGGATCCACAAATGTATACGCTATATCCGCAAAAAAATTCATTACTATAAGCACACTCGAATAAACAATAACAATTCCCATAACCATAGGGTAATCTCTATTAAAAGATGCTTGTACTAAAAACTGCCCTAGTCCAGGTACACGAAAAATATTTTCTACAACCACAGCACCAGTTACTACTCCCGCAAAAGCGGGCGCAAGATAACTAATAACAGGCAATAATGTTCCTTTAAGCATGTGTCGCATAATAATGGCATTCCACGACAAGCCCTTTGCAAATGCTGTGCGAATATAATCCGACCTCAAAACATCAAGAGCACTTGCACGAGTCAGCCGAGAAATGTTTGCAAGATATGGAAGTGCAAGCGTAATCATAGGCATTATAAGAGTTTTCCACCCCAAAACGCCCCGTAATCCACCCCGATGTCGGCAAAAGATTCCATTTAAGTGCTAAAAAATACATAAGAATTGGACCTGTAACAAATACTGGCAATGAAATTCCTATTGATGAAACTGTTATCGCCGTGTAATCTTGCCACCTATTTTGCCTCAGTGCAGCTATAATTCCCATCATTATTCCTATAATAAGTGCAAATAATAACGCACTTGAACCCAAAAATATAGAATGCGGAAGACTCGATGAAATATAAAAATTCACACCTCGCTCATAACTGCATTGACGGACCTAAGTCGCCTCGTATAACACTCCCTATATATCGAACATACTGGATAAACGTTGGATCATCTAAGTTGTATTTAGCTCGCAATGCTTCTATTGTTGCGGGAGGAAGTGCTTTTTCTTTATCAAAAGGACCGCCTGGAGCAAGACGAATAATGAAGAAACTAATTGTCACAATAATAAATAATGTAAAAACAAGCCCTATAACTCGCGTAAAAAGAAATTTGCTCCAGTTCTGCATGTCGTCCTTTATTTTTTAGGTTTAATAAACTTTAAGTTATGATCATCAGCAATATTGCTATAAAACCCCTCCCACTTTTCATTATTAAACATATTACTACTCGTGTAATAATACAGTGGAATGAGTCCAATATCTTGCTCTATTAAAAGAGACTCTGCTTGCCTGAGTAATCCCATTCGGGTTTTTATGTCTTTTTCTCTTGCCGCTTTTGAAAGCAAAGCATCATACTGAGCATTGGAATATTTGATCCCATTACTTTCGCCATCAGTTATATATAAGTCAAGAAAAGTGTTTGGATCAAAATAATCTCCAACCCATCCGTTTCGTACAATTTGAAAATTTCCTGTTCTTCGTTCCTTTAAAAATGTTTTCCATTCCATATTTTCTAGTTTTATATTTATGCCTAAGTTTTCAAGCCATTCCTGTTGTATGTATTCTGCTATAGTTTTATGATTCTCATTTGTGTTATATAAAACAGTAAGTGTTGGAAACCCTTTGCCATTAGGATAGCCTGCATCAGCAAGAAGTTTCCTTGCCTTTTCTACATCATAAGATAAGCCTTTAACGGGAACATATTCTCCAATTAGAGGAACAAAAGCATCGGTTGCAATCTGTCCACCACGAATAACATTTTCAACAAGTGTTTTCTTATCAATAGAACGGGCAAGTGCTTCTCGTACTCTCACATCGCTTAATTCGGGCTTGTTGTATTGTAAAGAATAATAGTATGTCGCAAGAATAGGTGCAACATAATAATCTTTTCTTATTTTAGCTTCGTCAAGCCTCGTTTGGAGGAACAGTTGTTACCCAGTCTACTTCTCCATTAATATACGCATTATAATTGGTGTTATTATCATCACTCGCTAAAAATACAACTCTGTCAAGTGCTATATTGTCTGCATCCCAATAGAGTGGGTTTTTTTCTACAACTAATTTATCTTGTGGAACCCACTCTTTTAACATGAAAGGACCATTTACAACTATGTTTTCTTTGTAAGTCCAGTCGCTACCGTATTTTTCTATAACATGTTTAGGTAACACCGAAAAAGAATAGTGAGTAAGTGCATCCGTTACATACGGAAGCGGACCAACAAGCTCCAACTCAAATGTACGAGAATCAATTGCTCGCACGCCTAATTCATCATCACCAACTTCTCCTTTGTTATAAGCTACACCATTTTTAATGAAAAGTGCAGGAAACCACGCATAGGGGCTCACAAGATCAGGATCTAGTATTCTACGAAAAGAAAATACAACATCCTCCGTAGTAATTGGATTTTTATCGCTCCACACAAGACCTTTACGTAAGGTAATTGTATAAATAGTTCCATCATCGTTTACAGAATATGATTCTGCTAATGCACTAATTGGTGCTGACGTCTTTGGATCATATATGAACAACCCATCAAACATAGATTGATACACCCTATTTTCAACAGTTCCACTAATGAGATGCGGGTCAAGTGCCTCTGGTTCTGCACCATTTGCAATAATAAACTCAACTCCTCCCTTAGATTTCGCACCACATCCAACAAGTCCTACAATTACTATGCTAAGTAATAATACACCCATAAAAGATACAAATATTTTATAATGTTTCTTCATTATTCCTCCTTTTTATTTTTTCTGAATACAAAAACATCTAAATCATAAAATGCTTCTATAATTATTTTATAGTATATCTTATACACACTTTATTTTCAATAAAAATTTTTATATTTTCATTTATAAATTATTAATTTGCCTCTTGCATAATTTTATCACAACATGATATATTAATGCATACACATATGTTTATGCATAGACTTGTTACTATAGGATATCTTAGAATAAGATGAAAAAAAATTGGCGTGCTCCCTGGATTCTCTCTCACTTTTTTTGTTACTCTTAGCTGGCTAGAATTTCTTATTCTTTTCCCTATTGTATACATATTCTCCAGAACCCTTATAATTTCTACAAGCACCCTTCTTAGGCCTCCTCTCTCGCCCAGCTGCCATCTGCCATTTCTTCATTTGCAATTACAATTAAATACGCCCTAGCGGTAGCCTTCATCAACGCCATGGTTGGAATGATAATAGCATGGACAATAACTCAATATGCTTTTGGGGAAAAGCATGTTTGATTCTCTTATAGACCTTCCTTTTGCACTTCCTGGTGCTGTTGGGGGATATTGCACTTGCCAGTATATTTGGAGAAAACGGACTCGTTGGTAGTATTTTCAAAAAACACAATTTAGATAATCAAAACAGCAAATACCCTCATAAGCTTTCTGGGGCAACAACAGTGCATAGCACTCGCTTGAGTACTTGCAATACAACCTAAAATATTATTACTTGACAAGCCTTTTGGTGCACTAGATACTACAGTAATGAAGAGATCTCTGCCGCTGACTTAGGAGACTGCATAAGAAAATACATGTTACTACTATTTTGGTAACACACGATCAAGAGGAAGCGCTTGAAATATCTGATACCGTTGCACTCTTTAATCGGGGCACGTTAGAGCAGGTTGGCTCTTCTAATAGAAATTTATACTGCCTCCTCAAATCTTTTTATATATGAGTTTCTTGGGGCACTTAATGTTTTTGAAGGTCACATAAAAAAAGATATACTTGTCCATTTTTACCCAAGAAAAAAGCCCCCTCTTGAAAGACAAAATAAAAACATGTATGTACGTCCTCATGAGGTACAGGTAACTCCTTATTCAAAAGGATCAAAGGCTGCAATAATAGGCGTTATTATTCGCGTTTGTTTTATTAATAGCAAACAATGTTCTTTTAGAAATAAAATCCATTAACAAGGGAAAAAACAAGCATCACACTCAAATAATAGAAGCTTCTCTGTCTCAGAAAGAATGGGAAACCATTCATTTAAAGACGGAGATTAAAGTCGAAATAACTTTTAAACAGAGCACCTTTTTTAACAAAAGGCACTACGTGTTTTAAAATATTTTGAGCAACTTTGAATACGCGTCAAGCTCTGCACTTGCATTTCCCTTAAGTAACGCATTTGCAAGCACTTTTCCTAACTGCACACCTTCTTGATCAAAAGAGTTGATATTCCACAAAAACCCTTGGAACATTACCTTGTTTTCAAAATGAGAAAGAAGCGCCCCTAGAACACTGGGAGTAAGCCTTTCTGCATAAAGCAAACTTGATGGACGTCTTCCATTAAATGTTTTGTGTGGGGTTTCGCCCTCTTTCCCAAGCGAAAAAGCAACTATCTGGGCAGCAAGATTAGCACGCAGTTTTTGCTGGCTAGTAGAATTTTGAAAATAAATATCTTTTTTTATTTGCGAAGACACAAACCCTATAAATTGAAGGGGAACAATATCTGTTCCTTGATGTAACAATTGATAAAAACTATGCTGCCCATTTGTTCCCGGTTCCCCAAACAACACTGGACCTGTAGAATAGGAAATAGGCTCGCCATTTCTATTAACTTGTTTTCCATTACTTTCCATATCAAGCTGTTGTAAATGAGCAGGAAACCGCGCAAGTGCTTGACTGTACGGCAAAACTGCAGTGTATGGGAACTTCATTATATTTCTTTCAAAAACCCCTATAAGTGCATCTGTCACAATCGCATTTTGAAAAAAATCCTCATTCATTGCCGCCAAATCAACCCTATGAGCACCTAATAAAAGGTTCATCTACTACTACTTCTCCAAAAACAAGGGTAAGCACACAAAGCCCCACCGCACTTGTTGCGGAGTATCTCCCGCCAATAAAATCATCTATAAAAAAAGAATCTAAATATTCTTCTGATTGTGCTAAAGGACTTGTTTCTGATGTAACCGCTATTATGTGTTTTTGAGGATTTGTTATTTTCGCATTGGTTTTGAGCCAATCTATGGCAAATGCTTCATTGGTAAGAGTTTCCTGCGTTTGTTCCACTCTTAGACACAAGAATAAAAAGTGTTGTCTCTGGATTTAACCCCGCCAATTGTACAGACGCATCATCTGGATCAACATTACTTATAAAGCGTGTTTTATAGCGTGTCTGCTCCTTCTTTTCTATTCTGACGTACTGTTCCAATGCAATGTACAACGCTTTTGGTCCCAAATCAGACCCACCTATACCTATTTGAACAAATGAATCAAACGAAGCCCCCGAACATCCTTTTATAGTTCCTGCTCGTATTTTTTGTGAGAAGTCTTTTATACGAGACCGCTGCTGAGAATAAAACTCATGGTAGTTTCTCCCATCTTTTACAACGGGAGTTGTAAGTGTTCCGCGCAAAGCATGATGCAAAACCATTCTTTCTTCTCCCGTATTCATGATCTTCCCTTCAGCAAGTGCTGTGTATTTTTTTATGATTTGCTGTTCTTCTGCAAGCTCATAAAGCAACGATAACACATTGTTATTTATTGCTTTTCCTGCAAAGTTATATCGATATCCTTCTGATGAAATATCAAAGTCCTTTATTCGAGATACAGTAAAATCCTCATATGTATATGGAGGACTTTGTAATAATTTTGAAAACATTTCTGTTTTATCTAAATTGTTATAAGAAATATCCATGTATCACATTATATCATATTTTGATATATGAAAAAACAGCTTTTATTTTTATTATATTCTGATTTTTTATAGCATGTTGATTATTTAAAAGTGCCTGAAGTAATTTTTTTTGGTTATTAAGAATTAAAAACTTTTCATCAGCTTGTGCCACTTTAATAAACACTGTCTCTTCAAAAAAATCTATAGGCATCGTAGTTTTTTCTAATATTTCTGCTGCTTTTTTTTCAAAAACTGTTGGAAGTGCTTTTTTCCACATTTCCTGAAGCATTTTTATTTCTTCTTCATGGAAAATTATTTCTTTTTTGTCTATTGCGTTATTTGTAAGGAGAGAAGAAAGCCATTCTTTTATAAAAAACTCTGCTTTATGGATATGTTTATTTCTCTTCATCGATAATTATTCCATTATTTACTGTAAATGTTTTTTTGTTTTTTGAAAAATGATTTGGTGTTTTTTCATCTGGTAAAAATGTAAAAAAAGATTGGTGAGATTTTGGTAATATTTTTAAAAACTTACTTCTTTTTTGAGCATCAATTTCTAAAAGAACATCATCTAGCAAATACACGATGTTTTTTTTTTGTAAACATTGTATAATATTCTGCCTGTAATACCCGAAGAATTAAAGAAAAAAGTCTTATTTGTCCTGTAGACGCAACTGTTTTAAGTGGTCGCTCCGAAAAACCAAAAAAAAGACGGTCTCGATGGGGTCCGCTACAACAAAAAGACATTTTTTTTTCTAATTCTTTATAATGTTCTAACTCTTCAAAAATTTTTTCTTTATTTGTTGCTCGCCAGTTTGGTTTATATTCAATAGAAACAAGAATGCTAGCCGCCTCTTTTGTAAATACATAGGAAAAAAGAGATTCTATTCTTTTTGAAAAAAACAAAACAGCTTTTCTTCTATTTTCTATAATTACAAGCCCCTTTTCTGTAAGTATTTTATTATACGTCGATATAAGATCATATCTTTTTGTTTTAAGTGCCATGTTTTTTTGATGGATGCATCGTTTATATTCCCTTAATGCTTTTAAATATCCAAAATCAACCAAAGAAATTGTCTGATCTAAAAACATTCTCTGATATTCTGGGCCGCCTACCACAAAAAAAATATCGCTATGCTTAAAAATAATTGAGGGAAAAACTTCTATTGTTTCATGTGTATTTTGAATTTTGTTTTCATTAAATAGTATTTCTTTTTTTTTGTTTTTGTAGCGTGCCGTAATAGAATGTTTTATGCCTTCTTCTTTAAATTCTGCTTTTATATAAAAACCTTCTTCGTTATGCTTTAAGAGATGTTCTTGTGTTTTTGTTCTAAAAGAAGTCCCATAACTTAAATAATAAATGGCTTCTAAAAAATTTGTTTTTCCCTGCCCATTCTCTCCTATAAGAAAGATCGTTTCTACACCTTCTACGTTTATTTTTTGGTTTGAGTAGTTTCTAAAATTTCGCAAGACAAGGGAATCTAATAACACAGGCTATAAATTATATGGTGCTACTATGTGCATAGTTTCCTCGTCTGGTATTGACACAATTTTTACAAGATCTCGTTTTTCGTCACCATATTCTATTTGAACTTCTTCAGAAGACATTATCATAAGTGGATCCACTATAAACTGTAATCGAAGATAAAAATCTCTTCCCTTCCCTTGTATTTTTGCTGGAACTTTTTCTTGTGCTTCTCCCTGTTCTTTTTCTTCGGAAGAAAGAATTAAATCGTTTTCTCTTACATTCATTTTGATAATGGCATTTCTATTATCTCCAATTGCTCCAACTCTTTTTAATGCGGCTTTTAACGATTCTCTATTAACTATAATTTTATTTCTATTTGGATTAGGGATAACTTTTTTATAATCATAATATTTTCCAGAAATAAGATTTGCGCTTATAAAAATATCATTTGTTTTAAAAAACATTCTTTCTTTACTTACAGCTATTGTAATTTCTTCTTCCTTTTGATCAACAAGTTTTTTTATAAACGGAATTACTTTTGAAGGAATTATTATATCTCTATCTTCATTTTCTTTATCATCTATATCCAACATAAAATCACAATCTATTCTTGAAATTGATATTCTATTTCTATCTGTAGCTACAGCAATAAATTTATTTTCTTTTGTTTCAAAGAAAATACCTGTTAAAAACATAGAAGGATCTCTAAAATCTGATAACGCTGCAAAATATGTATTATTTATTATCTTATAAAAATGTTTTTGTAAAACAGTATGTTTGTTCTCTGGCATTTCTTTGTGAATGTTTGGAAAATCTTCTATATCTCTCGTTCTTATTGAATATCTAATGTCATTAGGATTATCAAGAGGTTCTATAACTATATTTTTTTCTCCATTTAATTCAAAACAAATTATCCCATCAGGAATATTGCTTATAATATTATATGTTTTTGCCCCATGAACTAATATTCCTCCTTCTTCTTTTATAGACAATTTATTATGTTCTGTTGCTTCTATTTCTTTTTCAAATGTTGTTTGTCTATCTGCAGATTTTATAATAAGGGTGTTTTTTTTCGCTATAAGAATGAAAAAAGAATAATAAGAATTAGTGTTATGCTGCTCAGATATTCCTTGAGCAAAAGAAAGAGTTGATAATAAAAAAGATTTTTCTATATTAAATTTCATAAATTCCTCACAACAATATATTACTACTATAATATATTATAATATAGTAGTTAGTAGTAGGTGCTGTAACTATTAAATGTTTTTATAAACCATTGTAATGCAATTAGTTATAAAAAAAAAACAATATTTGTTTTTTACTTTTATTGTAACTTTATTAAAAAAAACAAAAAGGAATGGTTTGTTTAGATAAAACATACATAAAAGTTACAGAGAAATTTTTAGCAGTTTTAAAACTCGTTCAAGATCAGCAGAGTTGTAATATTCTATTTTTATAATGCCTTTTTTTAAAGACCCTTGTAAAAGAACTTTTGTTCCAAAGTATTCTATTAGATTTTGTTGATATGCTTCTAGCGTTTTATCAAGAGAGGCGAAAGATTTTTTTTCTTTTGTTTTTTTCTTTTCAAGAGAATGAACGCTTATGTTTGTTTTTATTATTTTATTAAAGTTTTCTTGTTGTGTTTTTTCATTTTCAAATGATAAAAGATATCTTGCATGTGACATTGAAATAGCATTTGTTTTTACGGCGTCTTGTATATTAAGAGGAAGAGAAAGAAGACGAAGGGTGTTTGTTATAACAGAACGGCTTATGCCAAGTTTGCTCGCAAGCTCTTGGTGTGTATGTTTTTTAAGACGAAGAAGATTTTTAAAAGAAAGTGCAGTTTCAATTGCGTTGAGATCTTCGCGCTGTAAATTTTCTATGAGAGCAACCTCAAACACTTCTTCTTCCGAAATCTGCAAGAGGCAAACAGGAACAAAGGTAAGTCCCGCTTTCTTTGCAGCTCTAAATCGCCGTTCCCCAGCAATTATAGAAAACTTTTTGTTATCTTCGGCTGAGGTTTTAATCTTATTTACTAAGATTGGCTGAATAATCCCTTTTTCTTTTATAGAAAGAGCGAGCTCTTCTATTTTTGTCTCATTGAAATAGTTTCTCGGTTGATGTGGGTTAGGTTTGATGTCTTTTATAGAAACAAATAACGAAGTTTCTTCTTGCGAGGGAGATGATTGTTTTTTTTTGTTTTGGGCTTTGTTTTTTTTCAACTGTAGACTCACTTTGTTTGTTTAAGAAATCTACTTCTTCGCCTAGTAAGGCCCCAATGCCCTTTCCTAATTTTTTTGGCATCTTTTTATAACCTCATCGGCAAGATATGTAAAACTTTTTGCACCAGAACTTTTTTCATCGTATGTGGTTATGGGTTTTCCGTGAGAGGGAGCTTCTGCTATTTTTACATTTCTTGGCACAATTGTGTCAAATACCTTTTTTTTAAAAACAGAAAAAACTTCTGTTGCAACTTCTTGTGATAAACGGGTACGTATGTCGTACATAGTAAGAATAATACCAAAAATTTCTAATTTTGTATTGAATCGTTTTTTAATTATTGAAAATGTTTTTATAAGTTTTGCTATGCCTTCAAGGGCGTAATATTCGCATTGAACAGGAATAATAAGCCCATCACTTGCACAAAAGGCATTAATTGTGAGTATTCCTAATGAAGGGGGGCAATCTATAAAAATAAAATCAAAGAACCGTTTTTGAACAATAGGAGCTAAAATCTTTTTAAGAAAAAACTCTCTTTTTTCAAGGTTTATTAGCTCTACTGATGCTCCATTTAAATCTGTGTGAGAGGGAATAATGCTGAGATGAGGGATCTTTGTTTGGCATATTGTGTTCTCAATAGTGTTTTCTTCAACAAGTGCCGTATAAATGTTATTTTCTTGATTAGAAATTCCAACACCACTTGTGAGATTGGCTTGAGGATCAAAATCTAAGAGAAGAACCTTAACCCCTTTGTTCGCAAGTGCTGCACCGAGATTTATTGCGCAAGTTGTTTTTCCTACGCCTCCTTTTTGATTGGCAAATGAAACGACCATCATGCTCATTATATTATAAAAGCAGTTTTTAACAAAATCTTATAGAAAAGAAAAAATTAGGCATGTACAAAACACAACATTATATGCTAATATATTAATATATATAAAGAAATTATTTTATTTGATAGGAGGATGATTTTGAATTTGAATTTTAAACGAATAGAGTTGCTGTGTGTGTGTGTATTGGTTTTGAGTACATATGCGTTTGGTTTTGGAGAAACCAACAAGGATGATGGTTTAGAAAAAGTTGTGTTTGCTGTAGACGCAACATGGCCACCCATGGAGTTTATCAACAAAAACAAAAAGACAGTAGGATTTTCTATAGACATGATGGAAGCAATAGCAAAAGAAGAAGGATTTACTCCTGTGTTTATAACTACAGCATGGGATGGTATTTTTGTAGGGCTTTTAAACGGTGATTATGATGCCATTTTGTCGTCGGTAACAATTACAGAAAAACGGAAGAAAAAAATTGCATTTTCTGACCCTTATTTTAATGCGGGACAGATTCTTACTATGAGAAAAGATTTGGTGAAGGGAGCAACATCTCTTGCAGATCTCAAAGGAAGGAAGGTTGGTGCACAAATAGGAACTCAAGGTGCTTTAGTTGTAAAGAAACACAAGGGAGTGATTCTTAAAACATATGATGAACTTGGTCCAGCTGTTGAAGAACTTGCAAACGGAACTATAGATGGAATTGTTGCAGATACTCCGTTAGTAACAGAATATCTTCTCAACAATAAAAAATATAAAGAGAAGTTTGTTGTTATAGGTAAAGCTATGACGCAAGAAGAATATGGAATTGCTACAAGAAAAGGAAATGAAGTGCTTTTACAAAAAATAAATAACGGTCTTGCAAAAATCAAAAACAATGGAGTGTATAAAACAATAGAAGAAAAATGGATCAGATAAACCATCTTTCGGTAGATACCTTTGCGTGGCGAGTGTCTTTTTTTGGGGCAATCGCTACGCTTATTATTTTACCTATTATAAATCCCACAACATACCTTGAGATATATGCATTTATTCCAGATGGGCTTATAAATACGCTTCTCATAACGTTTTCGGGCATTATACTTTCTTTTTTTATAAGTTTTTTTGTGGGTGTTTCTCGAGCACTCCATCCGATTTTAAATAAAATTTTATCTATTTACGTTGAGGTTGCAAGAGGCATCCCGCTTCTTGTTCAACTGTTTTATGTGTATTTTGTTTTAGGAAAATTTTTACAACTTCCGCGTGAAGTATCGGCAATTTTAGCAATGAGTATATGTTATGGGGCATATATGGCAGAAATTGTCCGAGCGGGTTTTTTAGCTGTTCCTAAGGCACAGGTTGAGGCTGCACTTTCACTTGGGATGAGTCGTCTTGAAGTTTTTAGATATGTAATTATTCCACAAGCGATGCGTATAATTTTGCCACCCTTTGGAAATGAATTTATAATGATGTTAAAAGACTCTTCTCTTGTTTCAATAATTGCTGTTACTGATATTATGCGACGGGCAAGAGAATATGCCACGGTTTCTTTTAACTATTTTGAGGCATTTACGGTAACAGCCATAGTATACTTGCTTCTTACGCTTCTTTTTTCTAAATTAGTTTCTTTTGTAGAGCAAAGAACTGTAAGAAGAAGGGGAAAGAAACTATCTCAATGAGTACTTACCAAAAAGAAAAAGTATCAGCTCCTCTTGTAGAATGTAAAAACATTCATAAAACCTTTTTTTTACAGAACCATAAAATACACGCATTACGCGGTGTTTCTCTTGATATATATACAAACAAGGTTGTTTGTCTTATAGGTCCTTCTGGAAGTGGAAAAAGCACTTTTTTGCGATGTATAAATCTTTTAGAACATCCAACGGCAGGAGAAATTGTTTTTGATGGGCAAGAAATAACAAAACAGGTAAAGGGACGGCATAAAACGAGGCAAAGAATAGGGATGGTGTTCCAAAAATTTTGCACTTTTTTCACATTTAACGGTGCTTGATAATATTTGTCTTTCCCCAGTAAAAATAAAAAAAATTGAAAGAGAAAAAGCAGAAGTAAATGCACTTCGACTTCTTAAACAAGTTGGTCTTGTTGATAAGGCACAAATGTTTCCAGACCAATTATCAGGTGGGCAAAAGCAGCGTGTTGCTATAACACGAGCGCTTGCTATGTCTCCTAAACTTATGCTGTTTGATGAGCCAACATCAGCAATAGATCCAGAAATGATAAGAGATGTATTAAATGTTATGCAAGACTTAGCAGAAGCGGGAATGACTATGGTTGTGGCTACGCACGAAATGGGGTTTGCAAAAAATGTTGCACATAAAATATGTTTTATGGATAAAGGGAAAATAATTGAAGAGGGAAGTGCCACACAGTTGTTTGATAACCCCCAAAAAAAACGAACAAAAGAATTTTTATCGCATATTTTACGACATTAAAGGTGTTTTTTGGTAGAAATTTGGAAAAAACCTTAAAAATATTATTATAAACTACATTAGTGCATTGCAAAAAAAACTAAGATAGTGTATCTTATTATATGTGAATGTAACTTTAAAAGAAATTTGTAACACAAAAACGATGAACTTGTTTCCTAAGGTGGAGCTCCATAGACATTTGGAAGGTTGTTTTGATGTACCAACTCTTTTTGAGGTGGCAAAGAAAAACAATATTGATGCACCTAGAGATTATAAAGATTTTATTGGTTCTGTGCAATTTCCAGAAGACCATGAGCCTGATTTTAAGGTGTTTCTGTCTAAATTTAGAAATGATTGGTATAGGGATTTTGACGATATCAAAAACATAACGTATAATTCGGTCTTGAATTTTTCAAAGGAATCTATGCATTTTATAGAATTACGCTTTTCTCCCGAACATTTTGCATTTGTAAATAACTTTGATAGAATAGACGTTGCTAAAATTATTATAAAATGCAGCAAATGCTGCGGCACAAGAGGGCAAGTTCCGTATTAAATATATTATTACTTTTAACAGAAACAAACAAACAGAAGAAGAAATGCTGGAATTATATAAAAAGCTTTCAAGTGCAGGGTTTACTGACATTATTGGATATGATCTTGCGGGTGATGAGATACTCAATCCACCAGAAGAATTTAAAAACTTATTTTCTGTTATTCATTCTGATGGGGTTGGCATTACTATTCATGCTGGCGAGGTTACGCCACCGGAGCAAATTTGGAAGGCAATAGATATGCTTCATGCAAAAAGAATAGGGCATGGCACCACTGCTATAAAAGACGAAGAATTACAGAAAGAACTTATAGCAAGAAAGATATATCTTGAACAGTGTCCAGTATCAAATTATTTTACAGCTTCGTGGAAAGATACTCCGCTTCATCCATTTAAACAGTTAAACAAGAAAGGCATATTAGTAACTCTTAATTCTGACGACCCTACGGTGCAAAACACTACATTAACAGATGATTTTATTACAGCAATGCAATTTTATGACGTGTCTGTAGATGACTTAGTGGAACTCAACCTTCGTTCAGTTGAAGGGAGCTTTGTGTCTGAAGAACAAAAACAAGACATTAAGAGTTCATATATAAAAGCAACACTCGATTTTGATCAAACAGTAGGCGAGTTGTCTTCATAAACTAACATTTATTTATAGTAAGCAAAACATACAGGAAGGGCAATGTTTCACGTGAAACATTGCCCTTAAAATTTAAAAACAGTTTTATCTTCGCATGTTTCATGTGAAACATGCGAAGATAAAGTGCTTATAATTTCTTTTCTGTTTGTTGTGGGGTTTTTGCTACACTACTGACTGTGTCAGATTCGTTAACGGTTACCACGTTTACTCCACGAGCAGAGCGTCCCATAGTAGGACAGCTTGATACATTAAAGCGTAGAATTTTTCCTTGTTGTGTGGTTGCAGTCACGGAATCATCTTCATTTACAATGAGAGCAGTAATAAGCAAAGAATTATCTCTGAGAGAAAGAACGGAGGCCCCACTAGTATTCCTTCCATGGATCATAATGTTTTGTGCAAGAAGTCGCTTCCCATAGCCGTTATTCCCTATGAGTAAAAAAGAACTTGAGTTGTCTGCTGCAAGAACACTCACAATGGAATCGCCTTGTTTTAATCGCATTCCATTTACCCCTGCTGCGGTTCTGCCTGTGTTTCGTACAGATGAGGAAGGAAATCGTAATGCCCTTCCAAATGCAGAAAAAAGGAACAAGTCTTTATTTTGGGGGATTATTTCTCCCGAAACAACGCTATCATCATGTGCAAGTGTTATGGCACGAACACCTCGTTTTGTTCTGGCGGATGTTGCTAGGAGTGACCAATTAACTTTCTTTACTTTACCTCGGTGTGTTGCTAAAAGGAGACTCATAGAGTCCGTAGTGTTTTCTGGAAGTACCATGATAGATGATATTTGCTCATCGGAGTCTAGAGGAAGAACGGATTTTATACTTTCTCCCTGTGCTGTTCTTCCTACTTGAGGAAGGGTATACGTTTTTAGTACAAACGATCGTCCTTTTGAAGTAATAAATAATACAGAGCTATGGGTGTTGCTTACAAATAGGTGCCGAAGAGAGTCGTCTCTTTTAGAATCAGCAAGCCCAGATTTCCCTTTTCCACCTCTGTTTTGTATGCCAAATGCAGAAAGAGGCGTTCTTTTTATGTAGCCACTTGTAGAAAGAGTGACGAGCATGTCTTCTTTATCTATAAGGTCTTCTTCATTTGCAATAGATGCCTCTTGTATTTCAATTTCAGTTCTTCTATCATCTCCGTATTTTTCTTTTATTTTAAGGAGATTTTGCTTGATTTCTTCAAAAAGCTTTTTTTCGTCAGATAGAAGTCCCTGTAGAGAAAGAATAAGAGTTTCAAGGTTTTTTAGTTCTGTTTCTATTTTTTGTGTTTCCAAAGACGTAAGGCGATGTAGTTGTGTTTCTAGTATTGCTTGTGCTTGAACAGCATCAAGAGCGAAATGACTTTCAAGAGTTTTTTGTGCTTCTTCTTTGTTTTTTGAGGCCTTAATAAGCTCTATTGTTTTGTCTATGTCCTGCAGAGCAATGAGCAGGCCTCTTAAAATGTGTGCTTTTTTTTCTGCTTCTTCAAGTTCAAATGTAGCTTTTCTTGTAACGACTTCTTTTCTATGATTAATATATTCTTGTATAGCTTCTTTAAGAGTGAGCTGTTTTGGACGCCCCCTTACAAGTGCAGTGAGGTTAATGCTGTAGTTTGATCTAAAAGGCGTATGTTTAAATATGTTTTGTAAGGTTATTTGAGTATTTGCACTTTTTTTTAGTTCTATTACTATTCTTACTCCACGACGACGACTTGTTTCGTCTCTAATTGCTTTTATGGTATCTATAATTCCGTTGTTTACTTTTTCTGCAAGACGAGAGACCATTTCTGCTTTTTGTTTGGCATAGGGTATGTCTGAAAAGATAATTACATCACCTGTTGGATTGTTTTCTATGGTAAAGTGAGATTGAATTGTAATACTTCCTTTGCCAGTGTGATATGCCTTTTGAATACCACTAATACCTTTAATGATGGCGCCGGTTGGAAAATCGGGTCCTTTTACTATTGTACAAAGCGTATCTATGCTAATGTCAGGAGAATCTATTTGAGCGATAATAGCATCAATTATTTCTCTCATATTATGAGGGGGGATTTCTGTGGTAAGACCAACTGCAATGCCAGTAGAGCCGTTTAAAAGCAGGGAAGGAACAGCAGAGGGTAGGACCGTGGGTTCTTTGCGAGATTCGTCGTAATTTGGAACAAAATCAACGGTGTTTTTTCGGATATCAAGGAGAAGCTCTTCTGAAATACGAGAAAGTTTTGCTTCAGTATACCTGTCTGCTGCGGGTGGGTCGCCATCAAGAGAGCCAAAGTTCCCTTGTCCGTGCACGAGAGGATATCGAATAGAAAAGTCTTGAGCAAGGCGTGCAAGTGCATTGTAAACGCTTAATTGCCCGTGAGGATGATATTTTCCTAAGGTATGACCGACTACATCAGCACATTTTTTTGTTTGAGAATCACTTCTCATACCGAGATCAAGCATAGAATATAAAATTCTTCTATGTACAGGTTTAAGTCCGTCTCGCACATCAGGAAGGGCACGACTTACTATAACAGACATGGCGTAATTGAGATAGGATCTTTTTATTTCATCTTCTATTTGAACAGGGATGATTTTTTCCCTAAGTTGTTCTTTCATTTCTTCTGACATGATTACTCCTTAGATTGTTTCTTAAAGCTAATTAATATTTTACGTATCTAACACTTCTACTTTAAGTGCATTTTCTTCAATAAAAGCACGTCTAGGTTCAACTTTTTCTCCTAATAAGAGAGTGAACGTTTCGTCTGCTTCTACAGCATTTTCAAGCGATATTTTAATGATTTTCCGTGTTTGAGGATTCATTGTTGTTGACCATAATTCTTCGTCATTCATTTCGCCGAGTCCTTTGTAGCGCCGCATGGTGTATTTTTCTATATTGTTTTTTTTGAGTATTTCCATTTGTTTTTCAAGTTCATCATCATCGTAAAGATATACAGATTTGTTTTTCCCTGTACCCCAGCTTAAAAGATATAGAGGAGGCATTGCAATGTATATGTATCCTTGTTCTATAAGGGGTCTCATATATCGGAAGAAGAAGGTAAGGAGAAGTGTTTTAATGTGAGAGCCGTCTACGTCAGCATCAGCCATAATAATAACTTTGTGATATCGTAGTTTTTCTAAATTAAAAAGGGTGCCTATACTTGTTCCTAGAGATGCAATAATTGGTTGTAATTTTGGACTTTCTAGAATTTTTGCGGTAGATTCGTTTGTTTTTTCAACATTAGTGGGTTTTCCGAACATAGATAAAATGGCTTGTGTCATGCTGTCTCTGCCTTGTTTTGCAGATCCTCCAGCAGAATCGCCTTCAACAAGGAATATTTCTGACTTGCTGGGATCTTTTTCTGAACAATCGCATAATTTTCCAGGAAGAGATGCAGATCCGAGGGGGGTTTTTCTAATTGCTTTATTGTATGCTTTTTCGCTGTCTATGCGAGCTCGTGCGGATTGAACGCATTTTTCTAAAATTTTTTGAGCATTATTAGGGTTATGATCCATAAATTCAGAAAGCATTACGCTTAGAAATCGTGCCATATCTCCTCTAAGTTCTTGATTAGAAATTCTTGTTTTTGTTTGTCCTGAAAAGATGGGGTCTTTTACTTTAAGCGACATAACGGCTAAAAGACCTGTTTGCACGTCTACTCCTGTAAGGGCTTCTTTATTGCTACGGTTTTCTTCAAGTCTCTTTGATAGATTTTTATGTTTTTTAAGGTGTGCGTTGAGCGTGCGTGTAAAGGCGCTGCTAAATCCTGATAAGTGAGTTCCGCCTTCTCTTGTGTTTATGCTATTTACAAATGAAAGAATGGTGGTTTCTTGTCCTAATGTGTAATTAAAGGCAAATTCTACAAGGAGAGAATCATCTGAAGTGCTTTTAAACACGGGCGGTTTTTCAAGAAGCATTTTTTTGTCTTTGGATAAGATTCTCAAAAAATCCACAATACCATTTTCGGAAAAGAAGGTTTCTTTTTTCGGAGGGTTTTCTCGTTCATCACAAATAGAAATAGAAATGTTTTTTATCAAAAAAGCGAGTTCTCTAAATCTGTGAGCAAGGCGAGAAAAATCAAACTTTTGTGATTCTTTAAATATATCGCGATCAAAAGCAAAACGGACAAGTGTGCCTGTTTTTGGGAGATCATCGCTGTGTTCTGTAATTATTTCTGTTACAGCATGTCCTTTTTCGTATTTTTGTGTGTGTTTTTTTCCTTTTCTGTGTACTACAACCTCACAATGAGATGAAAGTGCGTTTACAACAGCACATCCTACACCATGAAGTCCACCAGATATTTCATATGCATCTTTTGAAAATTTTCCACCTGCATGAAGTTTTGTCATAACAACTTCTAAGGCACTTTTCCCTTCGTTGTGCATATCTACAGGAATGCCCCTTCCGTTGTCTTCTATGCTTATGCTGTTGTCTTTGTGTATTGTTATCGATATTTTGTCACAATGTCCCGCTTGTGCTTCGTCTATACTGTTATCTACAATTTCATATACGAGATGATGAAGTCCGTCTTCGTCAATTGAGCCGATATACATTCCTGGGCGTTTTCGAACTGCTTCAAGACCTTCTTGTACTTGAATATGTTTAGCTGTATATGAGTCGTCTTTAGTCACACTGTTAGGCATACTATTAATTATAGTACAATTTTACATTTGTTTATGTAGAACAAAACAAGTAGCACGCTTATAGTTGTGATATATGAAAATTATAAGCTACTAACATAATGCTCGGCATCTAATGCGGCCATACATCCACTTCCTGCGGCGGTAATGGCTTGTCTATATTTTGCATCTTGAACATCCCCACACGCAAATATTCCGTTGATGTTAGTGCAGGTTGTTTTGGGTTCGGTAATAATGTATCCAACGGTATCCATTTGTAGTCCAGTGTTTTGTAAAAATGCAGTATTAGGAGTATGACCGACGGCATAAAAGAGCCCGCTTACATGCAATGTGGTTTTCTTTGATGTGTCTTTGCTGTTAAAAAGTATAACAGATTCAAGATGTTCTTTTCCCAGCGCTTCTTCTGGTTGTGTTTCCCAAAGCATTTTAATTTTTGGATGGTGTAAAATCCGTTCTTGCATTGTTTTTGAAGCACGAAGCACATTACGACGAACAGCTATATATACGGTGCTTCCAAATTTTGTGAGAAAATAAGCTTCTTCGCATGCACTATCTCCCCCTCCTATAACGAGTAGGGGTTTGTCTCTAAATAAAGGAAGTGCTCCATCGCATACTGCACAGGCGGATATCCCCTTATCCCAAAAGGTTTCTTCATCCTTTATGTGAAGTCTTTTCGCAGTGGCACCAGTAGCAATTATTATGCTTTTTGTTTTGAATTCTTTTCCTTGTGTATGTACAACAAAAGGATGATTAGAGATATCAATTTTTTCTACAGTTTCGGTTATGATTTCTGTTCCAAAATTTTGTGATTGTGCCCGCATTGTTTCCATGAGTACAGGACCATCTATTCCTTCTTGAAACCCTGGAAAATTTTCTACCAAAGATGTGGTAGTAAGTTGTCCGCCAGCGGCAACTCCCCCAGCCATAAATCCTTCAAATAGCAGTGGTTGCAATCTTGCCCGTGCTGTATATATTGCGGCAGTATGTCCTGCAGGACCACTTCCAATTATAATTACATTGCGAATAGTATCCATAATTCTTATTATACTTATATATGTATGTATAATCTTGTTTATTATCCACACAAAACGCTTCTTTCTATTGCGAAGCCAGTTAAAAAATTTAATGCTAATTTAGAAACACTTTTAAAGGCAATGAGGTGCATTATGGATGAGAAAAAAGGGGTAGGCATTGCAGCACCACAGGTGAATGCGTCTTTTCGGTGTTTTTTTGCTCGATTAGACGAAGAATATTTTATTTTTGTAAACCCTGTTATAACTACGTATTCTTTGGAAACAAGTGTTATGGAGGAGGGGTGTTTGAGCATACCACGTATTTATGCTGATGTTGAAAGACCACAGGCTATTTCAATTGAAGCACATAATCAGAAAGGAAAGCTATTTACGTTGGATGCAGAAGGATATCTTGCAAGAATTATTCAGCATGAGATGAATCATTTAGATGGGATATTGTTTATAGATAAAATATCTACATCTGCAAGAAAACGAGCACTTAAAGCGTATAAAAACCCGTTGGAAGGAGATACACACAGTGCATAAAAAAATTCTTTTTGCGGGATCTACAGACTTTTCCCTTCCTATTTTACAGGTGCTTGTTGATATGCAATGCGTGTGTGCTATTCTTACGACGCCCAATACACGCAAAGGGCGAGGGTATATTGTACAAAAAAACTGTGTGGCAGATTTTGCAGAGGCGCATGCTATCCCTTTATTGCAGCCTGAACGCTTGCGATCTGATGCGAGAGATGTCATTGTACAGTATTCTCCAGATATTCTTGTGTGTGCTGCATATGGTAAGATTTTTGGACCAAGATTTTTAGCACTTTTTAAGAGAGGGGCAGTAAATGTTCATCCATCGCTTTTACCTCGGTTTAGGGGTGCGGCACCTGTTCCTGCTACAATACTTGCTGGAGATGTTGAAACAGGTCTTACCTTGCAAAAAATATCTTTAGACATGGATTGTGGAGATATACTTATGCAAACACGCACGCCTATAAAAGTGAATGAAACGACACAAGAGCTCCTTTTGCGACTTGCCCATGATGGGGCACATTGTATTAAGGATCTATTATATGATTTTGATGTAATATACTCCCGTGCCACAACGCAATTGCATGACAATGCGGTGTATTGTACAAAATTATCATCTGCGTATGGCCATATTACATGGCTAGAAAGTGCAAAAAGCATTGTTGCACTTTCTAGGGCATTTGCTCCACCATATTTTGGGGCAAAGGCTTTATATGTTCCTTCTTTGCAGGGAGAACCCCGTGTTGTGAAGCTATGGAGAATGACAGTAGTACATAATAGCGGGAAAAAAACCCTACCTGGCACAGTCCTTGGGTGTGATAATACACACGGAATACTTATACAAACAGCACGGGGTGTTATAGGTGTAACAGAGCTTCAACTTCCGCAAAGGAAAAAATTATTGTGGAAAGATTTTATTCGCGGAGAAAAAGCATTCCTTACTACGCGGTTGTTGTAGATATTACGATTTGAAATTGCAATTGGTTTAAAGTTGCTTTATACTTGAGAGACATGTGTGCTATGCTATTTTGAGACTTTCTGTTTAATTTATAGGTCATGATAACCCATATATATGTATTTACATATTTTGCTTTTGTATTACAATAATAATATAGAGAGTACTAAGATTACTATCAAATGACGCATATAGAACCTAGAGATCAAACAGAAGATATATTACGCCACAATAAGCCTTGGCTTAAGAACCGCAAACGGTCAATTTTGTCTCGATTGCTTGGTTTTTCTGCATATGCCCTATTTCTTTGTATAATTGTAGGGCTTACTGCATTGGTAGTATTTTATATGTTTTTTCAACCCCAACCTCAAATAAGTGTGCCTAATATTGTTGGGAAATCTTTTGTAGAAGGAGCGATTCTTTTACAAAAGAAAAAACTATATTCGCGCATTGCATTGCAATATACTGCCGATCCTTTGGATAAAGGAATAATAGTAAAACAAGACCCTGCCCCAGGAATGGTGGTGCGAGAACAACGAGAAATTAAAGTTATTGTAAGTCGAGGGGTAGCTATTGCAAAAGTTCCTAATTATAAAGGAAAACTTTTTAGTGAAGTACAATCACTTTTCTCAGATCAATTTGCAGGAGTTGAAGAACTTTTCTCTACACCGACAGTAACAAAAATATTTGATAACAGTGCAACGCGAACTATTATTGCTCAGGATCCCTTGCCTGGAAGTAAAATAACAGGAAAAAACATGGCCCTTCATTTAATTGTAAGCCGAGGAAGGAAAGATTTACAAGAAGTTGTACAAAAGAAAAAAGAGAAGGGTGATGCACAAGCTCAAGAAGCAAAGAAAATAATGCCCGATATGACAGGACTTTATTTTAATGACATGTATCCTATTATTGAATCTTTTTCATTGCCAGTTGAATTTTATATTTCTGAAAGAAATGTGGTGTTGCCAACTGAATCTCAAAATGATAAAAAAGAAAATGGTATAATCATTGAGCATGTGCCAGCACCGGGAGCAGAAATTACAGCTAATAGTAAATTTCGCATTGGACTTCGTTCACGAAAAAACCAAGAAGAAACCACCCAGCACTATGAAGTGGGCATACTAAGTTTTTCTCTTCCACAATACGCTTCTTATAGAACACTTGATATTTATAAATTCCCTATTTCTAATGAGAAAAACAAGAAGAAAGAAATAACACTACGAACGAGGGGGGGGCAAATCACAATACCGTATTACAAAACCCCTAATGTTTCATATGAGGCAGTAATAAATAACTCATCTGTGTGGAGATATTCTTTGCCAGACAAGGATAGCCGATAGCTATGGATCCTAAGGAGTTATAATGTATTCTTCTGTTGACCTTAAAGCACATTTTCCAAAATTAGAAGAAGAAATCCAGCAGTTTTGGAAACAGCAAGACATATTTCAAAAATCACTTGAGAAAAACAAAAAAAAACACCCATTTGTATTTTATGATGGACCACCTTTTGCAACGGGATTACCGCATTTTGGCCACTTTGTTCCCGGAACGGTAAAAGACATTATTCCTCGTTATAAGACAATGAAAGGGTATTTTGTAAAACGGAATTTTGGGTGGGACTGCCATGGACTTCCCGTTGAATATGAAGTTGAGAAAGAACTTGGAATATCCGGAAAATATGAGATAGAACGCTATGGCATAGATGAATTTAATGAAAAATGCAAAGTTATCGTAACTCGTTATACATCGCAATGGCGGGAGATAATAGAACGTTTAGGGCGTTGGGTGGATTTTGAAAACGACTATAAAACAATGGATCTCAATTATATGGAAAGCATATGGTGGGTGTTTGCACAATTGTGGAAGAAAAAGTATGTATATCAAGGTCATTATATTTTGCCGTATAGTCCTGCACTTGCCACTCCCTTGTCTAATTTTGAAGTTAACCTCGGAGGGTATCAGCAAGTTAATGATCCTTCAGTGACGATTCGCTTTGCTTTACAGGGAAGACAAAAAACCTATTTTTTAGCATGGACGACAACTCCGTGGACATTGCCGTCTAATATGGGGCTTGGAGTGCATAGCGATATTATTTATGTTGAAATTCTCGATAAAAGCACTGACGATACATACATCCTCGCAGAAGCGCGACTTCTGCATTATTATAAAGACGATTCAGAATACACCATAAAAAAGCGACATAGTGGAAAAGATCTCGTGGGAATACAATACAGTCCGATTTTTTCATATTTTTCGTATCTTGCGGATCAAGGTGGTTTTGTTGTGCATTCTGCTGATTTTGTGAGCGTAGAAAACGGAACAGGAATTGTACACATGGCAGGTGGATTTGGCGAGGATGATTACAATATAGTGTGTAAAAAGGCGCAGCTTCCGCTTATTTGTCCTATAGATGATGAATGTCGATTTACAGACGAAGTACCCGATTACAAAGGACTGTTTGTAAAAGATGCCGATAAGCAGATTATTTCTTATTTAAAAGACCACAATATGCTTGTAAAACGAGAAAACTATTTACATAGTTATCCTTTTTGCTATAGAACTAAAAAACCTCTTATATACAGAGCGGTGCGATCATGGTTTGTATCTGTAAATAAACTCAAAGAAATAATGATTGCATGTAACGATACAATACAGTGGCACCCGCAACACCTCAAAAAAGGACGATTTGGTATTTGGCTGGAGGGAGCACGTGATTGGGCAATTTCAAGAAATAGATTTTGGGGAAATCCTATACCAGTATGGATGAATGAGAATGGCACTCACATAGAAGTAATAGATTCTATTTCAGCACTTGAAAAGAAAAGTGGACAACACATTACAGATTTACACAAACATTTTATAGACAAGATTACATGGAATGCTCCCGATGGAAGTGAAATGAGGCGAGTACCAGAAGTTTTGGACTGTTGGTTTGAATCGGGAGCAATGCCCTATGCACAAAATCATTATCCTTTTGAAAACAAAGAAAGTTTTGAAAGAACATTTCCTGCAGATTTTATAAGCGAAGGGTTAGATCAAACAAGAGGGTGGTTTTATACTCTTATGGTTTTAGCGGCCGGGCTTTTTGAAAAACCAGCATTTAAAAATGTTATCGTAAATGGACTTGTACTTGCAGAAGATGGAAAGAAGATGAGTAAATCAGAGAAAAACTTTACTGATCCAATAAAAGTTATAAACAATTTTGGTTCTGATGCACTAAGGCTTTTTTTAATGAGCTCATCTGTTCTTAAAGCAGAGGATCTTCGATATAGTGATGAATCTGTACGAGAAGAAATGAAAAATTTTATTTTACCACTTTGGAGTGCATATAGTTTTTTTGTGACTTATGCCAATATTGATGGCATAGAAATCTCAACCGATACAAAACATTCTGATACAGAAGCATATCTTAACCCGCTTGATGAGTGGATAGAGTCAGAGAGAAATGCTCTTATAGAAAAAGTAGAAAGTAGTTTTGAACAA
This sequence comes from Spirochaetia bacterium, assembly GCA_965216965.1. Taxonomy (GTDB): domain Bacteria; phylum Spirochaetota; class Spirochaetia; order WTKD01; genus CBDAKK01. The sequence continues at coordinate 110,245 of CBDCGX010000052.1, read as the reverse complement.
TATGATATACCAGTAGTATTACAGAAATTGTATGGGTTTTTAGATTTGCTCAATAATTGGTATATTAGGCGCTCTCGACGGCGTTTTTGGAAGAGTGCAAATGACACAGATAAAATTCAAGGATATGAAACACTATACAGTGTACTTCTTACTTTTATAAAACTTTCTGCCCCTGTAATTCCATTTATAACTGAGACCATATATCAAAATTTAAAAACAAATGCTATGCCAGAGTCTATACATCTTTGTGATTTTCCAACGTCTAATAAGAAAAGAAACGAGCGACTTGAGTATACCATGCGAGTTGTACGAAAAGCGATAGCTTTAGGAAGGGGAATTAGGAGCCTGTATAACATAAAAAATAGGCAACCACTAAGCATGGTATATTTATTTACAAAGGAAGATAAAGAACGACAAGCTCTTAATGAGATGGAAGACATAATTAAAGAAGAACTCAATGTCAAAGAAGTGGTTTTTAGGCAGAACGAAGAAGACATGGTGCAATATAAAGCAAAAGCAAACTATAAGGTGCTGGGAAAAATATTAGGAAAACATATGAAAAAGGCTGCAGACGTTATTTCAAAACTTTCAGTAGAGCATATACGGGCAATTCTTGATGGAAAGGATATTGCACTTGATGTAGAGGGGAAAGAGATAATTTTTAACGAAGGAAACATTATTATTGAACGGAAAGAAAAAGACGCGCTTAAAGTACTCAATGAAGGCTCTCTTACAGCAGCTTTAGATTCACAACTTACCCAAGAACTTATTCAGGAAGGGATTGTCAGAGATATAGTTCGGTTAATTCAAAATATACGCAAGCAAAATAATTTTAGTGTAACAGATAGAATCAAAGTGGTTTTTATTTCTCTTCCAGAAGAAGTAAAGCAAGCTATTACAGCCTTTAAGGAATATTTAAAAAATGAAGTACTTGCAACTGATATTATATATGCTTCTCATGAGCAAGAAATAAGCACTGTGCCACTACAGACAATACACGTTTTAGAATATTCAATACAAGTTATAATAGAAGTGAAATGAGTAAAAAAAAGATAAAAAAAATCATACTTCTAGGGTTTATTGTTGTATTATTGACACAATGTGCATCCATAAAGGATAAAACCACAGTGCTGTCTTTCCCTTTTGTAGAAAACGCAAAGTTTCTTTCAAAAGTAGCAGATCAAGCTATTATTACAAAAATTGTGGGGAAGAAAGGAATTCAAGCGAAGTTATCCGAATACATAACATCTTTTTCTATAAGCGTTTTTGATAATAATGCAAGTGTTGTTGCTATTGAAACCCCAAAAATAAATCGTTTTGGTCGCATAGTAGTTATGAAAAAAATGAAAGGGAAATCCTTAGATGATACCAATAGATATTGGAGTGTTATAAATAACGACATGTTTTATATTGTGGACATAGAATATGCGTATATGTTTTTATTGACTACAGGCATGTCGTTAGACCAAGTAAAAAACATTCGTTTTATCCGAGAGTTTCCCAAAGAATTAAGAATGCTCAAAATAACTCAGTATTCAAATAAAAAGTTTTGGTTTACGGGCAATACAAGTATTTTTCAAGAATATTTTTCTGATTATAAGTTGGGGTTAGGGAAAGGAGCGCTCGTAATAAATGAACCTTCTTTGACACAAGAAGATGTTATAAGCCTTTCATTTGCTCTTTCATATAAAGGAAGTAGAGTGGAATTTACCACATTAAAACTTGTGCTTCCATTTTTATTTAAAGCACTCGGTACTTATAACAGCCTTCTTCCCGAAATCATGTTTGATAGCGGGGTAGTTATTATAAATAACGTCTATTTAGCTAATGAAGTTGCAAATATTTTTTTAAATGAAACAATAAACATGTTGATGCAATAGTTGTATGAAGAAAAGAGTATATAGTATTGATTACGGTGCGGGCAATATAGCATCTGTGTTTTCGGCTCTTTCTCATATTGGTGTTGGAGCACATTCAATGTCTTACTATTCTGATGATTTATGCGAAGCCGATGCAATAATTCTTCCTGGAGTAGGGGATGGTTCTTTCATGATAGAACAACTCAATAAACGAGGTTTTACAAAACCCCTTCAAAAGCTAGCTCAAGAGAGAATGCCAATTCTTGGGATTTGTGTTGGAGCACAAGTACTCCTTTCTCTTACACAAGAGGGAGATAAAGATTGTTTGGATGTTATTTCTGGAGAATGTAAGTCGTTTTCTCAAACATTTTATCAAAACAATATAACGGGCTTAAAAAATCCTCATATGGGGTGGAATGATGTAAAACTTTCATCCATGTACAAAAACCATCCGCTTTTTAATACAATTGATGGTGAAACCGCTTTTTATTTTATACATTCATATTATCTTGATTGCATGCATACGCATAATGTTTTTGCTGTAACAGAATATGGCATCCCGTTTGCGTCAATTATAGTGCATAATTCTGTATTTGGAACGCAATTTCATCCAGAAAAGTCAGGAAAACAAGGACTACAACTTATATTTAATTTTTTTAAACATATAGCAAAGGTGATATAGTGCTCAAAAAACGAATAATAGTGTGTCTTGATGTTAGAAATGGAAAAGTGACAAAAGGAATAAAATTTAAAGAGAATAAAGATATCGGAGATCCTGTAGAGTTTGCAAAACGATATTATGAACAAGGTGCAGACGAATTAGTGTTTTATGATATTACAGCATCGTCAGAAAAAAGAAGCATTATGCAAGATGTTGTCGAAAAAGTTGCAAGAAATATTTTTATTCCTTTTTCTGTTGGGGGGGGGATAGGTTCAATTCAAGACATGCGCAATCTTCTTTTAAATGGTGCAGAAAAAATAAGTGTGAATTCACTTGCAGTGTTTGATCCAGATATTATTACACAGGGAGCACAGCGTTTTGGAAATCAATGTATTGTACTAGGGATTGATGCTTGTGCTGATATAAGTATGCCGAGTGGATATAGAGTAGTAATTAGAGGAGGAAAAGAACGTACAGATAAAGATGTGCTTGCGTGGGCAAAGGAAGCAGAAAGCAGAGGGGCAGGAGAAATTGTACTTAATAGTATAGATGCCGATGGTACTCAAGGTGGATATGAATGCACTCTTACAAAACTTATCTCAGAATCGGTAACTATACCAGTAGTTGCATCTGGTGGAGCGGGAGTTCCTCAGCATCTTGTAGAAGTATTTCGTCGTGGAAAAGCTGATGCAGCACTTATTGCTTCTATGGTGCATTATGGAGAGTATACAATTGCAACCATAAAAAAAGAACTTATACAAAACAACATTGCTGTAAGGTAGTAGTTTTTAAAAAAAAAACCTATAATATTTATATAGCTTTATAATTATATGTACTATAATAATATAATTATTATGGGCTTTTTAAAATATATATTTTTTGTAATGCTTTTTTTTAAAGTGTTGTTTGTTTTTGCTGAACTGCTTTATATACCACCACTTGAAGAAGGAAGTCTAAGTACAACTACTGATGGAATACAAACAAGAGCATTTTCTCTTACTGCAAACTTTTCTAATGATGACACGGAGTCGCATGCAAATTTCACAACACTATACTATGAAAGCAAAAATACAAAAAACAATAGAAAAGTTCTTGGTCCCATATTAAAAATGGACAGAGGAGATGTAGTTCAAGCCAACATAAAAAGCACTCTCCCTGTAGAAACATCGGTGCATTGGCATGGTGTAAAAGATATGCCAACATATGCTGATGGAGTGTTTTATCCCATAGACATTCGTGGTTCAACAAATATTACGTTTACTGTAGACCAACCGGGAAGTACAACATGGTTTCATCCCCATTTGCATGGCACGACTGCAGAACAAGTATATCGTGGGCTTATAGGTGTTGCACTTATAGAGGATAAAAACAATCCAGCAGAAATGAGACTTCCACGTACGTATGGGAAAGATGATTTTGTACTTATACTTTCAGATAAAGTTGTAGATGAAGTACAAAACATAGACTACAATCCAAGCACTATGGATTATATGATGGCAGGATATAGAGGTAACTACATACTTACTAATTGGCAATTTTCTCCAGAGTTAAATGTTCCCAAGGGAATAATACGAGTTAGATTATTAAATGCTTCTACTGCTCAAGAAATTCGCGTGGGAATAGATAAAAATATGCCCATGTATCTTTTGGCAAGCGATACAGGTATCTTAGATACGCCAGAAAAAGTAGATACTGTGTTTATACCTGCTGGAGATAGAGTAGAATTGCTTGTTGATACAAGAAGGGCACCCAAAGGGGGATTTTCTTTTATGAGCATACGAAGAAATAGTGGAGGAAGGCAGATTGCGAAACGGTTTTCGAAAAGAAATGATAATCAAAAGATTCTCACCGTCTATGTAAAAGATACAAAATCCGTTGTTCAGAACATACCAAAGAAACTTTCTATAGATATCTTAACTATTCCTAGTACTTTTGCTAAAGAAAGAACATTTATTTTCTCTGGGGGAAATATGCGGGTAGATGCACCATTCACTATCAATGGAAAAACATTTTCAGAATCTCGTGTAGATACTATAAGCAAGGCAAATACCATAGAGAAGTGGACTCTTATCAATAAAGACAGAGGAATGCGTTCGTTTGATCACAGTTTTCATGTCCATGCAAGTAGTTTTATTGTGATATCTGTAAATGGGAAAAGTCCTCCTGTGGATTATCAAGGATGGCAAGACACTATATATTTACCGCGAGGAAGTGTAGTGGAAATTGCATTCCCTGTTACAAAAACTAAGGGCTTATATGTATATCATTGTCACATATTAGAGCATGAAGATGCGGGGATGATGGGCCTACTTAAGGTGGAATAGGTATGAATTATAATTTTGCTTAATTTATGGTGCATGATTATGTATTAAATGCGTAATTTTTGTGAGTTTTTATGGTGTTTTTAAAAAAAAATGATTGACAAATAAATAAAAAACATGTAATAATAGTATTTAGAATTATTTAAGCATATTTATAAGAATTTAATAGTTTAGTATTCATATTAATTTTACGATATAGTTTTAATGTCAGGTTACTTAAAAAATAATTGTAAATTTAAGTGATATATATGTTTTAAGGAGTAGTATTAAAAAATAGCATGAAATATAAAAGAATAATCTTATGTGTTTTAATTATCTTTGTTTTTTTAGTGCCATGCGGAACTTCTCAGATTGTTGCACAAGGAAGAAAAATAGCGGAAGTACAAAAAAGGGGTGTTCTTATTGTTGGAATGATAGAAAAAGATCAATACCCGTTTTTTTTTAAAAACAAAAAGAATGAATTAGTTGGGCTTGATGTAGATATTGCAAAGAGAATTGCAGTTTTATTAAATGTTTCATTAAAAATTAATAGAAATGCAAAATCATTTAATAATCTTATCCCTTTGATTCTTGCTAAGAAGATAGATGTTGCTATATCAAAACTAAGTAGAACTCTGTATCGTTCTCAAAAAGTTATTTTTAGCAATCCTTACATTGTTTTTAATCAGGCGCTTTTACTCAATCGAGTTCAACTTGCAAAGGTAAGCTCCAATGATAATGAAATAATAGAAATATTGCGAACATTTTCTGGAAGGCTAGGAGTTATAAAGAATTCTTCTTATGAGAGATATGCAAAAGTGAATTTCCCTTATGCACAATTCGTTTTGCTTGATACGTGGGAAGATGTTCTGGATGCGCTTGGTAATTCTAAAGTTTTTGGAATATATAGGGATGAAATGGAGATTACAAAATATATAACTCAAAACCCACAAACAAACCTTTATTTAAAGCCAGTTGTCATTAAGGATCGCAAAGATCCAATTGCAATAGCTATGCCTGCAGAAGCAGCACATTTCTCATATTTTGTTAACCTTGTGTTGGAGTCCATGGATATTCCAACAGGGGCTAAAGAGCTATTAGAAAAATATAAAAAATAAAAAAGGAAAGAGGATAAAAAAGATGAATTTTGGTAAATTTCTAAGGAATCCTATTGTTGTTTTTTCTGCAATGGGGGTAGGAGTTTTAATAGGTATTTATTTCCCCAGCTTGGCATTAAATCTTGGTAATTTTGGTGATATATATTTACTCCTTATACAAATGACAATTATTCCTATACTTGTATCAGCAATTATAGCGAGTGTTGGACGATTTATTCAAGACCCTACAATGCAAAAAATTACGATGTATGCATTCGTTGTAGTTCTTGTTCTTATGATTTCAATAATCATAATCTCGTTAGTTATTGGGTTTGCTTTTAACCCGGGAAATATTCCTGTAGAGCAAGCACGGATACTGTCAGAATATATTGGAACTCAAGCAAATGTTCTCAATTTTAATCTTAGCACGGCAAGTCAAGATACTGTGCAAGATGGTTTTTTAGTTCAATTTCTTAAAATAATAATTCCAGGAAATATTTCTGAGGCTTTTGTAAACGCAAATGCACTTGCACTTGCGTTTGTTTCTATTATTATGGGAGTTGCAGCAGGTCTTATTCATACAAAAGAAGGAGGAGAGGATCAGGGAGATGTTGTAATTGTGTTTTTTGAAAGCATATTCAAAATATTCCAGATGCTTGTTAAATGGATTTTAACAGCACTTCCTTTGGGGCTTATATGTATTATTTCGTTTCAAACGGTGAGTATGGGATTTACCGTTATAAACGCTACAATGAGACTTATAGCTACGTTTTATATACTTTCGTTAATATTGCTTGTTTTAAATAGTGTTGGGACAGGTATTTTTATAAGAAAATCACCACTTAGAGTATTTTCTGCATCGTTTTACCCGACTCTTGTAGGATTTACTACAAAAAACAGTATTGCAACTATATCTCCCTCAATTCATGCGTTAAATACCAAATTGGGAGTAAGTATAAATTTTGGAAGACTCTTCACTCCACTTTCTATAGTGTTAGCTCGATATGGTAACCTTGCTTATTTTGGAGTAGTTTCTGTGTTTGTAGTTCAGCTTTATGGTATTTCATTGAATTTTATTGAAATACTTATACTTGCCCTTGGGTTATTATTTGCTGGCCTTGCAACTGCTGGGGCGTCTGGTTTTGCAACATTAAGTGTTATTTCAATTGCATTTTTGCCACTTGGGCTCCCTGTTGAAACAATCTTGCTTATTCTTTATGCAATAGATCCTATCATAGATCCTATGCGAACAGTACTCATTGTAAATACTAATTTTTGTGCTGTGGCAGCGATTCACTCTAAAAAACTAGGAAATAATCGGAAGTTGAAAGAAGTATCATCTTATTCAAAGAATATAGAATAATTGTTTATATTTTGTAATAGTAAACAAAGCAATACGAGGAATTGCGATTATTTATAAGAAAAAATTTATTAAAAAACATATAACATTCTCTCTTGGCTTTTTTTTACAGGGAATAATAATAGTCTTTTTGTTTTTGTTTTTTATTATTATATATTTTTTAGTGAACTGGCAGGGAGATGTTATTGCAAAACAGTCAGATTTACAAACCCAGGCTGAGGCATCTAGTAAAATACAAAGTCAATTAGACAATTATGTATTAGGTGCCGTAAAACAATTAAAAACAATGTACGGTCTCTTTTCAAATCCTAATCTTTTCCAGAAGGGGTTTGATTCTGATTTATTTTTATCTATTGCAAGAAATATTATAAAAAACAATGGGCAAATTAATGCACTTTATTTTGGAAACAATAATGGAGATTTCTATATGGTAAAGCGAATTGATAAAAACAATGTAATAAGTGATCGGATAGTGCTACGTGATGGAAAAAAAGTTACAGAGCGATGGGTGCATAGTGGAAATGACATTACAGTTATTAGAAAATATAAGCCATTAAAAGTGTCTTATGATGGAACAGGATATGATCCTCGTAAAAGAGAATGGTATAAAATAGCGCGTGCTGATAATGTGATTTGGACAGACCCGTATATATTTTTTACCGATTCTCTTTTAGGCATTACAGGTTCTAGAAAAATAATAAGAAAAAACATTAAGGGAGTGTTAGGTGTTGATGTAGGGCTTGCGTATTTAACTCAGTTTTTAAGGGACTTATCGTTTAGTGCGGTGGGAAGTATTATAATTACAGATACCACAAGAAATATTATAGCTTTGAGTGATAAAAACAATAGAAAATATGAAAAAATATTTAGAGAGTATTTCACAGCGGACGGAGAAAGAAAAGTAGCTTTATTAAAAGCAGAAGATATAGATAGTAGCAAAGAAATGAAGTTGTTTTCAAAAAATATATTTTCTATTTCTTCAGATGATTTAATAAAGAAATCTCTCTCTAAAAAAGATACATTTCAAATATTATTATCGGTTCTTTTCCCTAAATATTCCAAGGGTAGAATTCTTCGAAATTTTTTATTGAGAGGACTTACTACGGGAGCTATTTCTATTAATGATGTAAAGTATATATATACACATAGGAGTTTAGCTTCTTTTCCTGGTATATCATGGAATATATATACCGTAACAAGTAGAGGTGATATAAATTCATCATGGAAATATGTTACAAAAATTATTGTGTGGTTATTTATAGGGTTTATATTTATATTTATATTTATAATGTATCAATCATCAAAAGTTATTTTAAGACCGCTTTTGGGTATTTCAATGCTTATGACAGAACTTAAAACCTTGTCTCTTAAGAAGAGATTTATATATCCTGATTTTTTTCATATTAAAGAAGTACAAGATATAGGAGAAGTATATAACGATGTACAAGGTAGCTTTACATCATTTAGAAAATTTGTTCCCGATGTTGTAGTGAAACAGTCTTTTGAAGCTTTATATGGATTACGGCCTCACATGAAAGAAAAAAAAGATGTAACAATTATGTTTTCTGATATTGAAGGGTTTACTAGTATTTCGGAAAAAGTTGATCCAGAAATATTATGTAAGTGTTTAGAAATATATTTTTCTGAAATGGGGAGTAAGATAAGAGTAAATGACGGTATAATTGATAAATTTATAGGCGATGCTATTATGGTAATATTTGGGGCGTTTGATGAAAAAAACAATTCGGCAGAACAGGCGCTTAATGCAGCCCTTGCTATGCAGTTTGCTGCTAATGATATAAATAAAAAAATAAAAACTATACATAAAGATGTGCATTTTAATACTCGCATAGGTATTAATACTGGAGACATTATGATTGGAATTGTTGGATCTGATGAGCGGTTGAACTTTACTGTTATTGGGGACTCTGTAAATTTAGCGAGCAGATTAGAGTCTGAAAATAAAAAGTACAATTCTCATATTATTGTATCGTCGCATGCAAGAAACAAGACAGCAGATACTTTTATTTTCCGGTTTTTAGAAAATATACGAGTAAGAGGAAAAAAGAAATCTACAGAAATATTCCAGCTTATAGGAAGAAAAGATACAACATCAGCAACGGTTCAAAAGTATATAAAAGAATATGAAGTGTTACAAAAGCATATTTCTCAGCAAAACATAGATAAGGCAAAGAAAAAAATAGTAGATATTGAGAAGCAGTTCCCAGATGTTAAAGATGAATTATTCTTATTGCTTAAGAAAAGATTGTATGAGGAATAAAACATATGGCAAGAATTGTAGGAGTAATAGGAGGAGTAGGACCTCTTGCAGGAGTTGATCTTCACAGGAAAATAATTTCAAATACAAAAGCGTATAAGGATGAGGAACATATCCCTATTGTGCACATATCATTTTCTTGTGATATCCCTGATAGAACAGAATATGTACTTCATGCAGATTGTATGAAAAATCCAGCAGAGGCGTTATTTAGAATAGTAAAAAGCATGTATGCGATGGGTGTAGAAATTGTGGGTATTCCATGTAACTCGGCACACGTGCCGGCTATATTTTCTGTCTTACAAGAAAGTGTGCAAAAAGAGTTCGGAGATGCATTACAACTTGTGCATATGGTTCAAGAAGTCTTATTGCATATTAAAGAGTCTGTGTATGATCCCCTAACTGTAGGGGTGTTAGCGACTTTAGGTACGTATATGTGTGACACATATAAACAAGTATTTGAACAAGAAAATATTACCGTTCTTTATCCCGAAACCATAGAGCAGAAAACACGAGTACACAATTCAATTTATCACCCGCAATATGGTATTAAAGCACTTTCTCATGATATAAGTGATTATGCAAAGAATATTCTTATAGAAGAGTCTAAAAAACTTATAGATCGGGGGGCTCAGAGTATTATTATGGGATGCACAGAGATACCGCTTGCAATTAATCAATCAAATATCACTGTGCCATTGATTGACCCTACAAACATACTTGCAAGAGTACTTGTGAATTATAGTGACTCTTCAAAATTATTATAACTTTACAACAACCGTGTATTTTTGTTTTGATTTGAGTTATTTATAAACACATCCAATCTTTGGGTATGATATCTTTGAGATTTTTAGTGGGATCATTCGTCCATTTTTGGGGAGCAATAACTATTTTATTTGGATTCTGATTAAGCCATGTACCCCACCAGCTAAATGTGCTGTTAGCAGTGATATTGTGCTTGCATATACTCATTAAATATATTTCTTCACTATCGGAAGTGGTTGTATCAAGCTTTATAAAGGTACTGTTTTTTATAAAATTGAAATGTTTTCTTGTCCATTCTAAATCATCGCTAAAAATAAAATAGTGGGGATTATTAATTTTTGATTCTATGTGTGTTATGGCTTTTTTGTAGTATTCCATGCTACATAGTCCAAATATTCCAATAACATTAAATGTACGACCTTTTTTCTTAACAGTGTCAATGTAATCGCCTCTTCTTATATGAATACTAATAGATTGTGTACTGCGTATGATTTTTTTATATTCTTCACTTTTCTTGGAAAGTTTGTTTTTTAAAGTAAAATGAGTTAAAAGATTGTGCTTATATGTAAGAAAATACTTCTCACACTGCCAAAACCCTTTTAAGTAAATGTTTCCCGAAAGAGTGTGTATGTTTTTATCAAAATGGAAATGAGGTTCTTGGTAGTAATAGCGTGAGAGTTTTCTTTTTTTTCTGGTTATTTTTCGTTTAATTGTAGCAAAAATAGTTTCATATTCATATTGTAATTCTATAATTTCTTCCTCCGAAGCAAAAGGAACATCAATACGAAATTCTTTGAGTTCATATTTTCGGTAATCACTATAATAAAAGTAAGTAGTATCTAATTTTAACGTATCATTATTTTTTTGAGAGAGTGCATAGCCACAGGCATATTGAAACATTTGGTTACCAAGACCACCGCATATATGTACTATTATCATGAGTTCAAGTAGTTCCTCATCTAATTATAAACATTAATTATTAATTTTTAAACCAATTTTTTGGAATAATATCTTTTGTATTTATAGTAGTGTCACAAAACCATTTTTGGGGAGCAATAACTATTTTATTTGGATTCTGATTAAGCCATGCACCCCACCAGCTAAATGTGCTGTTAGCAGTGATATTGTGCTTGCATATACTCATTAAATATATTTCTTCACTATCAGGAGTGGTTGTATCCAGCTCTATAAAGGTACTGTTTTTTATAAAATTGAGGTATTTTTTTGTCCATTCTAAATCATCGCTAAAAATAAAATAGTGAGGATTTCTGATTTTTGATTCTATATGCGTTATGGAGGTTTTATAGTATTTTAAATTATATTGTTTGTAAACAGAGGAAAGGGTTACGTAATCGCCTCTTCTTATATGAATACTAATGGATTGTGTACTGCGTATGATTTTTTTATATTCTTCACTTTTCTTGGAAAGTTTGTTTTTTAAAGTAAAATGAGTTAAAAGGTCGTGTTTATATACAAGAAAATATTTCTCACACTGCCAATATCCCTTTAAGTAAATGTTTCCCGAAAGAGTGTGTATGTTTTTATCAAAATGAAAATGAGGTTCTTGGTAGTAATAGCGTGAGAGTTTTCTTTTTTTTCTGGTTATTTTTCGTTTAATTGTAGCAAAAATAGTTTCATATTCATATTGTAATTCTATAATTTCTTCCTCCGAAGCAAAAGGAACATCAATACGAAATTCTTTGAGTTCATATTTTCGGAGATCACTATAACAAAAGTAAGTAGTATCCAATTTTAACGTATCATTATTTTTTTGAGAGAGTGCATAGCCACAGGCATATTGAAACATTTGGTTACCAAGACCACCGCATATATGTACTATTATCATGAGTTCAAGTAGCTTCCTATTTAATTATAAACATTAATTGTTAATTTTCAAACCAATTTTTTGGAATAGTACAAAATCAATACGAAATTCTTTGAGTTTATATTCTTAATTACTGGTGTAGGAATAATAAAGTAGTATCTAATTTTAACATATCATTGTTTTTTTGAGAGAGTGCATAGCCACAAGCATATTGAAACATTGGGTTACAAAAACCACCAGTATATTGATTATTATCATGGTTTTTAACTAACACTAATTGTCGTATAAACAATTTTTAATGTTATGTTGGAGTATTGTATTTTGATTTTTATTATGTATAGAAAGTATAAAAATGGTAGTATAAAAGTATGGATTTTGATGCAATTGTAATTGGTGGAGGACATGCGGGAATTGAAGCGTCGCTTGCCTTAGCACGTAAGGGATTTATAACAGCACTTATAACGCAGAACTTAGATACAATAGGCAAGCTTTCATGTAATCCTGCTATTGGAGGTCTTGCTAAAGGAAATATGGTTCGTGAAATAGATGCTCTTGGTGGAGAAATGGGAACTCTTATTGATAAGACAATGATACAATTTCGTATTTTAAATAGAAGCAAGGGGCCCTCTGTACAAGCTCCAAGAGCACAAGCAGATAAGCTTGCCTACCAAATAGAAGCAAAAAAAACAATAGAGAATGAAAAAAACATTTATCTTATACAAGGCACTGTATCTGAAATTATGTATTTGGGTGCTACATCAAATATGTCAAAAAAAGCGACGGGAATAATAACAGAATGTGGAAAAACGTATAAGGCAAAAGTAATAGTGCTTACTATGGGGACTTTTCTTAATGGAAAAGTGTTTATAGGAGAATATAGTACGAGTGCAGGAAGGCTTGCAGAGCCTGCTGTACATTATCTTGATAAATCTCTTAAAAAAATTGGACTTCAACTGGGAAGACTTAAAACAGGAACTCCTGCACGTATACATAGACGTTCTATAGATTTTTCTAAGGTGAATTTACTTTTTGGTGATAATGAGATATGTCCTTTTTCTTTTTCTCAGGAGAATTTTCAGAGAGAACAAGTTGCATGCTATATTACATATACAAATGATACTACTCACTCAATAATATTACAGAATATACACCGCTCTTCGGCGTATTCGGGGAAAATAGCAGGAGTTGGTCCAAGATATTGTCCGTCAATTGAAGATAAGGTAAAAAAATTTTCAGATCGAGAACGGCATCAAATTTTTATAGAGCCAGAAGGGCTTTCTACGCAAGAAATGTACCTTAATGGGCTTTCTACCTCGTTGCCTGAGAGTATTCAAGCGATGTTTATTCGTTCTATACGTGGATTAGAACACGCGGAAATAATGCGTCCAGGCTATGCCGTTGAATATGATTATTGTGATCCTTCTCAACTATATGCATCGCTTGAGTCTAAAATGCTTTCGGGTTTGTTTTTGGCGGGACAAATAAATGGCACATCGGGATATGAAGAAGCAGCAGCTCAGGGGCTTATTGCGGGAATAAATGCTATATGTTATTTAGAGAAAAAAGACCCACTTATTTTGAGTCGAAGCGAAGCATATATAGGCGTTCTCATAGATGATTTAATTACTATGGGCACAAAAGAACCGTATCGTATGTTTACATCTCGTGCAGAGCATCGTATGAATTTACGACACAACACGTCTGATATACGACTTATGGATATTGGATACAAGATAGGGTTGGTGTCAAAAGATAAAGTAGATAAGATGAATAGAAAAAAAGAATCAATAGGGAAATTAAAAAAAATACTTTCACAACGTTCTATAAAAAAAGATGACATAAAAAGATTTTCAGAACTTGCACCTTTTGCAGGAAAGAATTTCTTACAGGTTTTGAAAACTCAGAAGTTTACATTGCAGGAGATATCACACTTTGACGAGTCTTTAATAGATAATTCATACGAAAAGGAGGATCTTCATCACGTTGAAGTTGAAGTGAAATATGAAGGATACATAAATAGGCAACAAAAAGAGATTTTGAAAATGAAAAAGAAAGAAACAATTGTTTTGGGACGAGATTTTAATTATAAGAATGTTATGGGAATTTCTTCTGAAGGGAGAGAAAAACTTTCAAGTATAAAACCTGCAACACTACAACAGGCGTCTAAAATATCAGGGGTAAGACAATCTGATCTTACCGTACTTATGTTTCATGTAAATAAAAAAACAAGCAAAACTTTATAGTATATTTTCATTCTTAATCCAATGTTATATTGGATGCAATATGATATACTAGATGTATGAGAGATATTTCATCGTATATAGATGCAACTTTACTTGCATCTACAGCTACAGAGCAAGATATATGTGTATTATGTGATATTGCAAAGCAATATGGCTTTGCAAGTGTTTGTGTATCGGGACAATGGGTGAGTTTGTGTGCCCATAAATTACAAGATTCTATTTCATTAGTTTGCACCGTAGTTGGATTCCCATTAGGTGCACAAGATATGCAAACAAAATCATTTGAGGCAAGTGTGCTAGTAGATAAGGGAGCATCAGAAATAGATATGGTAGTAGCTTTGGGTGCGTATTTTTCAAAAGATTATGATTATGTTGCAAATGATATCGGGCGGGTATATACTGCAGTGCATGAGGCGGGGAAAAAACACAAAAGAGATGTTCTGGTAAAAGTTATTTTAGAGACATGCTATTTAAAAGATGAAGACATTATAAAGCTATGTGAAATCTGTACTCATGTGGGAGTGGAATTTGTAAAAACATCAACAGGGTTTGGAACTGCTGGTGCAACAAAAGAACATGTTGCACTCATGGCACGTTCTATAGGTGACGGGATGAAGGTAAAAGCTGCCGGGGGTATTCGAAATTATGAAACAGCCATGATTATGATAGATGCTGGTGCATGTCGTATTGGTACAAGTGCTGGTGTTGAAATAGTAAAGGGTGTGAGTGTAGAAAAAGGATCATATTAATGAGTAGTAGCACTGCTATATCATATGCCAAAAGGCTTATTCCAATGGCAATTGACTGGAGAGCGAGAGCATATACTCCGTATTCTTTGTTTAAAGTAGGTGCAGTGATGCTTGCGGATAATGAGAAAATATATGGGGGAGCAAATGTTGAAAATGCATCATATGGACTTTCTTGTTGTGCTGAACGAGTTGCAATATATAATGGTATATGTAACGGGGCAAAATACATTGTAGCACTTGCCGTTGTAGCTGATACTGATGGACCTGTGAGTATGTGTGGTGCATGTAGGCAGGTTGCAGTTGAATTTATGAATAAAGATTCTATTCTTATTTGTAGCAGTATAAAGGAAAGTATTAACTCATATAAAATATGGTCTGCACAAGAGGTGCTTCCTGATTTTTTTAATAAGGAAAATTTATAAGTAAAACAATACATAATAAAGGAGGTTAAGGAGATGAGAGCAATAGATTGTATTATAGCAAAACGTGATGGTAAAACGCTTAGTTCAAATGATATTACTTGTTTGTGTGAAGCGTATCAACAAGGAAGTGTTCCTGATTATCAGATGAGTGCATTCTTGATGGCTGTATATTTTAATGGCTTAAATGAAGAGGAGCTTTTTTCTCTTGTAAATGCAATGCTCCACTCTGGAAAGCAAATTTCAGTTTTAAGTGATAATTTTGTTATAGATAAGCATTCTACTGGAGGGGTGGGAGATAAAATAACGCTAGCACTTATTCCAATTTTAGCGGCACTTGATTTTACTGTTGTAAAACTTACGGGTCGAGGATTAGGACATACTGGTGGAACTATGGATAAGCTAGAATCTTTAGAGGGGTTCCATTTTAATCCCAATAATATTTCGGTAGATACCATGATTAAAGAATGTAATTCTGCGCTTTTAGGGTATTCTGATGAATTGGCACCGCTCGATAAAAAATTATACGCTCTTAGAGATGTTACGGGTACCGTACAGAGCGTTCCTCTTATAGCAGCTTCTATTATGAGTAAAAAACTTGCTGTAAAGTCTGATGGAATCATTTTAGATGTAAAGGTTGGTTCTGGGGCATTTATGAAAACCATATCTGAAGCAAGAGAACTTGCTCATACAATGAAGAGTATCGGTACGCAATGCAATCGAAAAGTATGTTGTGTTCTTTCGGATATGGACCAGCCACTAGGAAAAGCAGTGGGTAATGCTTTGGAGTTAAAAGAAGCAATTGATGTACTGCAGGGAAAAGGGCCTCAAGATGTAAAAGACTTGCTTTCTACTCTTGTTGGTATTGCTTTTGCACAAAGAGATAATCGTGTTGATTATAGTAATGGATTTGTAATGATGCAGAAAGTTATTTCTAATGGAAAGGCAATGGAAATGTTTGAAAAATTTATTACTCTTTGTGGAGTAGATATGAATGCTTTGCACAATAATACATATCTTGGTTCTCCTAAAACATTAGAGGTATGTGCGAATGAAACAGCACACATAAAACATATAGATGCACTTTCTATAGGCCATGCGACAATGCTTCTTGGGGCTGGACGGGCAACAAAGGAAGATGATATTTGTTACACGGCAGGAGTTATTTTAAATAAAAAAAAGAATGACTTCGTAACAAAGGGAGAGGTGCTTGCAACTTTATATTATGAAGATTTTATAACTTTAGATGTTTTAGACACAGTAAAAGACATTGTGCAAAATGCGTATGTGCTTTGTAATGATGCAAAGAAAGAAGAAAACATCCCACTTATACATGAAGTTTTAATGTAAATTTTTATAATTACTGTATATACAGTATAGAGTCTGATATAATAAAAATACATATTGTTATGGAGAACATGCCTTTTATCATCCTTGTAATTAATTGCGGAAGTTCGTCGCTTAAATATGAAATATTCTCGTTCCCTCAAGAACACAGCCTTTGTAAGGGGGTAGTAGAAAAAATAGGGAAAGAAGATGCAATTGTATTGTATCAAAGTCAAACAAAAAGAAGCCATCATATACAAAAGATAACAGATCATACAAACGCTTTTAATGTTGTTATGAATTTGCTTACTGATTCCGAAATAGGTGTTATTGCTGATACAAACCAAGTGCATGCAATAGGGCATAGAGTTGTGCATGGTGGCGAAATATACTCTAGCTCAGTTATGATAAATGATCATGTTATGGGTGCTATAGAAGAATTGCTTCCCTTTGCTCCATTGCATAATCCTGCGAATCTTAGTGGAATACAAGCTGCAAAAAAACTATTTCCGCATTGTAAACACATTGCTGTTTTTGATACTGCATTTCATCAAACTATGCCTGCGGCTGCTTTTACGTATCCATTGCCGTATGAGATATATAAAAAATATGGAATTCGGCGATATGGATTTCATGGTACATCTCATTATTATGTGAGTAGGGAGGGGGCACGATGTCTTGGAAAAAAACCGGAAGATATTAATCTTATAACATGCCACTTAGGAAATGGATGTTCAATTACTGCAATAGAAAAAGGAAGGTCAATAGATACGACTATGGGGTTTACTCCACTTGAGGGTCTTATGATGGGAACTCGTTGTGGGAGTATAGATCCTGCAATACTTGTGTTTTTGCAGGAGCAGAACATGGATGGAAAAGAGATAGATGCTATAATGAATAAAAAAAGTGGGTTGCTTGGTATATCAGGAGTGTCTAATGATATGCGAGATATTGAGAAAGCGGCAATAAATGGCAATAAGCGAGCTGAGCTTGCACTTGAAATGTTTGCACATTCTGTTCAAAAGTTTATAGGTGCATATGCTGCGCTTTTGCAGACTGTAGACATGCTTGTATTTACCGCTGGGGTTGGTCAGAATGATCCAGCGATGAGAAAAAGAATTTGTGAGCCACTTCCCAATATTGGGATGCAGCTTGATTCAATAAAAAACGAAGATGTAAACAGAGGAGAAGGAATTATTTCTGCTGATTATTCTAACGTGAAAATTGCAGTTATAGAAACAAAAGAAGAATTACAGATTGCACGTGATTCGTATTCTCTCATAAATCGGAAATAAAGTGTTTTTTATCCACGAAGCAGTTGAATATTTTTCATGTCCGCGAAGAGCATATTATTTGCATTTTAATGGATGTAAATCAATAATTATGGCATCTGCTATTAGAGAGCAGCTACGGGTATTAACGGCTTTTTCTCAGGGTAAATCTCAACGACAAGCAAAGCATATAGAAACAGACACAATTGACGATGCGGTAAGACAAAGTTTAGACATCTTGCAAAACAATCCTAATGCTAAATCTTTGGAGAAAACATCAGATACGCATAATATACGAAGCATAATGGGAGCTGTATTAACAATAGATGATATCCTTGCAGTATATATCCCATTTTGTACTTGGCATGCGTCGTTGGGTGGGTGGATACTTCATTTTCCTGTTTCTGCAGTAGGAATGCGTCGTGATCATAAAGTATATGCATCGTTTGTTCTTTATGCTTGTAAAAAGTATAACATACCCGTAGCAAAGATCTTTTTACAGTTTGTGGATGGTTTTTTTTGGGAGTCAATAAAAGTAGATGTGTTTTATGAGAATATATCTTGGAAAGAGTCGGATATTACTCTAAAAATAGAGAAATATCTAGAAGGTATAACTCCGCAAATTGTGGGGTTTTTAACTCATATTAAAAAAGAAACCATCTTAGATATAAATAGCTGGGAAAAATGTACAAGACGATATTGCGATGCATGTTCTATTGATAACAAAGAAGACATAGATAGTATTACAACTCTTCGGAAATCAAAAGTGCTTATAGAAGATCTTCTTAGTCAGGGAATTACAAAAATAAGCCAAATACCACAGGATATAGATGTAACAGAAACAGTGCAGAGACAAATTGATGCTGTACTAAACAATGAGTTGTTTTTTTCTTCTGATGATGTAAAAGATTTTATAAAAAAACTTTCATATCCTCGCTACTATCTTGATTTTGAAGCATTTACAAGTGCAGTGCCATTTTTTCCTTATTCTCAACCGTGGGAGCTTATCCCATTTTTATTTTCATTACAATGGCAAGAAGGGCCCAATACTCCTATTCACACTCAATTGTGGGCGATGCCACCAAGTATTGATAAAAGAATTCTTATGTGGCAAGAATTGTATGCAGCTCTTAAAAAAGCCGGGTCAATTATTGTATATGATAGTTGTTTTGAGGGTGATGCTATTAAACAACTTTCGGAGCTTTCTGGAGAATTACATAAAGCATCATCTGTGCTTATGCGCATTGTTGATTTGCAGGAAATATTTTTAAATCTTCATATATATCACCCTTTGCAGAAGGGTAAAATATCATTAAAAACACTCACTTCTGTTTTTCTAGAAGATGACTATAGTTCTTGTAAAGTGAAAGAAGGAATGGCAGCAAATTATTTTTATATAAAAATGATAGATGATACCAATAAAACATTTAAATGGACACATACACACCCTTATATAAAAATACTTTATGAAAAAGTACTTAAATGTAGTCTTAAGGATGAAATAAGTATTAAAGATATTGCACTATATTGTAAATATGATACGCAGGTCATGATACGGCTTGTTGCACTTTTAGAAAAAGAACTTATGAAATAGCAAATAATTAAACCTTTATTAAAAGGATGTTATTTGTTGTCATTTACTTCTAGTAAGTGTGATATTGTTATGAAATGTAAGTTTATATATAATCATTATATACAGTAAATAAAGTTACTGGAATTAAAGAGTGATATATTAACAATTACATCTTATTTTATATTTTGTTATGAAATGGTGCAATTTGAAATCATTTATGTAATTATCATTAGGAGGAAATTATCATGAAAAAGAAATCAATGGGTAAGTTTAGAGTAGAAACAGACTCTATGGGAAAGGTAAATGTTCCTATAAACGTATATTGGGGTGCTCAGACACAGCGTGCAGTTGAAAACTTTTCTATATCTTCGCTAAGAATACATCCTAGGCTTATACAGTCTCTTGCACTAGTAAAAAAACATGCTGCAATTGTAAACAATAAAAAAGGGATTTTAGATAAAAAAAGAGCAAATGCAATTATAAACGCTGCGCATACTATAATAAAAAAGAAACAGCTTATAGATAATTTTCCTATAGATGTATTTCAAACTGGAAGTGGTACTTCGTGGAATATGAACATGAATGAAGTAATATCTAATTATGCAAACGAGTTATTAGGATCTCAGAAAGGAACAAAAGCTCCCGTGCATCCGAATGATCATGTAAATAAAGGTCAATCATCAAATGATAGTATACCAACAGCTATATATATTGCATGTAGAATGGAATTAGTTATGCTTTTAGAGAAAGTATCAAATCTTACAACAGCGTTTAAAACGTGTCAGAAAAAGTTTAAGAGTGTTATAAAGTTAGGACGGACGCATCTTCAGGATGCTGTGCCAATGACTTTAGGGCAAGAATTTTCTGCATTTGCGGAACAAATAAAATATGCACATACTCAACTAAAACGAGTCTTACCAGATTTAGAATATCTTCCACAAGGTGGAACAGCGGTAGGAACTGGGTTAAATAGTGTAGCAGGATTTAAGACGGCATTTGTGCACAGCTTGGCTAAGGATACACAGATCCCTTTTAAAGTGGCAACAAATACATTTGCTCGTATGGCAGGGGCAGAACCTTTTGTTGCTCTTGCGGGAGCTATCAATGTGCTTTCTGTTGCTCTTATGAAAATTGCAAACGATCTTCGACTTCTTTCAAGTGGTCCTCGCGGGGCTTTAGGGGAAATAATATTACCATCTTTACAACCAGGATCTTCTATTATGCCTGGAAAAATAAATCCTGTGATTCCAGAAATGCTCATACAAGCAGTATCTCATCTTATGGGAAAATGTGAATCAATTAAAATTGCTGCCCAAAATGCACCGTTACAACTTATTATGATGTATCCACTTATTTCACATGAGTGTCTTACGGCAATAGAGCTTGCGGCACATAGTTGTGATGTTTTTGTGGAAAAATGTATCAAAGGCTTAAAAGCCGATACAGAACGTGCGGCATATTGGATAGAATATTCGCTTGCTTTAGTTACTCCACTTGCTAAAAAAATAGGGTATGATAAGGCGGCGGCACTTGCGCATAAGGCATTTCATAAAAAGAAAACTATTCGTGAAGTTTTAGAAGAGGAAAAGATACTTACTGCAAAAGAGTTACACTCCTTTCTAGATCCTAGAAAAATGGTATAATCATTTGCTCAAAGTTTTTATAAAACATGCATGGCAGAATGCTAATAAGGAACATGGGTACTAAGGTATATGCAGAAAGGGATATATTATTGGAATAGCATTAAGATTGTTTTGCTTGTTGTTTTTGTGGGGGTTTTGAGTTTTGTTTTTCTATATAAGATGCTTAGTGTTTTTACACAATTTGCAGGGTTTATGTGGGTAGAAGAAATGCCTTTAAATCTTGTTAAGAATGCTAGTATTGCTGGTTTAGCAGGACTTGTTACAAACATGGGGGCAATTTGGTTGCTTTTTAGACCACATACACCCATTGGGTGGAAACACTTTAGATTTGGTCTTATTCCTGCTAATAAAAAAAGGCTTGTAGAAAACATAAGTCGTGGTATAACAGAAGAATTTTTAGATGTTGATACTCTCGCTCATCACATAGATAAAAAAGTAACACTTAATGAGCTTTTTCCAGAAAAAAATACAGTTACACAATCTCTTACACATGTGTTTACTCGTATAACCCCTAAGGGTCTTAAAAAATCTATAATTTGCAAGGCAATTTCAAAAATAGATTTCCAAACGATAATTACAGATAAAATGTATGCAATGGATATTGTAACGTTTGAACGCCTTGTAAAGAAAACTGCTGGTGAAACGCTTATTGCTATAGAAGTCCTTGGAGGAGTTCTTGGGGCATTTATGGGAGCGTTCTTTACTATACTCTTATAAAGGAATTATAAAATGATATGTAGAGTATTCCCTCTCAGTGTACAACATACAGAAGTCGCTTGTGTTATTATTCCGGGGTCAAAAAGTCATACTATACGAGCTCTGTTTCTTTCGGCTTTTGCACAAGGAGAAACAATTATCTATAATGCACTTCTCTCTGGAGATACCTACAGTTGTATAAATGTTATAAAGAATTGGGGTGCACAGTGTAGGATTGTAGATACAAAAACAAACAAAAGAATTCATGTGCAAGGTATTGGGTACACAACTCCATCGTCACTTACAACGGAAAAAGATTATATAAATGTAGGTAATAGCGGAACAACATTGTATTTTGCAACTGCACTTGCAGCACTTTCAGAGAGACCTCTGACTTTTGATGGAGATGAATCTATAAGAAAAAGAACTGCAATTCCGTTGCTTACAGCTCTTCAAACATTAGGGGCAACTATAGAAATATGCAATTCGCATAATAATGAGGGATGTGTTCCTTATACTGTGCAAGGTCCTTTACACAATGGAATTGTTGAAATACAATGTTCAACGAGCCAATACGCATCGGCACTTTTATATGTGCTTTCTTTTGTACAGGGGAAAAGCACAATATGCCCATCATTAGTGGGAGAACATTCTTATGTTAATATGACGCTACAGTGGTTAAATAAATATAAAGCAAAAGTAAATAATAATAATTACACTTCTATAGACATAGTGCGTCCTTTTTCACTTCCGCTTAAAAATATAGATACAATTCATATTCCAGGAGATTATTCTTCTGCGGCATTTTTCTTTGTAGCAGCTGCAATTACGAAAAAGCCATTACATGTTTATGGACTTGTTTCTAAGGATAGCCAAGCTGACGCAAAGGTTCTTTCTATACTTTCTGCTATGGGTTGTGAGTACACATGGGAAACAGATGAAAAAGGGCTAGAAAGTGTGTATATAATACGGGAAAAAACACTTCAAGGAGGTAATTTTAATCTTTCAGAAATACCCGATTCTCTTCCTATATTAGCAGTAGCTGCGGCATTTGCAGATAGTCCAACTCAATTACATAGTGTTGCTCACGCACGTAAAAAAGAAACAGATAGAGTTGCTGTGATGGTACATAATCTTACTCGTCTTGGAGTAGATGTAAAAGAGCACGAAGATGGACTTAGTATATTTCCAGCTATTGGTGCTGTAAAAATGCGAGGTGGCATTGTTGATTCATATTTTGACCATAGAATTGCTATGACCTTTTCTATAGCGGGGTTGTGCGCAGAGAGTCCTATTAGTATTAAGAATGCAGAAGTCGTAGAAATTACATTTCCATGCTTCTACTCAATATTAAAAAACACATTTAATGTTAATATTAAGGAAAAGAAAATATGATAAAGCATACAAAAGGCTACAAACGTAGCCTTTTGTATAGAAATACCTGCTAAAGTTATTCTACAACAGCAAGTATGTCTTTAAATGGAATTACAAGGTGCTCAATTTTGTCTATTTCTATTTGAGATCCTGCATATTTATCGTACAGAATTTTCTGACCTTTTTTGACAGAAATTTCTGAATCTGTTCCCACTGCAATAACAGTGCCAGTTTGTGTTTTTTCCTGAGCGGTGTCAGGAATAATAATACCGCTTTTTGTTTTGCTCTCTTCGGGAGCAACTTTTAGTAATACACGATCGCCCAATGGGGTAACTTTCATAGTATATTAGCCTCCTAAATATAAATAAATAATTTCTATGTTAAAAAAATGTAATTAAGACTTGATAGTCTTATTAAGATTTTATTACTCTCTTATTATAATAAACATCATGCTATTAAATGTCAATAATGATATTAATAAAACAATGACGTTGCAAATACTATTTCTCTATTAGAAAAGGAAAGTCGGTGCTCTTTTATGGCACGTCCGATATCAATACCGTAGGTAAGACGCATATTTATGCTTGTATTAAAGATTTGAAACGCAATACCTTGAATGCCAGCAGTATATTTCACATCATTATAAACATTAAAATCAGTATTTACTCTTTTTCGTACACCTACATCAAAAAAGAGACCGCCTTGAAATTGAGCTATATAAGGAATTCTGAATAATTTGAACATAACTTCTGTATTTATAGCCAATCCTGTGTTAGCATTAGTAAAATTATTGTCGAGTACACCACGAATTCTATTTCCAATAGAAGTTCCCTTGTCGTTTCCTTTTTTTGGTTCTGCATAAGTAATAAAATTGTGAATAACATAAAAGCGGGTATTAATACCCATGAAGCCTTTAATTGCAACATGAAATTTTGTTTCTAAATAAATAGAATTTATCCATCCGCGGTCTTTAAATGAATAATTGTTTTTGTTTCCTATTGAGATAAAAACACCCATACGGAAATTTTCTATCCAGTCTATGCGACCAAAATCAAGGGAATGAGTAAACCCTGTATCTAATTTGTATCTATCTTGTGGTTTGGGGTCATTGGGAGTTATCGCTGTTTCTATATTTGTATATAAAGAGGTATTATATATAAAAGAGCTTATTATAGGAATAATATTTTTATTAAGAGTAAAAGAAGGGGCTAGGCTTAGTTCTGTTCTTGAGCGTGTATATTTTGGCTTGCTAGATTGCCCCGTGTCTGTAGTAGTAATGAATTTTTGATTTGTATTAAGATTTACTGCTATATGGTTTATAAGATATGAATAGGTAAAAAGGAGTCCAGAAATGTTTTGTAGTGAGTTATCTTCACGATAAGAGAGCGATTCTTCTATTCCAGGTTTAAATATGTGGTTTTCTTTATATTGCAAGGGGTATCTAAAGCCAACGCCGGTGTTCATTCCATTTCTATTTGAACTATCTAGGGTGTAATTGAGGTTGAAATGTAAAAGTTCAAGTGACCCTATAAAATTTTCATCTTTCCCCTTTAGGCTTAGCTCAAACCCAGTATTGTCAGAATATTTAGGATATGGAATAATTAAGAATGTATTCTTTGCAAATACAAATATAGTAAGTATTATTTCAAATTGGTGTTTTTCTTTATTCCACGTATAGTCGTATGTTATGGTTGATATGTTTTCAATTTGATTGATGTTTTTTAATTTTGCAGTTTTATCTTCTAAGTAATTTATAAATGTTTCTCGAGAATAGAATTTTTTTGTGCCTGTTGCAAATCGTAATTTTTCCTCTAAAGCACTTTTAAGCACGAGACCTTTTATTACATATTTAACATCTGTAATGATATATACATCATTGTCTATGGCCTTATTAGAAGGAGTTATGGCTTGTGGGAGTTTTTTTGTTTCTTGTCCAAAGGTAAGTATTGGAAAAAGAAGTGTGCAAATAAAAAGGAATGTAATAGTTTTATAATCTTTCAAATGAATAACCTTAAAGTTCTACTCTTTTAGTATTATAATAAAGTAGTATGAAAATTATTATAACAGGATCGGCAGGATTTATAGGCGTAAATCTTTGTAAAAAACTTCTTTGTGATGGGCATACAATTATTGGCATTGATAATTTTTACTGTAGTTCTCCTCAAAACATGGAAGAATTGCATAAGAATAAGAATTTCTCATTTGTTGAGCATGATATTATAAAACCTTTAGATATTAATGAGAAAATAGATGCTATATGCAATTTTGCATGTCCTGCGAGTCCTAAACAATATCTTAAAGACCCTATATATACAGGAAAAGTAAACGTACTAGGAATACTTAATGTATTAGAACTTGCATATAAACATAATGCTATTTTACTTCAGGCTTCTACAAGTGAAACGTATGGAGATCCACTTGAACATCCTCAAACAGAGCAATATTGGGGCAATGTAAATTTTATGGGACCTAGGGCTTGTTATGACGAAGGAAAAAGGATGGCAGAAACATTTTGTTTTGACTTTATTCGATTGCGAAGTATAAAACTAAAACTTATTCGAATCTTTAATACATATGGACCTTATATGGCATGTGATGACGGGCGAGTAATGAGTAATTTTATAACGCAAGCTCTTGAAGGGAAACCACTTACTATATATGGGGAAGGAGAACAGACAAGAAGTTTTTGTTATATAGATGACCTTGTTGAGGGCATTGTAAAATATTTATACATTCCTATAGCAAATACAAATACCATAGATCATACTGTTCATGGACCAATTAATCTTGGCAATCCATATGAAATAACAATTAATACTCTTACGAAACAGATATCTAAACATATTCCAGAAATAAATATTGTCTATAAACCACTCCCCGAAAATGATCCGCAACAACGTAAACCAGATATTAGAAAAGCAATATCTTTATTACAATGGACTCCACGGGTTCAGTTGAAAGAAGGTATTAAAAAAACCATAGAATGGATAAGAAACAGATATAATAATATAAGGTAGTATAAAAATGATACATAAAAAGAAGGCACTTATCACTGGCGTTACAGGACAAGATGGAGCATATCTTTCTGAATTTTTACTTGAGAAAGGATATGAAGTTCATGGAATAAAACGACGTTCAAGCTCTTTTAATACGGAACGAATAGATCACTTATATTCTGATTTATACCATAAAAAAAATGCGTTTTATTTACATTATGGAGATTTAACAGATAGTACTAACCTTATTCGCCTTATACAAGAGGTACAACCTAGCGAAATATATAATCTGGGTGCTCAAAGCCATGTACAAGTAAGCTTTGAAACACCTGAGTATACGGCAAATTCAGATGCTATAGGAGTCTTGAGGATTTTAGAAGCCTTGCGTATATTGAATCTTATAGAAACGGTAAAGTTTTATCAAGCGTCTACAAGTGAATTATATGGTCTTGTGCAAGATATTCCACAAAATGAGAAAACACCATTTTATCCTAGAAGTCCTTATGGGGTTGCAAAATTATATGGATATTGGATAACTATAAATTATAGAGAGAGTTATTCTATGTTTGCGTGTAATGGAATATTATTTAATCATGAAAGCCCCTTACGAGGAGAAACATTTGTAACAAGAAAAATAACTCAGGCTGCAGTAAAAATATCGTGTGGATTACAAGATTGTTTATATTTAGGCAATCTTGATGCAAAGAGAGATTGGGGATATGCAAAAGATTATGTAGAGGCAATGTGGCTTATGTTGCAACAAAATGAGCCCGATGACTTTGTAATAGCTACGGGCGAGATGCATACTGTTCGCGAATTTGTAGACGAAGTATTTAAGAGACTTAATATTCCATTAGAGTGGCATGGTACAGGCACTGATGAATATGCTATAAATACGTTATCGGGAAAAACAATAATAAAAATAGATCTGCGATATTATCGACCGACAGAGGTTAATCTTCTTCTAGGTGATGCAACGAAAGCAAAAGAAAAGCTTGGTTGGAAGGCAAAAGTTGGGTTTTCCCGTCTTATAGATATAATGATTGAAGCTGATTTGAAAGATCACAAGGATGTATATGTCAATGGAAAAGACTGATAAGATATATATTGCAGGACATCGTGGTCTAGTAGGTTCTGCCCTGCTTGAGTATTTACGTGCGAAAGGATATGCTAACATAATTGTTAAGACGCACAAAGAACTTGATCTTGTAAGACAAAAAGAGGTTGAAGATTTTTTCTTACATGAAAAACCAAAATATGTATTTCTATGTGCTGCAAAGGTGGGTGGTATTATGGCAAATAGCACGTATAGGGCAGATTTTATATATCATAATATGTTTATTTCGGCAAATATTATACATTCATCATATCTTACAGGGGTTACAAAATTACTCAATTTAGGATCAAGTTGTATTTACCCTAAGTTTGCACCGAATCCAATTAAAGAAGATAGTCTTTTAACAGGCTCTTTAGAACCTACTAATGAGCCCTATGCAATCGCAAAAATTACGGCAATTAAATTGTGCCGATATTATAATGAACAGTATGGAACACGTTTTATAAGTGCAATGCCATGTAATTTGTATGGACCAAAAGATAATTTCAACCTTTTAACTTCCCATGTTCTTTCTGCTATGATAAAAAAAATCCATACTGCTAAAATGGAAGGAAAAGACACCGTGACTTTATGGGGAGACGGAAGTCCTAGAAGAGAATTCTTATATTCTATTGATCTTGCAGATGCACTATGTTTTTTGATGAAGAATATCTCTTCGGATGTGATAAAAGAACATATAAACGTAGGTATTGGGAAGGATATTTCTATAAAAGAACTTGCATATATTGTGAAAGAAAAACTTGGTTTTTCTGGAGAAGTAATATGGGACACTACAAAACCAAATGGAACACCAAGAAAATGTATGGATACGTCACAATTACAACATCTTGGTTGGATACCTAAGACGTCTTTGGAAGAAGGAATCGAAAAAACGTATAAATGGTTTGAGGAACAAAATAAAGATGGTAGATAATGAATTTAAAAAAACAAAAAAAATTCTTAAAAATATAAAGAAATATGATAAGCATATAACAGATACAGAAGAACAACAATTTATTAAGGAGCAGGAAAAATTAACAGAAACAGTAAAAAAAATAAGTGCATTTACAACTTTACGCCAATTATGGTTTCTCATTGCAGGAGCACGAAAAAAACTGCCTATATTGTTTATATTTATGGTTGTAGGGTCTTTACTGGGGCTTATGAGTATAAGCCTTGTTATCCCTTTTATTTTGTTTTTACAAAATGCAAGTTTTATAGACCCTTCTTATGATATAAGCTCAGCTGGACGTATAAAACAAATTGTTATTGAGATTTCAAGATATTTATATGACATGTTTGAATTTACAAACTCTGGTCAGCTTATAATATTTTTCGGAATTGCATTTTTGGGGGTTTTTCTCCTTCGTATAGTTTTCGAAATTGTTATTGGATATATTTCTCATTTTTATACAGCACATGCTGTAAAAGTACTTGTTACAAAAATTTATATGGCAGTGTTATACATGTCATATTCATATTATCTGGGGCGTACTATAGCTCAAACAATGTTTTCAATGTCATTATCAGGGCGGACATTTGCAATAATACAAGGAACTTTAGGGGTAATAAATGATCTTCTTATTATGTTTATGTTGGGTGTGGGGATTACATTTTTAACACCGGGGATTGTATATGTAGCAGTGGGAATATTTATTGTTGCGTTTGTTTCATATTATTTTACAAATAGAGAACTGAGAAGATTAGGAGAGATAGAACTTCTTCTTTCTAAGAAGCAAAGTATTTCCATGTATCATGGAATTCATAATTTTACATTTAGTAGACTTTTTGGGGCAGAATCTTTTTTTCTAAGGATGTTCCATTCTTTTTATGATAGAACTGTGCCTCTAGGGGCATATAGAGGTATAATTGCGGGTATTCCTAGAATTGTATTAGAAATTTTTATTGTGGCTGCATTTGTATTTTATGCGGTATTTATTGTTATTAGGTTTCCAGATAAGACAGATGAACTTATTACTACTGCGGCAGTGCTTGCGGCCGCAGTTTTTAAGATTATGCCAGCATCACTTAGACTTGTGGGATATTTAGGTGCTTTTGCAGGAAATCAAGTTTCTGTAAATGAGTTTTATGAAGAATATATAAACGCTATTCAATACAAAGAAGAGGAAGCTGATGATATATTACCTATTATTTTTAAAGAGACTATTCAAATCAAAGACATAAGTTTTGGATATCCTGTTTTTGATAGCAAGGGAAGAAACATGAGTTTTGATAATGCTCCTTTAGCACTTAGGCACATCTCAATGAATATTACAAAGGGGTCCAAAATAGGAGTTATTGGTACGTCAGGCGGAGGAAAAACAACATTTTTACATGTACTTATGGGTTTTCTAAAACCTCTTTCAGGAGAAATCTTGATAGATGAAAAGTTAAATATTTATGAAGATACTAGAGCTTGGCAAAAAATCATAGGATATGTTCCGCAGGATACTTTGCTAATGTCGGATACTGTGATTAATAATATAGCATTCGGTTTACCACCTGAGGATATCTCTTTGAAAAAAGTAGAAAAAGTACTAAAAATTTCACAGCTTTGGAGTGTCATTAAGAAAATGCCTAAGGGAATGGAAACAAATATAGGAGATTCGGGGAAACGATTGAGTGGTGGACAAAGACAACGATTAGGAATAGCACGGGCATTATATAGAGATCCTCAAGTACTGTTTTTTGATGAGGCAACTTCAAACTTGGATATGCAAACCGAAGAAAAAGTTCAAAAAACTATTGATGAATTGCCCAAGAATAAAACGATTATTATGGTTGCACATCGACTTAATACACTTTCTTTGTGTGATGTGATTTATAGAATAGAGTCAGGTAAGATTGTTTTTTCTGGCTCATATAAAGAAATATGTAAGTATATAAAAAAGGGAGAATAGACTATCGTGGTGTTTATTAGAAAGGAACTGAGCAGGCTTTTTTCTACATCAAGATAAAATATGTTTTGTTCATTATGTACTATGATAAGTATTTTTGTTTTTTACCAGTATATACAGAAATAAAGGTAAGACATGGATAAATTATTATTTAGTATTATAACTGTTGTAAAAGACGATGAAGAAGGGCTTTTTAAAACGCTTCATTCTTTTTGTGTACAAAGTATACAAAAAGACTTGTATGAGAGTGTTATAATCCATGGAGGAAGCTCTGAGGGTATTAAAAACATTGTACAAAAGCATTCTTGTAATCACATAATACAATATATTTCTGAGCCAGATGATGGCATATATGATGCTATGAATAAGGGGATAATGCATGCAAGAGGTATATGGAGTTTGTTTTTAAATACGGGAGATATCTTTGCATCAGAAAACACGCTTGCGACACTTTTAGATATTCTTGTGAAAATAAAAAAACCGTATGAACTTATTGTAGGGCGCTACAAAGAATTATGGAATGAGCAAGAAGTAATAAAGAGTACTAAATCTCTTCTATGCATGCCAGAAAACATGCCAACATCGCATCAGGCTATGTTTTTTAAAACAACGGTGCTCAAACAGCATCCTTTTGATACAACGTTTAAAGTATGTGCAGATGCATGTCAGGTAGCTTCTTTCATACAATCAAACCATTTTGCTTTATATATCAATACAATTATATCCGTAGTAGCGAGTGATGGCTATTCTACTGCACATTTTCCTACAATGATGAAAGAGCGGCGTAGGATACAAAAAATGTTTTATCCCAGTATGAAAAAATATTGTATAATGACTGTGTATATAGCGGTTGAGTATAGCAAAAAATATTTGCGTAAGTTCTTGCCGCGATTATTGCAACGCGCTATTAGAAATCTGAAATACAAATATAATTAATATTAAAATTTATGAGCGTAAAGAAAAAAATAATATGGTTTACTACTTGCTTTGATGACAGTGCAGTATCAACAGTCTTTTTAGACATAGCGTTATATTTACAAAAATCGTTTGATATTATAGTGTTGTCTCATGAAAAGGTAGATAATAGTACACAGGCATATAGGGCGTTACAAGAATTACATATTCCTATATATAGCTTGCATTGTAAAAGAAGAGAAGTTATTAAGGGACTGTTACAATATAAAGCGTTTTTAATGAAGTGTAATCCAGATGTTGTTCATGCTCATTTGGGAAGGGCTTATTGTATTGCAGGGGTTTCGTATAGATCAAGAACAAAAAATAAGTATGTGCTGTGTGCTACATTTCATAATAATCTTGATTATTTTAGTGTGTTTACTAAATATGTTTTAAAATTTCTCTTGTACAAATTTAATGCTGTTACAGCAGTCTCACAGTCTTGTTTGCAAACATATGCTAAATTACTTAAAAAAAAGAGAAAGCATTCTGCAGTGTATAGTGAGGTGATTTATAATCCACTTACTCATGCACATATGGTTCCAGAAGAAAAAGAGCAAAGGTATGCAAAAAAACAAAAAATAATGAATTGTAGTATACAACAGCCTGTTTTTCTTGTTGTATCGCGGCTTTATAAAGGGAAGGGACATATAAATGTGTTAAGAATGTTTTCTTACTTTTTGAAAAAGAATGCAAACGCAAGTCTTCTATTTGCAGGAGAGGGACCGTTAAAGAAAATTATACAACAATATATACAAGATAATCATCTTCCACATGTAAAATTACTCGGACATATTCACAATGTAAAGGAATGTATGAGAGAAGCCCATGTTGTATTGTTCCCTTCTGACAATGAAGGATTTGGATTAGTTCCATGTGAAGCTTTGCTACAAGGAATACCTGTTATTACAAATGATATTCCAGTTATGAGAGAGATTTTCTTGCATTCTTGTTGGACTATAGATTGTAAAAAACCACTTTTATTTGCAGAAAAGGCACATGTTTTTTTAAAAAACTACAAATATTATATTACATGTGCTCAAAAGGAGCGAATGCATTTGCAAAAATATCTTTCTTCAGAGATTATTGCAGGAAAATATAGGAAGTTTTATCATCATCTTTTAGATATGTAAAAAAAAACATGAAAAAAATCTATGAAAAACATTGACTATTATTTGTTATTTTAGTGTAATAGAGAATATACTACCACACTATATGTAGTGTGGTTTATGCTTTTTTTTTGAAAAAGACACTAAATATGTATGTAAGTGTTTTATAACATACTAATAGAAATTAGTAGTAATTTATATAAAATTATATTTTTAGAGGGGAAAATAAGAAATGATTACAGGATCTACAGTAGGTTTTACAACAGCAGTAAAAAGGGATGGAGAGCAAGTTGTATATGATGCATCCTTCATATGTATTGCTATTCAAAAAGCATTTAAAGCGTGTGGTCAATATATAGGGGATGATGACATTGATAATCTTGTAAGGACCATTGAGAAAGATCTTCACCAAAAACATAAGGACATGGTACACATAGAGAGAATTCAAGATACTGTTGAAGATGTCTTGATGCATAGTAAACATACAACGGTAGCAAAAGGATATATCATATATCGACAAAAGCATGCTGAATGCCGTCTTGAAAAAACAGTAAGTAAACAAGAAAAACTTCATGCATTAAATATTACAAAACGGAATGGAAGAGAGACACGATTTAATTTCAGCAAAGTACTTTCAACACTTCGCAGGGTAAGTCGAGATATAGATACAAATGAAGTTCCACTTGATCCTATTGTTGTAGAACTTGAAAAAAATATTTTTGATGGAATTTCTACTACAGAAATAGAAGAGGCTGTGATTCTTTCTACAATTTCGTTTTTAGAAAGAGATACAAGATATGATGAAATTGCTTCGCGGCTTTTGTTACAAAAACTTTATAAAGAAACAATAGATGACAATGTTGATTCGGGAGAGGACTTGTATGAGAAATATCAAAATGTCTTTGTGAAAAATATTGCATATGGGGTTGAAAAGAGTTTCTTTTCCAAGGAGCTACTGACTTTTGATTTTGAATATCTTAAGCAAGCATTGCGACCAAAACGAGATGAGTTTCTTTCATATATTGGTATAAGAACATTGTATGATAGATATTTTGTTCGTTATGAAACCCGCAGAATAGAAATACCACAAGCATTTTGGATGCGCGTAGCAATGGGCCTTGCTATAAATGAGGATGATAAAAACAAGAGAGCAAAAGAATTTTATGATCTTATGTCTCAACTTTTATATATACCTTCTACACCGACGCTTTTTCATGCTGGGCTTACACATCCACAGTTAAGCTCATGTTATATTAGTACTATAAGCGATGATTTGGGGAATATTTTTAAGTGTATTGGAGATAATGCGCAAATGGCAAAGTGGTCCGGAGGAATAGGGAACGATTGGACATCAGTGAGAGCTACAAATGCACGTATAAGAAGTACTAATGTAGAAAGCCAAGGAATAATACCTTTCTTAAAAATAGCAAACGATACAACGCTTGCAATAAATAGGAGTGGAAAAAGAAGAGGGGCAACATGTGCCTATCTTGAAACGTGGCATCTTGATGTAGAAGATTTTCTTGATCTTAGGCGAAATACAGGTGATGAAAGAAGGCGCACCCATGATATGAATACGGCAAATTGGATACCTGATTTATTTATGAAGCGGGTTGAAGAAGATGTAGAGTGGACTCTTTTTTCTCCAAATGAAACTTCTGATTTACATGAACTATATGGATCAAAGTTTGAAAAACGTTATAAAGAATATGAAATGATGGCAGATAAAGGAGAGTTAAAATCTTTTAAGAAAGTGAGCGCGATGAAATTGTGGAGAAAGATGCTTACAAGGCTTTTTGAGACAGGTCATCCATGGATTACTTTTAAAGACCCTTGTAATATAAGAAGTCCGCAGGATCATATGGGAGTTGTGAGAAGTAGTAATCTTTGTACAGAAATTACACTTAATTCTTCAAAGGAAGAAACGGCCGTATGTAATTTGGGATCTATAAACCTTGCTCGTCATGTAGAACAAGATGGGCTTAATCAATATCAAATTGAGAAAACAATAAGAACAGCAATGCGAATGCTTGATAATGTTATTGATATTAATTTTTATCCAACAGAAGAAGCAAAGAGAAGCAACCTCAAACATAGACCGGTGGGACTTGGAATAATGGGACTTCAGGATGTTTTATTTACTCTTAATTTTTCTTTTTCAGATAACAAGACGGCTGAATTTGTTGATTCCACAATGGAATTTATATCTTATCATGCAATTTTAGGATCATCTGAGCTTGCAAAAGAACGGGGTGTGTATAAAAGTTTTTCGGGATCAAAATGGGATAAAGGATTGCTTCCTATAGACACTCTTGATCTCCTAGAGAAAGAGCGAGGAAGAGAAATTGATGTAGATAGAACTATTCGTATGGATTGGAGTAATGTTCGAGCTCACATAAAAAAATATGGTATGAGAAATAGTAACACGATGGCAATTGCACCAACGGCAACTATTTCTAATATAGCGGGATGTTTTCCTTGTATTGAACCCATTTATAAGAATATTTATGTAAAAGCAAACATGAGTGGAGAGTTTACCATAATTAATAAATACCTTGTAAATGATCTTAAAGTACGAGGGCAGTGGTCAGAAAAGATGCTAGAAAAAATAAAATACTATGATGGGAATATAGATTACATAGAAGAAATAGACGATTCGCTTAAACAATTATATAAGGAAACATTTGAGATAAACCCAATAGTGCTTATGAGACTTACAGCACTGCGGTCAAAATGGATAGATCAGAGCCAATCTCATAATGTATTTGTAAAGGGGGTTTCTGGAAAAAAATTGCATGATATATATGTTGCTGCATGGAGAATGGGAGTAAAGACAACGTATTATCTTAGGAGCCTTGGAGCGAGTCAAATTGAAAAATCCACACTTGATGCAAAAGAATATGGATATACACAAAAAAGAGAATATAAAACAACTAATAAAGCTACAGATATTCGTCATGAAAAGGAGTCAAATATAACAGAACCTGCAACACAGGTTAATTCTGCATGTAATATTTTAGATCCAGATTGTGAAGCGTGTCAGTAATAATATAATAAATTTAAGGAGAAACAATGAGTATTATTAATAATAATAAAACGGATCCCAATAAAATCCTTCCTATGACATATACATGGGCGAGGGCTCATTATAAAGATGGGGTTGCAAATAATTGGACGCCAGAAGAAATTCCAATGCAACAGGACATTGAACAATGGAAGTCTAAGGATGTTTTGACAGAAACAGAGCGACGACTGATTGTGTGGAATGTTGGCTTTTTCTCGACGGCAGAATCACTTACTGCAAATAATATTGTACTTGCAGTATATAATCATGTAACAAATCCTGAGTGCAGACAGTATTTGTTAAGACAAGCATTTGAGGAAGCAATCCATACTGATTGTTTTATTTATTGTTGTGATTCTCTTGGTCTTGATCCCGATAGTATATTTTCAATGTACGAAACGGTTCCATCAATTAAAGATAAGGATGATTTCGTTATTAATCTTACGAAGAATGTTTTTAATCCTAGTTTTACTACAGAAGGAGATGAAAACATTCAAAAATTTGTACATGATCTTATAGGGTATTACATAATAATGGAAGGTATTTATTTTTATGCCGGATTTGCCATGATGCTTGCACTTAAGCGAAAAAACAAAATGGTTGGTATAGGAGAGCAGTTTGAATACATAATGAGAGATGAAAGTTTACACCTTGCTTTTGGTGCAGATCTCACTAATACCATAGTAAAAGAAAATCCTACAATATGGACAGATAGTTTTAAGGAAGGAATAATACATCTTGTAAAACAAGCAGTAGATCTTGAAAAGAAATATGCACTTGATGCATGTCCTGATGGTATTTTGGGAATAAATGCAGAGCAATTTTGTGACTATGTTGAATATATTGCTGATAGACGACTTGATAGGATTAATTTACCTATTCAATATAAAAAAGAAAATCCTTTCCCATGGATGAGTCAATCTACAGATCTTTCAAAAGAAAAAAACTTCTTTGAAACAAGAGTAACTGAATATCAGGTAGGTGGAAAGCTAGAGTGGTAATGCCTTGACTTTTTAGTCAAGGCTAACACAAAATAATGGGTTATGAACGATTAGTTTTCTTTTTTAGAAATAGTCGTAATAATAATATTATTGGAAGCAATATAAAATGTAATGTGCGGATAAATAATTTTATAAATGGACCTTTATATGTTATATTCCGTGCTCCTATTGCGTATATAAGAGCTCCTATAAAAGTATTATAATAAACTAAAAGTGAAGGGTTTAAATATATTTTTTTATATCCTTGTTGTCGTAAACTTTTATAAAAAGAAACATGTTCACATTGCGTAAAGTTATCTAGCTGGACACTATCATAATATGAAATATTGCGAATAAGAGCGTATTTATATATACTTATTCCTCCAAACCCTGAACGTGTAGGGTATAGGGGCTGTCCTTTTTTGATGGAGGAATATATCCATTGATTATCTACTCTTGGTTCAAAATACTCTTTATTTTCTTTTGTATTATGAGGAAGAAAGGAAAATGTATCAAAGAATAAATTATAACTTTTTTGATTTTGACAAAAGGTAATACTTC
Organism: Spirochaetia bacterium; assembly: GCA_965216965.1. GTDB lineage: Bacteria > Spirochaetota > Spirochaetia > WTKD01 > CBDAKK01. Next base: position 73,149 of record CBDCGX010000052.1, on the reverse strand, counting down.
TTCCGTTTGCACATATAGTATCCCATGTATTGTAATGGGCAAGAGAGTGTAAGATTCCTTTAACGCTAAATGAATGTACATCTATATCTATTTGTATGACGATGTCTGGGAAAAATGCAGTTTTTTTTATTGCATATAAAATACTATCGCGTAGAATTGACATTCTCATCATTCTTATTTTTGTGAGTAGTTTTTCTTCATCATGTATAATGCTTTTAAGTTTTTGAAGATCAATGGTGTTTCTAAATGCCTCTTTACAGAGTGAAAAATCATAAAGGTGTATGTAGGAGTGCATGCTTGAATATTTTTGTAAGGTTTCTTTTGTGTGGTCTGTACTATCGTTTTCTAGGATATAAATCTGCATAGCAGAAAAATATTTTTTTAACAAAAGAATAGAAGCCATATTGTGTTTGATTTTTTTTTCACAATTTCGTGCAAGACAGCATATTGCAACTTGCACATTTTTTGCTTGTTTAATACCAATTTTTACATCTTTTTTATAAGAGAAAATATTTTGAAGTGTAATTATATTTTGAAATATCATAATTGCTATTGTCTTTAAAAGCTGTGAATTGTAACACTATAAATGTTTTTTTCTTTTTTTAACAGCTTTTATAATACTATAAAAAGAAAAAGGTATGGGATTATTATAATAGAGCATCATATATGGGTTAATAAAAATGTTTGTATGTCCTGATTTTCGCATTTGTTTATGAAACGAAACATGTTCGCAAAATGAAAACCCATCTTCTTCAGTAGCATCAGTATATTTAATATCTTGTATGGCATTATATTGGTATAATGCCATAGCTCCAAATGCACTTTCTACTGGGAAAAGCATAGCATGTTTATTGAGGGGGGAGAGAGTTTTTTGTAAATGTGTTTGCCATGATAATGGAGAAATAGCTTCGTACATGGGTTTTACAGCAAAGCTGTCATAGTATATATTTTGAAATGGGGGTATGCATTTCCAACAGAACACTCTTCCATTTGCGGTAAGAGCATGCCAAGAGGGAAGAAAGCTAGAGAAACATTGCAATATTCCTTTAATAGAAAACCAGAAGATATCGGCATCCAACATAAGTACATACTCAAACTTTTTAGAAGATTTTTTTGCAGCATCTAAAACACTATCTCTTAGTATTGCCATTCTTTCTATACGCGTTCTTATGTGGTTGTGTTTTGTACTTGAGTTGATTGTGCTATCAAATATGTTTACAAAAGAAAGTGTTGAAGAATGATGACGAGAAAAATAAGTATATACATCTATAATATGTCTATGATGAATATCTTTTTTGCACCATTGTGAAATTATATGGGGGGTAGAGTCTTTACTGTTGTTTTCTGCTATGAAAAATTCGCAATGTTTAAAATATTTGTGAAGGAGTGCTATCTTTTTGAGTGTTTTTTTGAGATATCGTTCACAATCTCTTGCTAAAATACAAATAGCAAGAGAAGATTTTTTTGTGTTTTTGATGCCATCGCGTAAATGTGCGTTTGCTAAAGAACTTAAAGACATGTTATTTTGATATAGTATATCATATAGTCGCTATTTAATAAGGTTGTGTTTTTTAAGTGCTTGTACAATTTCTTGTATGATAGTTTTCTTGTTTTTATTTCTTGTATCAATAATTATGTCTGCAGCTTTACTATATTTATTTATATCAATGTTATATAAACTTTTATATCGTTTGGCGTCTTTTAAATCTCTTTGCTTTGTTTCTTGCAACCTTATGGTAAGGTTTCCGCGTTCTCTTTTGTGGATACGAGTGCTACGTGTTTGTAAATCTGCATAAAGATAAATTTTTATGTTGGCGTGATGTATAAGCCATATTGCAAGGCGAGAAGCTACTATGCAAGAAGTCTTTTTTGAAAGTTGTTGCTGTTTTTTGTCAACGAGTTTATCAAAAGAGGGATTGTTTTCTGCTAGCTTACAGATTTCTTCTAAGGATTTCTTTTTTTCTTTTGCTAAAGAACGAAAGGTATAATTGATGGACTGTATTGCAAGTTTATTTGATAGTAAAGTGCTAATGGAGGTGTTTCCGCAACCACTTTTTCCAGATATTGCAATGCATAATGAGGGGGGTACTATTTCCATTTTTCTCACTTGTTTTCCAATTTTAAAAGAAATTTCTTTACTTGTGCTGCAACTCTAAAGGTATCGCCAGCACCCATTGTGACGAAAACATCGCCTTCTTGAATTATGTTACACACATGTTCTGCTGTCTTTGTAAGACAATGAATGTATTGTGTATGAGAAATATTCCTTTTTGATATAGCATTACATAAATGTTGTGCATCATATGCAGTAATATCTGTGCTATTTTGTAAAAGTGTTTTTTCTCGTTCCGAAGAATATATATCATTTATTATAAGAATGTCTGCATTATCAAAACAAAATATAAACTCATCCCAGAATGCTATTGTTCGTGTATAGGTATGTGACATAAAGTCTACAATTAAACGGCGAGGAGAATAAAACTCTTTAATACTTTGTAAGGTGTGTGCAATAGCAGTGGGATGATGCCCATAGTCGTCTAATATGAGATATGAAGCGTTCTTATAGACTATTTCACAGCGACGTCTTACCCCTTTAAAAGATAAAAGCATTTTTTGTAGTATGGGATAGTTTATATTTGTATGTTCTTTGTTTTGTTCGGCATAAGCATACATGGTTAAAAGGGCTGCTACGGAGTTATCTATCAAAACTTCTGGTGGTTTAGAAATATGCCATTGTAATGAGTCAGCTTTTTGTGAAAGTCCACTTATGGAAAAAGACAGCATGTGTTTTTTATTATGCTTTGTTGAAGAAGTTGTATTGTGGATATGAACATATTTATGTGTATTTATGTGGGATATATTTTGATGAGGGGTTCTTCCATATCCATATATTTTAAGATGGGGGGGGAGTTTTTTCTTTGATGAGAGAAGGTGTAAAGTATTTTTAACCCCATTGTTATCTAAACATGCTATGAGTGGAGAAGAAGAAGGGAGCTGGTGCAAGAAATTTGCAAATGCTTTGTATACGGCAGCCTCATTTCTAAAATAGTCGGGATGGTCCCACTCTGCACTTGTAAATATTGTTGCAGAAGGGGAAATCTTAGAAAGATGGTTTTTATATTCGCATACTTCTGTAAAGAATGCTTTTTCTCCGTTGTGCCATATAGCGTTATCATTTAAATCTTGTACTACACCTCCAACAAGTACAGAGGTAGGCAAGGATAGTGTCTTGCACATAAGTGCTATAAGGGCTGCTGTAGAGGTTTTCCCGTGTGTTCCTATGACTGTCCAAAAGGCATATGCTTTTGAAAGCATACCAAGAGCTTCTGGATAAGAGAAACACGGAAAGTGTTTCATGGCATGGGCTAATTCATTACAATCTTTTTTTGAATATGCAGCAGAATATATTATTGTTTGAGTTTGGGGAGGAATGTTTGATGGAGAAAACCCTTCGGAAAATTGTATATTGTTTTGTAAGAGTAAAGTGTCAGTGTGGAAATGGTCAGCGTGATCGGTTCCAGAAATAGAATATCCCATTTTTGAAAGAAGAACTGCAAGTGCAGCCATTCCGCTTCCTTTTATGCCTATACAATGAATATTGTTTTGAAATACACGTCCCATATTATTATTTTATATGTTCTTTAAATAAATTGTCATTTAGTAAGAATTCTAAAAGCATACAGATCACTACTATTATGAAAATGTAATTATAACATTTTAAGGAAATGCCCTTGCAGGTAACCTACAAAACTTGTTATGAGAATGATAGTAGTAATGGTTATTACAATAGGTGGTGTAAAAAACAATTGAACTTGTAAGGATATAAAAAATAAAAATAAAAGTAAAAACTGATGAAGTGCAAAATTGTTTATCATTGTTGAATGGGAAAATCCAAAAAGATAGATGCTGGTTATTATAATAAACATTATTATACTAATGTAAAAGAAAAGCTGTCCTCCGCCAATGTATAATTCGGAATCATTTTTCTTATATATAAAAGGTCCGATTTTCCCTGCGAGGATGGAAATACTTATTGTTGTTAAGAAAAGTAAGATATCATTGGGGTGTTTTTTCGAATTAACAAATAAGGCAGAGAATAAGAAGAAAAATAACATTATTATATATGTACTACTATATATTCTTGTGTGGAGAGCGAGTTGGTCTTCTAGAAGTGAAGGGGAAAAATATCGTGTATTTGAAAGTAGTATAGTTACAAGTGATGCAGCTAAAAGTCCTGATCCAAAGAAGAATTGGTGTGTAGTGAGAGATTCATAAGATATAAAGATAATCCATGCGCATACATATAAAAAAAGTGATGTAAAAGCATATGTTGAGTATATATATATAATATTGGAAGAGATGGGGTTTTTATGCATATAAATAGTTTGATATGTGCTAAAAAACGCAATTACAAGCACAATTATAGTTTGTAATATAAAAAATATTCTCCGAAAGAAAATGACATTCATTATTTATATTGATTATACTATAAATAGTTTACTTTTTAATCCGACAATTATAAAAAGGATGGTTTATGGTGCGTAGGCAATTTATATATTTTATAATAGTATTATTTTTCTTAAATCATTTTTCTGTATTTTCTGGAGAATATTCTTATTATCAGCTTTTAGGTATGTCTAAAGATACTGATTATCTTGCCTTTGGAGAATATGGCATAAATGAGGATAATAGGCTTTTCTCAAAAATATTTGTTATAAATGTTTCCCAAAACAGCTATGTTTCTGATGGTGTACTTTCATTGATATATGATGTGATCCCAGGTGTTGATCAAGATGGTAAAGGTGCATTGTTAAGTAATATGCTTAAAAATAGCAATGTGTTTTCACAATATAATATTAATCCTTTAAATAAGGGAAAACTTATATATGTGCTTTTGGAGAATGAACATGCTACAAATGATCTATCATTTATAGATTATGATAGCAATATTACATACAATATGAAATTGTCTCAAAAAAACAGGATTATAAGTAATGCTTTTGAAAGTGCTTCTAGTATTTATCTTTCGGTGTTACCAAATGGAGAAACGGGGTTCTCTGGAATTGTTGGAGATCCTAGCTATTATAGAAAGGGCGTAAAAAAATATATTATACGATCTATATACGCAGATAGTAATAATACTTCACTTGTTTTTATTGTAGAAAGAAGAGAGCAAGCAAAAAAGAATGGTGATACAAACATTCACTACATGGTAGAGACAGTAAAATGGCGATAGTAGTATAGCTAGGCTGTATTTTTATAATTCATTTTTTTCGTAGATATACTATAATCATGGTATGAAACCACTAACACTTATTGTTCTTGCTGCGGGTATGGGAAGTAGATATGGAGGAATCAAACAGCTTGAGAGAATAGGGTTGCATGGAGAATCTCTCATAGATTATTCAATATATAATGCCATTCGTGCGGGTTTTACAAAAATAGTTCTTGTTATCCGAAAAAGTATAGAAGATCAGGTTAGAGATTTTTTTAAAGGGAAAATACCAACTCATATTGAAGTTGTATATGTAAATCAGGAGTTACATATGCTTCCAGAGGGAATTTCTGTGCCAGAAAATCGAGAAAAACCTTGGGGCACGGGACATGCACTGCTTGTATGTAAGGATGTAGTGAGTACTCCTTTTGTAATGATAAATGGAGATGATTATTATTCTTTTGAGGCATTGAAGGTTGCTGCTGATTTTCTTTGTAATACTGATGAAACAATGCCAGAATATGCAGTAGTAGGATATGAACTTGAGAAAACGCTTTCTCCACACGGATCTGTTTCAAGAGGGGTTTGTAAAATTAATGAAGAGGAATTCCTTGTGTGTTTGGAAGAACACATAAAGATTATACGAGAAGAAAACAATACTATTGTAAGTAAAGAAGTTATAGTAGATGATAAAGGAACTCAAAAAGATATTATCTTTACGGGGAAAGAACCAGTTTCTATGAATTTGTTTGCTTTTACCCCTATGTTTTTAAAACAACTTCAAAGTGGTTTTATTGATTTTTTACAAGAAAATAAAACTGCATTAAAATCAGAGTTTTTTGTGCCAGTATATCTTGGTCAACTTATTGCAAACGGTGAGGCACAAGCAAGACTTCTTCCTACTCATTCTGAATGGTTTGGTATTACTTACAAAGAAGATACACCAATGGTTAAAGACCGTATAGCTAGCCTTGTTAAAGACAAAGTCTATCCATCGCCATTATATTAAAAATTATAAGAATTTTATTTATTACTTAAGTATGTACCTGCAGCAAGCAGGGCTGCATTTTCGCAACGAAGTATAGAGTTACAGAGCTTATATGGAACAAATTTATTGTGTTGAAGAAGCATTTCTTCGTTAGAAGTAAACCCTCTTTCGGGACCAATGCATGCTACAAGGGAAGAGTGTTGATTGTGTTTGTCTACACAAAGGGGCTGTATAGTACTTGTAAACCAGGTTGTTGCATTTTGTGAAAACACAGCTTTTAAGAGATGGGAAGCATGGGCAGTTGTATAAATGGTTTTTAGTTTTTCTAATGCGTCATATAATGTAGTATGCTTTGATATTTTTGGAATTACATTCAATGTTTGTGCTTGCATTGCTCCGCTTATCAGTGTTTTTAGAAGTACATTCCATGCAGAAGAGTTCATATAGCTTTTCTCTGATAACACTGCACAGTAAATGATTATATGATGTACACCTAAGGTGCTAAGATCTCGTATCATTCTTGTAAACACAGGGGGTCGTGGATGGGCAATAATCATTGTTATGTGTTTTTTATTTGATATGACTGTGCAATGGTGGGGGACATATTTTGCGTATATGTATTCATATTCTTTTTTGAGTATAAAAAGTGTTCCCATGCTTGCATCTATAATTCCTGCGTGAAGGGGTGCTATGTTTTTATTGTGATTGTTTTCCTTTGTTGGATATATTTGTAATATGTTTTTGATGTGTTGTATTCTAAAATCATAATGGGGTATTCTAAGAGATATTGGAGTATTAGAGCAAAACGATTTTGTTTTTAAAATGGCAGTAGTATTGCTTGGAATAAAAAAAGATTGTATTTCTTCTTGAGTAAAAAGTATTCTATTCATGTTTATTTATACATAACTCTTATTGTGTAATAGTACTTTCATTTTTTTTTATATATATCCTGTGTTCCCAAGAGAAGGTGTTGTGGTAGCAGGTTTATTGTCCTATTAATTATGAATACTTATGCAGGTGACCAGCTCATTTTTTTTCCACCTACTATGTGAGCATGTAAGTATTCTACAGTTTGAAGAGCATCTTTCCCATTGTTCATGATAACTCTATATCCATTTTCTTCTAGTTTGAGTATTCGTGCTGTTTTTGCAATGCCATGCATAAAATGCCCCATATATTCTGCAGAAAGTGAATCGGCATAAGAGATGCTTGAGATCTTCTTTTTTGGGATAACAAGCACATGTATGGGTGCTTGGGGATTTACATCCTTAAAAGAAAGCACGTAGTCATCTTCATAGACTATGTCTGCGGAAATTTTTTTTGCAAGAATCTTATCAAAGATTGTAATATTTTCCATTGATATACCTCCTTTTGTATTGTACACTATTATAGTAGTGTTATATTCTAAATTACCCATCATTACAAATGATGAAGTAGCTTCTATGTGGTATAATTTAAGTTTTGAACTTCCTTATAAAAGTGATACCGTTCCACTTCCTGGTCAATTTTTATCAATAATGATACCATGTTTTTCTTTTCGAAAACCTTTTGCAATAAGTGCTTTTTCTGGCAATGTGTGTTCATTTTTATATGAAGTAAAAGGAGAAGGGACAAAATATCTTTCACAATGTATACCAGGTAATACTATTGATGTTATGTGTTTCCATGGGAATACTTTTCCCACACCCCTTGCAAAAGATGTAGTAGTACTGGTAGGGGGAGGGACAGGGATTGGTCCTATGATATATTTTGCACATACTCTTTATTCATTGGGATATACTGTGTTTTTTTATTTGGGCTTTCGGAATAAAGACAGTATTCCTTATAGGATAATAAAGGACTGTAAAGTAGATATGATTATTTGTACAGAAGATGGAAGTGAAGGAATCAAAGGAACAGTAATTGATATTCTTATGCAAGATAAGGGTAGAATTAATGCTACTGTATATTATTTTTGTGGACCAGATGTTATGATGCGTATAGGGTCTAGTTATGCACATTCTGTAGGAGCAAAAGCATTTGTGTCACTTGAGACTATAATGGCATGTTCTGTGGGGGCATGTATGGGATGTGTTGCACCCATAAGACGGAATGAATGCAATATTTCTGATAAAGACGTTTTTGATTGGAAGCGAGTATGTATTGATGGAACAGTCTTTAATGCAAAAGATGTGATGTGGAAGAAGATGTAAATATGCGTAACAAAATAATGACAATTCATATTGCAGGGAAAACTATGTTTTCTCCCATACTAACTGCATCGGGAACGTTTGGATATGGAGAAGAATATAAAAATATTATTGATTATACAAAACTTGGAGCAATAGTATGTAAAAGTGTGACTAAACGTGCACGAATTGGAAATGATGCCCCACGACTTAAAGAATTAACATATGGAAGTCTCAATAGCATAGGATTGGCAAATGAAGGGATGAAATCATTTGTTAATAAAACATTGCCTCGTTTTATTAATTATCCTTGTGCTGTTGTTGTAAATGTTGCTGGAAAAGATGAAGATGAATATTGTGAAATTATATCGTATATTCAAGATAATGATGTTCACAATCAAGTATGGGGGTGGGAACTAAATCTTAGTTGTCCTAATATTGCAGGTGGCAGTATAATAGGATATGATCCTAAAAGAATTGATATGCTTTCTCAAAAGGTAAAAAAAATAACAAAGAAGCCTTTATTTTTAAAATTACCTCCATCGATACAAAATATAGAAACTCTTGGCAGAGCGGCAGAAAATGGAGGGGCAGATGCACTTACAAGTATAAATACAATTTCTGGAATGTGGATAGATATTCAAGAAAAAAAATCTTATTTTGCTCGTGGTGTTGCAGGATTAGCCGGAGCGGGAATTTTCCCAATAGCACTTTCGCTTGTAAATAGGCTTTCTCATGCTGTACAAATTCCCATAGTGGCAGTGGGAGGAATTACAACACCAGAAAATGCTATACAATTTCTACTTGCGGGAGCGAGAGCAATACAAGTAGGGTCGGCAACTTTTTCTAACCCGCAACTTTCTTTGCAGTGCTATGATGCAATATATGAGTTTTGTATTCAAAACAGCTGTACATGTGAAGATATAAAGCACTATCTTAAAATCTAAAAAGTGTAGTTAGAAAAAAATAATTGTAAATCCACCTTTTTAATATTACTATAAAACATAGAGCAATATGTGATTAAGTGGAGGTTTATAAAAATATAGTGGAGGTAATCGGACTTGAACCGATGACCCCTAGAATGCAAATCTAGTGCTCTAGCCAGCTGAGCTATACCCCCTACATTTCAATAATAATGGTTTTATTATATTCTGTCAACTTCAGTTTTGTATATAAGTTTTCTGAACCAATAATCTAAATATTTCATTTGTCAATGTTCAATTAATTTAAAATCGTATAATTTTTTCTGTTTATTTAGTTTATACATGTTTTTTATAGTTGTCTAAAAAGGTGTTTTAATGTTTTAGTTTTTTTAAAAGAAGAGCATAAGTTTGTACGGAGTTTATTTTTTGAGGTCTACGAATTCCATGTGTTTTTTAGATATATATAATGAGAGCTTAGAGTTAAAGAATAAATCATTTTATGGTATAATTATTTGCATGAATAAAGTGAAGAAAATATTTTTAAATGAGTCAGAATTACCACGGCAATGGTACAACATAACATCAGATATGCCTAATAAACCTCTTCCACCTTTACATCCAGCAACAAAAAAACCTATAGGTCCCGAAGCACTTACACCACTTTTTCCTATGGAACTTATAAAACAAGAAGTAAGTTCTGATAAATGGATAGATATCCCAGAACAAGTAAGAGATATATATAAGCTCTGGAGGGGGACTCCGTTGGTGCGAGCTTATGAATTTGAGAAAGCACTTGATACACCAGCACGAATATATTTTAAGTATGAGGGGGGAAGTCCTGCGGGATCGCATAAACCTAATACTGCTGTAGCACAGGCATATTACAATAAGCAAGAAGGAGTAAAAAAAATCACAACTGAAACTGGAGCAGGGCAATGGGGAAGTGCGTTGAGTTTTGCATGTAGTATGTTTGATATTGAGTGCGAAGTATATATGGTCAAGGTAAGCTATGAATCAAAACCTTATAGAAAAATAATGATGAATACATGGGGTGCTACTGTACATTCTTCTCCAACAAATTTTACAGAATCAGGAAAGAAGATCTTAGAACAAGATCCATCTTCGCCTGGAAGTTTAGGAATAGCTATATCTGAAGCTATAGAAAAGGCTACAAAAGACGAAAATACAAAGTACTCTCTTGGAAGTGTGCTTAATCATGTGCTTATGCATCAGACTGTTATTGGACAAGAAGTACTTTTACAATTAGAGAAAATAGGAGAAGATCTTCCCAATGTAATAATTGCTCCCTTTGGTGGTGGTTCTAATTTTGCGGGAATTAGCTTCCCATTTTTGGAGAAAAACTTTACAGAAAATCAGAAAATACGATGTGTGGCAGTAGAACCAACATCGTGTCCAAAGCTTACTCGAGGAAAATTTAAATATGATTTTGGAGATGTAGTTGGGCTAACGCCTCTTTTACCAATGTTTTCACTTGGGCATGATTTTATACCAGCACCAATACATGCGGGAGGGTTGCGATATCATGGAGCTGGTGTTATTGTGAGTCAACTTCTTAAGGATGGTTTAATAGAAGCAATAGCATATGATCAATTATCATGTTTTAATGCAGCTATTACTTTTGCAAAAAGCGAAGGAATTATTCCTGCTCCAGAATCATCGTATGCAATAGCTGCGGTGATAAAAGAGGCACAACGATGTAAAGAAGAAAACTTATCGGAAGTGTTGCTATTTAACCTTAGTGGGCATGGTTTTTTTGATATGAAAGCATATCAAGATTATTTTGAAGGGCATCTTGTACAGCACACAGTAAGTGATGCTGAAATAGAAGAATCTCTTAAAAAAATTGATCACTTACAAATATAGTTGTTTATAATTATGGCATAGGGCTTGCTATAAAAAGCTCTTTTGTTTTTTATAGTAACTATAAATAAACACAACTACTATAGAAAATAATACAACAATTAAAAATAATATTAAAGATATATGCAATAAAAAGAAGACCTCAAGCATAACTATTACTATAAGTATAGCAAGTGTGTTAATAAATGATTTGCTTTCTTTTATCCAAGAGGGAGAAGATGTTTTTGTAATTGGTGTGGCAAGACGTGTATAGAAATCATGTACAGCGGGGTTTCGTTGAGTTGAGTATCCTTTAAAAAACATTCTGCTTGCAATAAAAAACCCTCCTGTAAAGAAGATTTGGAACAACAAACCCACAAAAGTAGAGACTGTTCTAATATCTTGAGAACTTAATTTTTCCATATTAAGAATAGAAGCAATGTGCGTAATAGTATTATTTATAAGTGAGCTTTTATATGTTAGAAACATTGATATTATAAACCCAAAAATGATAGTAATAGGAAAGCTCCAGTCGGGAGTTTTTTTTATCCAAAAAACAAGAAACATAGGTATGACTGTTGGAATATATACATAGGTAATAAGCTGAAAAGTAAGGTCAAAGAGTGAAGTTGTTTTTAATGTTTCGTAGTATAAAGCAATAATGATAGTTATTATGCCAAATATAGCAGTATAAATTCGTGCTATTGATATGTCTTTTTTTGTAGATAAATCTTTGTGTGTTTTATAAAAACTACGGGTTATAAATCCAGCACACCAATTGAGGCTTGAGTCTACAGAAGACATAGTTGCTGCAAATAATGCTGCTACAGAAAGTCCTACCATGCCTGCTGGCATGAACGATTGCACAAAGGCAAGATAAGCGGCCATTGTAGGTCGTGTAAGGTTTGGATATACCTCTTGTATATTAGGAATAAGTATAGAAGATGCCCATGCGGGGACAAACCATATAAATGAACCTAGTACATAAATAATTGCTGCAAGCCATGCCGCTTTTCTTGCAGCAGTAGAGTTTTCTACAGCATTAAACCGTATGGTATTAAGAATGCAATTTGTATTTAAAAATTTTTGTGATGCCATATAGACTGCCCAAATAGCAAATATAATGAGTTGCATGTTATTGGGAACGATGCTTGATGTAGGAATATGTTTTAATAATCCAGATATGCCTCCTATTTTTCCAAATGATACAACAGCAGTACTTATGCCAAGGCTTGCAATAATAATAAATTGAATAAAATCTGATGATACAATAGTCCAGCTTCCTCCCATAGAGCTCATTACAATAGTAATTGTTCCTATAATAATAATTATAAGAGTTGTGTTTATATTAAATGCTCCACTTATAAATACTGCAAGAGCATTTACCCATAACGCTGGAAATATAAGATAATTAGGAATGCTTAATAATGCAAGTATTTTTTCGTTTGTTTTTCCAAAGCGCATTCGTACTGCCTCTACAGGATTTGCTATATTGAGTTGGCGTAGTTTGGGAGCAAAATAGAGAGCTGCAATTATAAATGAAAGAGCACTTGCCCAATATATTATAAGCACACTAAATCCATCAGTATATGCTTGTCCTGCAATAATGGTAAAGCTTGATGCAGAGAATTGGCTTACAAATGCAGAAATACCAACCCATGTCCATGGGATTTTTCCACTTCCGTAAAAAAAATCATTACTTGTTTTATTTCTTTTTCTAAAATAAAAACCAAGTGTGATAAGCACAATGAAATATATAATGATAATAATACTATTTGTCATAATTTAGATCTGAATTTTTCTTACATTTATATAATTATATTATTACACATACATAATAAATAATATTATTATGTATACTAATAATATTATGAATACTATATTATCTTTATTTTCTCAGCTTTCTCAAGAAATAAATATTTATTTTGTAAGACATGCGCAGTCAGAATATAATAAAGCACATGTTATAGCAGGGAGAACTGAAACTCCACTTACAAATGAGGGAGTAGTGCAAGCAGAGGTTACAGGAGCACATTTTGCACGATCAATTCCGCTAAGTACTATTATATATTCTCCTATAGGGCGATCAAAACATACAGCAAAGATTATTCATAGTGCTTATAACAATAGTGCATTATCCCTTATTGAATGTAAATATCTTATGGAAATCCATGGGGGTGTTTTAGAAAAGAAAAAAATTGTGGATATCGAAAAAGAAACTCCGGAGCTTTTTAGAGCGTTTAAACATCGTAGTTGGGAAGCTATTCCTCACGCAGAAACAATTACTGAATTGCTCAATCGAGCACAGAAAATGTGGCATATATTATATGAGCTAGCACAGCAGGGGAATAAACATATTGGTGTAGTATCACATGGAGGTTTTATGCAATGGATCTTTAAAACCTCTTTTGGAATGCAAGGAGAGCATGTAAATGCATGGGTGCCTATTGTGAAAATATCTAATTGTAGTGTTTCTTGTCTTAAGATTGAGCCTTTGCCTAATACGGAGGAACAAGCACAAAGTAGCTTTGCAACTTGGCTTTATATAAATAGTGTTTATTATTAAAAAGGCAGTGATTCTAGTAGGTTATGAGCGTGTGTAAAGAAATCTAAGTATCTTACTATGGATTAGGATGATTTCTTTTTGTTTTTTCGTAGTATTGGACCACCTTCAATAATAATAGAATTATTATCAAATCTTTCTATGTTTTTATTAAACATTGTTGCAAGCATGAGAGCTTGTTTGTCATATGCTTGTTTGTCTCTCCATGCTTCTCTAGGATCTAAAATTTCAGAGATTCTTTTGCATTGAATGCAAATATCAAATCCAAACACAGGATCTTTCCTAAAGGTGGCTTGTGTCATTCTATTGTCATGAATAGCAGCAACAATGTTTTTGGTTGTTTTAAGGGAGATTCTACTCCCTGTATGGAAATTTCCATCCACCCATCCCGTATTTATGAGCCATACTGTTGCTTTGTGTTGTTTTATTTTTTGACGAAATAACATTGCATATTGAATTGGGGTAAGGGGAAAAAACACTTCTCCAAAACAAGCAGAAAATGTAGCGGTGGGTTCTGTAATACCTACTTCTGTATTGGGGGTTTTTGATGTATATCCGCTAATAAAATGGTATAATGCTTGTTTTTCGTTTAGTTTTGCAATAGGAGGTAGTACTCCAAACACATCGCATGTGAGAAATATTATATTATTGGGGTGAGAAGAAACTGCTGGCGTTTTAACATTTTTTACGTGTGAAAGAGGATATGCTGATCGTGTATTAGAAGTAATGGATTCATCTGAATAATTCATCTCACGTGTATTTAAGTCGTATGTAAGGTTTTCTAACAAGGCACCGAAGGTAATGCATTTTTTTATGTTACTAGGTGGTTTGGTGCATTTTGCATAACAGCCACCTTCTATATTAAAGATGCCGTCATCAGACCAGCAGTGTTCATCATCTCCAACAAGGTGTCTACTTTGGTCGCTAGAAAGAGTTGTCTTTCCTGTTCCAGAAAGTCCAAAAAGCAAAGTAGTGTTTTCTTTACTATCAACATTAGCTGCACAGTGCATGGGTAGTATTTTTTTAAACGGCATGAGATAATTTATTATACAAAACAATCCTTTCTTCATTTCACCTGCATATTCGGTACCAAGAATGGTCATTTCTTTTCGAGTAAAATGAATAATAACTGAGGCATCAGATGTAATGCCAAGGGAATGTTTGTTGGCAGGAAATACTCCTGCATTTATAATGGTATAATCAGGATTGCCATATGATTCTAGTTCTTTGGTAGTGGGAACAATAAGCATGTTTGTCATAAATATTGCATGATATGCACGAGAACAAATAGTACGTACTTTTATCCTATGGTTTTTATCCCATCCTGCAAAGCTATCTACAACATAAATACGATTACGGGAGTTTAAATAGTCAAGAGCACGCGATCTACTAATGAGATATGCATGGTCATCTATTGGAATATTAATGTCCCCCCATGCGATGGTGTTTTTTGTATTTTTGTCTTTTACAATTCTTTTTTCTTTTGGAAGTCTTCCTGTATATTTATGGGATGTTACGGCGAGTGATCCAGTGTCTGAAAGTATTGATCCTTTCTCGTAGCGTATAGCTTCTTCATACAATATGGGCACAGCAAGATTCCTTAAAATTAGTGGGCTAGTAATTCCCAGCGATGACAAATTATAAGGAACTACATGTTCGTGATAATTATTTATTGACATATACCCTCTATCAGATTAGTTGCACAAGTCTTTGCTATAGCGGTTATACCCATATTTTCGCTAGCGGTGCTGTTGTTGCGGTTTGATATCCATAACAGAACAAGCAGTAAGGGGAACATGAAGAATAAAAAGAGTGTTGTTACATGCCAGTCTTTCGTTTTCCCTGTACTGATAACATGACCAGATACCGCATGGTTTGTGGTTTCCACCTTGTATTGTTTTTTATTATTTTGAGAGTGGTTCCATTTGTAATAATAATTTTCCATTTTCATGTCCCACGTATTAGTGTATAATATGGTATTATTATATACTAATACACATTAATTGTGTAGGGTATTTTTTACGTAAACATGCACATTGTGCATGTTTACGTAAAAAATACCTTTTCTCTGTCTGTAATCAGAAAGGCGTACTCATATTATGAGTCTTTATATATATTTAAGGAGCAGTTCCACTAAGTACATTAGTTAGTACAATTCTGATTTGCACTAATAGTTAGAGATGCTTGTTCATTCCCACTGTTTTTTATTGTAGCAAGAGTGTGTAAAGGAAAGGCAAAATTAACTGGTCCGTGTCCAAAGTTTTTAGAGAATAATACAGGTACATTTATTCTATTTGCAAAGAAAACCCTCAAGTACTCATAGCGTTCTTCTATCAAAGCAGGGTTGGGTTTTCCACCATGTTCAACAAAGTTTCCTATAATAATTGCATTTGCGTTTTGTACTGCGTCACTATATAACAAGCCATTTAGTATTCTAGATAACATTCCAGGGTTAATTGCTATGGATTCTATAAACAAAGTTTTTCCTTTTGTCTCAAAATTAAAGCTCCTTGCACCATTTAAGCTGTTTATTACTAAGGAGTTACCGCCTACAATACTTGTATTGATTGTATCAAATTGCACTTTATTATAATTTAAGACTTCAAAAGTATAGTTTAATTCGGATTCTTTTCCATAAAGTACATTCAACATGTTTTCAATATGAGTTTTATTAAAAGAAGTATCACTATTGATATCACCGTTAGCACCTAATACCACGCCGTGTAATGTGGGACGTTTCCAATAATTATTAAAAAAAACATGCAAGGCAGTGACATCACTATACCCTATAATAGGTTTGAACTTGGCTTTAGAAATATCTAATGTTTTTTTTAAGCTGCCTAAAAGTTCACAGCCCCATCCACCACCAAGAATTGCCCAAATAGCTTTTGAGTCTGATTCTAAAGCTTGTTTGATAAATTCCACCCGTTTTTTAATAGTATTAGCCTCATTAAGAGGAATAGTTGGTTCTATCATGTCTGAAGGAATATGTAATTTTAACTTTGTATTTTCTGAAAAATAATCTTGAACAGCTTTAATTGTTTTTAGGGGGTCTCCTGGTGGTGAAGAAGGTGCTATAATGTCTATTGTATCGCCATCTTGTAAAAAATCCCAATGTGTAGTATTCATTTTCCACTCTTTTTTATATTATTATTTTTCCCAAAAGATATAACATTACTTTCGGTGCCATTGAAAATATTACGATCCACTTCTTTGCCAATACCTGTAAAACTATGTGGTTCTGGACCTAAAGCACCATCAGTGTATTGTAATATACTCCATTGCTTACAAATTCCATCCAAATAACCAAATACATTAGAATAAAATGCTTGCCATAATGGACATTTTGCTAGTTCGGATGTTCCTTGTTCGTTCCCTAGTTGACACAACATCCAATAACTTCCGTATAACATAGGATAGACTCCAGTACGTGTATAAATAATCTGGATACATTCTATTAATTGTTCTAATGCCATTAAGCCTTGTGTGTTATCGGGATTGCCTTCCCAACCTAGACAGGGGATAATATCAATGACATCATATTTTTCTAAGACTTTAAAATAAAAACCAATTTGTTGCATAAGATTGGAGCTACCATAGTATGATATATTATATCATAACTTTTGTAAAGTATTGTGCCTACAAAAAGATACGGGTTTTATGTATTTTGTGCGTTTGATATAAAAACATGCCTTTTCTGTAACCAGAAGGCGTGCGGTTAACATTTTATTTATTGAACAGATCATTGCTGTTGCAACTCCAATAGATCCAATAGGAGGATCGCCATCCCCGTTGTTTTCAATATTTTTGATAGTAGAAATGGCATTACAAGTAGCTAATAATAAAAACAATAAAGTAAACATTATCCGTAAGTACTATTGTTATGGTTAGTTTTTTATTGTGTGATTTTGCGGCGTCCATACTGAGGTTCTCCTTTTTATTTTTTAAGATAGTTATATTTATTATCTTAATTAGTAAGAACTATAGATATATAACATTACTATTTTGGTGTATACTTTTTTTCTGTATAAATATATCATTATGGTATGTATAATATAGTAATATTGCCCGGAGATGGGATAGGACCTGAGGTCATGAAAGAGGCAATCCGTGTGCTTGATTATGTTACAAAAAGATATAATCTCTCAATAGAAACAGAGACTTATCTGGTGGGAGGTGCTGCACTAGACGCAGTAGGAGATGCACTTCCTCAAAAAACATTGCATGCCTGTCAAAATGCCGATGCACTCCTTTTTGGTTCTGTGGGAGGTCCTAAATGGGATAGTCTTCCTGCTGAGAAACAACCTGAACGGGCTGCACTTTTACCTTTGCGGAAGCATTTCAATCTTTTTGCTAATTTACGCCCTGCTATTATTTTTGATTCGTTAAAAGATGCGTCTCCTTTAAAACGAGACTTGATTCCTAGCTCTTTTGACATACTTATTGTTCGTGAGCTTACTGGAGGAATATATTTTGGACAACCAAAACTCTTAGAAGAAAACAAAGCACTTGACACGCTAATATATCATACGCATGAGGTAGAGCGGATCGCAAGATTTGCTTTTACTATAGCGCGGAGTCGGACAAAGAAAGTATTGTCTGTAGATAAGGCAAATGTTCTTAATTCAATGGTGTTTTGGAGGAGAATAGTAGGAAATATTGCAAAAGAATACCCTGACATAGAATTCTCTCAAATGTATGTGGATAACGCTGCCATGCAACTTGTTGCTAATCCAAGTCTGTTTGATGTATTGTTGTGCCCTAATATGTTTGGGGATATACTTTCGGATGAGGCGTCTATTATTACAGGATCACTCGGAATGTTACCCAGTGCAAGTATTGGAGAAGCAGAACATACTACAGACAATAGCCCTCGTTTTGGTTTGTATGAACCTGCGGGAGGATCTGCACCAGATATAGCGGGAAAAGGAATAGCAAATCCCATAGCACAAATACTTTCTGTTGCCATGATGTTAAAGTATAGTTTTAATCTTCCTGAAGCATATAAAGATATTTTTACATCGGTAGATATGGTGCTTAAGAAAGGATTTCGGACAAAAGATATTATGTCACGCGGATGTACAGAAATTGGAACAGAAGCTATGGGAGACGAGATACTTTCTATACTTAAAGAGAAAAGTTAATATATTGCTAATTGGTTTTGTGAATGCTTTGGAAAAATAGTTGGGATTGATATTTTGCTTGCTCTTTAAACATTTCTTTTCCAGATATTATTGTGCACCCCGCGTTTTGTGCATCGCTTAGAAATCTTGTAATAGGTGGAGTATATATAACATCATATACAAGCTCTTTCCCACAAAATGGATAAGAGGGAAGGGGAGAAGAGGTGGCATTGTTCATGCCTACGCTACTTGTTTGTATGAGAATAGTATCATATTTTTGTATAGCACTGTAATCATATAATGAAGCAGAAGAAATTTTTCTGTCTTTATAAAGAAGTTTTAAGGTAGCTACTAATTTTTCTGCTTTAGCAAGAGTCCTATTTGTAATGAGTAAGTGTATTCCTTCTTGTAATAGAGCATGAGAAATCGCTTGTGCAGTACCACCACATCCAATAATAGTACATTTTATTCCTTTTAGCCTATTTTTTTGTATTCGTTTTTTAAGAGGAGTTAGAAATCCTTTTATATCAGTATTATATCCATAGAGTTTTTTACGGTAGTGTATAATGGTGTTACATGATGCACATGTAAGCACATTTTTATCTTTCCAATGAAGAAATGGAATAACAGATTTTTTGTGTGGGATGGTGACTGATATTCCACGCAATGAGAGTAGGCGTATTGCTCGTAGTAGTTCAGAACACTTATCAATAGGCAAGGGAATATATATAGCATTCTGCTTTTTTTTAATAAACTCTTTATTGTGAAATAGTGGAGATTGAGAATGAGATACGGGGTTTCCTACAATAGCAAAGATAAGTGTTTTCTGTGTTATTTCTTTATATCTGTAAAGAATATGTAGTGTTTTAGGATCAAAATGACCCAAGGCGAGTAAAGGGCTTTGCTCATCTGACGCATATGTCCATAATGTTCCAGTTCTTTTTGCGAGTATTCGAAGTGGTCTACCATATTCTCCCATTGCCACAAAGACAAAACGAGTTTTTATGTGTGGATGGATTTTTTTTTCTTTTAATAAAGAATTACATGCTTCTAAAGCATTACACATATGAGTTGTACTTTTGCACATTAAGGCAATTTTAATAATGGCATGTGGGTATAGTTTTGCATACTTATGTACAGTTTGTAGCCATGTGGTGTTTTTTATGGGAGTGAACCAATGGCGGGATATTATGATCTTTGTTTTTGGGGGAGAGCTTCCCTTTGTTGAGAGAGAGTATAATTTTTTTATTAACGAGGGAAGATTTCCTTCAACATCTACATAAGAAAACAAGGAGCTTGTAATAATATCACTAAGGAGTTTTTGTCGGATTGCTTCGCTTTGAGACCATGCTCCTCCATCGTATGGTTTTCTTATAGTTGCAATAATAGGAATTGTAATGTGAGATGAAACCCATTTGCAAATAGTGTCGATCTTTTGTTCAGAAGCAGAAAGTAAATCAATGCGAAGTTCTACACAGTCTATATGTTTTTTATATTGTAAGATGGTTTTATAATTTTTTGAGAGAGAAGAACTCGTAAGACAAAGACATATCATATGTTGTATTGAAAATATACCATATATTATACAATATAAATCAGATATGAAGAAAAGAATTTTAGCTAAGAATATTTTAGAATATATGGGGCAATCTATTACTCTTTGTGGATGGGTGCATCGTATAAGGGAATTGGGCGGGGTTTCTTTTGTTTTACTTAGAGATAGATCTGGCATTGCTCAAATAGTATTTCCTAATGGAAAAATTGCAATTAAAGGTGAAAGCATAATAGAAGTATCTGGCATGGTGGTAAAAAGCGAGAAAGCTCCTTACGGGGCAGAACTCCAAAAAGAAACTATAAAAACCATTTCTGAACCACAAGAAGACCTTCCGCTTTCTATAAACGCACCTATGAATAGTATTGGCATAGAAACGCTTTTAGAACAACGATTGCTTTCATTACGAATTCCAAAAATGAGAGCGCTTTTTGAGGTACAATCAGAAATATTACGATGTTTTTCCTCTTATCTTAGAGCGAGAGATTTTACAGAAATAAAAACAAGTAAGCTTATAGGAAGTGGTACAGAGGGTGGAACAGGGCTTTTTGAGGTGTCATACTTTAACACTAAGGTGTATTTGGCACAATCTCCTCAATTCTATAAACAGGCAGGAATAGCGTCGGGACTAGAAAGGGTGTTTGAAGTTGGCCATGTATATAGAGCCGAAAAGCACGAAACAAATCGCCATATAAATGAATATGTTTCTTTGGATATTGAAATGGCATTTATAGAAAATGAACATGATCTTATGGATATCCAACAAGAGTTTTTACAGGAAACAAGCGAACATCTTAATAGTAATTGTCAGGAACAAATTGCTTTGTGGAAAGCACAGATACCATTTCCCAATGCCCTAGAGAAAATACCACGCGTATCTTATGATGAAGCAAAAAAAATAGTATCAGAAAGAAGTAAGGTGCGAGTACTTGATATAGATCCTAACGCAGAAAGAGAACTGTGTGTGTGGGCAGAAGAAAATTATAATGTACCAGCTGTTTTTGTATTAGAATTTCCACGTAGGAAGCGACCATTTTATACCATGCCTAATGGACAAAAAACCAAGGGCTTTGACTTGATTTTTGGTGGTGTGGAAATATCTACAGGAGGTTTGCGCATACATGATTATAAAATGTTGTGTGAGAATGCAAAAAGATTTCTATTAGATTCTAAAAAGATGCAAGACTATTTTTCTATATTTAAGTATGGATGTCCTCCTCATGGAGGATGGGCAATAGGTCTTGAACGACTTACTCAAAAAATACTTGGGTGCGATAATGTAAAGCTAGCGTCAATGTTTCCACGAGATAGGATGAGAATTACGCCGTAATATTAGAATATCTTTTAAAGAGTATTTTGATATACTTAAACTATTATATTGTATTAGCTTTAATAAGAACTAAGAACTAAGGAGACAACATGGATCAAAATACAGTTTTATCAGGTAAAACTATGTGGAATAACAAAAAAAAATTCTGTACAGTAGTGGGTGGAAAAGCAAGAATTATCATTTACGCAATTAATATATTGGCGGCATTATTTTTAACCATTTATAGTCGAACAACAGGATTTGAAGGTTTTGTATTTAATGAAGAATTACGAAATATGATATTTTCAATTATTGGAATGATTCTTATAAGGGAAATATTGTTTTTATTTTTCTCTTCTGGTAAGAAGGGTAAAACAAGTGCACGAAGAGCATATATAATATCTATATTTTCATGGGTTCTAGGAGGGGGAGTTTCAGTGGGAGTGCATTACTATTTTTATGGAAATGATTTTCTTACATACAATGTATTTAAAGTTTTTTTAGGGTATTGTATTGTAGGTGGTGGCTTTGTAGCTCGGCTTGAATATGGGGTCTATGAGCGCAAGCTTAATATGCTACACATTAAAGACACGAGTGAAAGAATGTTTTTGGAAAGCTTTGCAAGACGATTCCTAGAAAGTACGCTGCTGTTTATTCTTATACCCATAGCAACGGTGATGCTTGTTGTTATTCACTATGATTTATTTAACAATGGAGTAATTCCTATAGCGGTTATTAAAGAATTAGTATATATGGGGATAGCGTTTTTAGTTGTAGGTTTAGGTATTTCATTATTATTTGGATTTTCTTTTATAAAAGATGTGAAAAAAATAATAAAAGGGCTTACTGCTCTTAAAGAAGGTGATCTTGATGTAAGAGTAGACAGCACGCGATTAGATGAATTTGGAGAAATATCTGCATGTATTGGCGAAGTAGCACAAAAATTTAATGGGATTAAACAACAAATACAAGCAGCATTTCAAAGACTAGAGAAGGGGAGGGGATAATATGGGTCAAAATGTAGTTGTGTCAGATAAAATAATGTGGAGCGATAAGAAGCTTTTTCGCACAGTAGTAGGTGGAAACACAAGAATTATTATTTATGCAATTAATGTGCTTACAGCGTTGTTCTTAACTATTTATAGTCAAATCATAGGGATTGGGAATGTTGCGTTTAGTGAAGAATTACGCAATATGGTATTTTCAATTATTGGAGTAGTCTTTATAAGAGAATTATTCTTTTTATTACCTTTACTTGGTAAAGGAGAAAAAACAAGTGCACGAAGAGCATATGTATTATCTGTATTTTCATGGATATTAGGAGGAGGAATTGCTATAGGAATACAATATGCTTTGTATAGAAATGATTTCTCTGTTTATAACATATTTTCAACTCTATTAGAATATTGGATTATAGGTGGCGGACTTATAGCTCAGCTTGAATATGGAGTATATGAACATAAGCTTGAAGTACTACCTGTTAAAAGTAGAGATGGGAAAGTGTTTTTAGGAAGTCTTACAAGACGGTTTTTAGAAAGCACGATAATATTTATTTCTATTTCAGTATTAACAATGCTGCTAGTTGTTTATCATGCTTCACTTAATAACGGAGTGGTTTCTACCATTGTTATCAAAGAATTAATGTATATGGGAGTGGTGTTCTTAATTGTAGGATTAAGTATTACATTATTGTTTGGATTGTCTTTTGTCAAAAATGCGAGAATAATAATAAAAGCACTTGCTGCTCTTAAAGAGGGAAAACTTGATGTAGAAATAGATAGTACGCGATTAGATGAGCTTGGGAAAATATCATCATGTGTTCATGCTGTAATACAAGAACTTAACAAGATGAAAAAACAAATGCAAGAAGTATTTCAGAAATTAGGAAATCCACCAGAAATAGCACAATACATTAATGAAGAATGTTATAGTTGTCTTTCGTTTGGGGTTGTTGCGGGTTCAACAGGTTCTGAAGAAGGCAGACAATATTCTTGCCTCTCATATGGGCGTTTTGCAGATAAAAGCATGACACGAGAATTTAATAAGATGAATACAAAATCTGATCTCATGGAAGGAGAAGAAAGAAACATTGCAATACTCATGTGTGATATTAGAGGGTTTACAAGACTATCTTCCACTATGACTCCACAAGAAATCACTTCAATGCTCAATAGATATTTTTCTGAAATGGTTATGGTTATCCAAGAAGAAGGAGGACTTGTGGATAAATTTATTGGAGACGCTATTATGGCGGTATTTGGTTTGGTTGGGGATAAAGACTCTTGTATACAATCGGTAAGGGCGGCTTTAGGAATGAGAGCAGTATTAGCTATGCTGAACGAACAAATAGGAAAGGAAGGGAAATACCAAGAAATAAATAATGGGATAGGAGTTCATTATGGAAATGTGGTTGCAGGATATATAGGAAGCAAAGAGAGATTGGAATATACTGTCATAGGTTCTGCAGTAAATATAGCATCGCGATTATGTGACATTGCACGTCCACCACGACCGCCAATTGTGGTGAGTGAGAAGATTGCTCAAGTAGTACAAGGTATATTTAATATTTCTGTTATAGGTAATGCCAATATTAAAGGTATAGGAGATACAAAACTGTTTACAGTATCTCAACAACAGGTGTAATTTAATGAAGACACTTCATACTCTCACGGTAGGTATACAATCGTGTGTTATAACACAGAGACAGAGTGTACAAGAATGTATGGAATGTATTGATTTATCTGCTTTTATAGTTGTAGATGCGGCAGTTTTTAACAATGGAATAATAGATCTTAAAGGATATGATTATCTTATTGTTCCGGGCGGAGAAGTCAATAAAACTTCATTTATATTTGACAGTATACTTAAGGCTTGTTTTAGAAAAACTCTTGCTCGAGACAGTAGTATTGTCGCTATAGGAGGAGGTGCCCTTTGTGATGTAGTGAGCTTTGTAGCATCGGTCTATTTAAGAGGAATACAATGCGTGCTAATTCCCACCACATTGTTATCTATGGTAGATGCGTCAATAGGGGGGAAAACAGCCACTAATTATAATGGGCTTAAAAATATGGTAGGGACATTTTATCTTGCTAACTCCATTATAATTTGTGAAGAGTTTTTAACTACGCTTTCGTGGCATGAGTTACGGTGTGGGCTTATAGAGGCACTTAAAGCGGGAATGTTAAAGAACAAACATCTTGTTGCGTTTATTGAGCAGGCTATTTCTGATATTAAAAACCCGTATGCAGAAAATAATAGTAATGTATGGGAAAAGATTATACAAGATGCAATCGCTGTAAAAGTAGATATTGTACACGCTGATTTTATGGAATCTGGGGAACGAGCTATTCTAAATTTAGGACATACTTTTGCCCATGCTCTTGAGGCAACAAATAATTATTTATATAAAAACCATAGCAAGAAAAATGAAAAATACTGGACCCATGGCGAAGCGGTAGCACTTGGTATACGCACAGCATTATTATTGGGAGTAGAATTAGGCTATACAAATATAAACTATGCAGAAAGAATAATAAGCATTCTTGATAGTTTAGAATGCCCATCTCATTATAATGGAATCTCTGTTGATAGATTATGCTGTTATATGCAAAATGATAAAAAAAGGAAAGAAAAAGAGGTGGAATTTGTTATTCAGAAAGATATAGAAACTACTTTTCTAAGAACTGTTCCGATTGAATCAATAAAAAAAGTATTAATAGGGCTTGGAGGTAAGTAGCAATAAGCTATAATAGATAGAGTAATTATGAGTAAAACGATGAAAAGAACTATACAAAAAATATATGTGATCTTTATCTATACGTGCATTAGTATTCCTATAGTATTTTCTCAGCAAACAGAAAAAAGCACACCTTTGATACAACAAGCAGAATCTACAATAAAAGAACAAGTGTTGTTGTTTAATATAGAAGATATTATTACACAAGATTATTATGAACGAGATAAAAAACTAAAAAAGGGAATAACACTTAGGGTCCCTTTAGCCTACGGTATGCGATATGGTGTACTCATGAAATCGAATATAATTGATCCTATCATAAGGATAGATGTAGGAGATAGTTTTGTATTTAAAGATCTTTATCTTGGAGAAAATGCGGGAGTGTTGTTTAGTATTCCCCAAAGAGCAAATAATATAAATCAGAAAAACCAACACATACAAAATACTTCTCGCGTAGGAGATGCACCAACAGCAATTATTACTGCGCTCGCACATAATAATTCAATGAAAAAGAATGGAAGCAATTCATATACGTTAGAAGTATATACAATACCACCACCACAAACTATAGAGACTCTCCCCTCCCTGCTTGAAGAAGAATTAAATATGGATTCAATAATTATGGAACGGGTGATGAAAGAATATGCAATAAAACTTACAGCAGATACACGCATATATGTATATATGAATTCAAGTGATTTTGATACGTTCTTAGAATTTTCTAATTGGTATGGAAAATCAATTGTGTCTGATGATTGGACAAACTCTAGAGAAAGTTCTAGCTCTTTGATAACGGGACTTATTCCACGTGATGATACATATTATATTTTGGCATCTTCTTTTAATGGGGCTAAGACAGGGCAATTCTTCCTTGATGTGCAAGTAAGTAATAATGAAAAGGTATTTTCTTATACCGACAAAATTACAAATCAAGATACAAAGATTTTTGATACATATATGAAAGAATATTCACTTCCCCTTACAAAGGGCGAGGTGCGGACTATTGTTGCAGAAACTTTTTCTGAAGATATAAACGTAATATTTGCTAATTCTAACAGAAGTTCTTTATATGTAGAAAAGCTCACAAAGGGAAATTCAGTTGATATCCCAATTTATGCACAAGAAGATGAAGAATATAAAATCATTTTACTCTATGCAGGAAAAGCATCTGCAGATTATTCAATAACAGTATACAAGTAAACTTGCAATAAAAACAATTAGTTATTTTTAGGCCCAACATCAATATATGGATCATATAACAATCGTAAATATGGAAGTTGGGCAAAGCGTGCGATGGCATAATTAGCACACTTTTTTGCTATGGGTTTTGATAGAGGAATATTATTCTTATAAAGACGGTTTAGAGCTTTCTTAAAATATTGTATAAAACTTTTTTCGCTATGATATGTTTCAACATTGTTGTGTATGTCTTGTATGGTTGTTGGTGTGTCTGGATGATGCAACAAGATATCTATTTTGTTCATAAGATTCTTATTGGCGTGGGTAATACGAGAAAGTGCATCAGAATTGGCATGGGTAGTAGGAGAGTGTTTACACATTTCAATAATCATTATTTGCATATTAATAGAAAGAAATGAAAAATCAATAGCATCCCCATTAAATAAAGTGTCTACAGAGTTTAAAAGATGATGTATAATTTGAGAGCTCAATAAATGAGACTGTGCATTAATTTTCTCCTTATAAGACTGTTTTATTGTATATACCATTTGTTTTTCAAAGAGAGAAAGGGGTATGTATATATTTTCATACCAGTGCATTGGCCATCCTTTTAATACTTGTAAGTTGTCTTTCTTTACAGGAATGTTACGAGCGAGAAGAGGTGTTTTCCACGATGCGGCTCCTATATACGTAAAACCAAATCCTTCCTGAGTAGAACTGCTTATAATAATATCGCTTGCTTTACATATATCCTCAAATGATAAAGAAGTGCTTTGTGCTGCCGTATTAAAAAAACCTGAAATAATCTTTTTTTCGAATAATTGTTGAACCATTTGTGAATAAGCACGTTCTTGGTTAGAAGTTCCAGGGAGTGTAATGGCCAGCATGCATGGAGTATTGGTATGATGAGAATACATCTTACTAATTAAAGCGGCTTCTAATATGTTTTTTTCGTCGAATGCAGCGTACAGGATAGGTAAAAAGAGTGTAATTGTTTTTAAGTAAACGATATTCCCCTTGTTTTGAAAGGGTTCTTTTTACAGTATTAGAAAAATTACCGTTTTTGTTTGCTTGTATATTAAAAGAAATGATATTTGGAATATATGCAGGCGTGTAGTGTGCTTTTTTTAGCATAAAAGTATCTTCTTTATTGATAACTGCTAAAAGAGCATGGGTTCCTCCCATGTAGGTTTCGTAGTGAAGCATAATGTTTCTGAGTTTTTCTAAATTAGTATAGCGGGCACTTTCGGGAAAATCATGTAAGTGTAGAAAACAAAATTGTTTTTCTGATTGGAGATATTTCATAAGTGTTTTGGTAAAAAGAGCATTTTTCCCTAAATTATGATTATGGATCCACCATAAAGAGTTTTTTTGAGTAATCTTTTTAAGAATGGCGTGTATATGAGATTGTTGTTTTTTATGTGTTATATCAGAGTATCCAATGGAGGAATCAATGATAAAATTTATTGAGATACGATGTAGGGACATATGGCGGAATATATCTATATTTTCAGGTGAACCACAGACAAAAGTTATTTTTTTTAACTGAGGAAATGTTGTGATGGCATTATCAAATGCAGACAAAGCTCTAAAAACAACATCAGTTACACCACCTTTTTTGAAGTGATAGTGAATAATATAAATGTGTGATAGCATATTAATCATAAAAAATGCAATATATGGCTATAAACTACTAAAGTTTGTTGATATATCTTACGAATATTATTATACTATTTAGGAGAAAAGTTTTTAAAAAACTATTTATAGTATTAAAAACATAATTAAAATATTAAAATATTAATATAAATTAATATGAAATAAATAATAAATAAATGTATAGCGAGGTGTTTATCATGAAAGTTATTAGAGGTAGTATTACATTGTTTTTACTTTTTGTTGCAACAAGTATATTAGTTGTCTCTTGTGCTTCAAAAGTTCAAACTGAGGGGAATCCTACAAAAGTAGTAGAAGCAGGGTCTAACGTTTTAGTTCTCACTGAAAGATTTGTTTTTAATGGCCACACAAGGGGCGTTCAAGGGCTTTCTTTTAACTCTGATTCTACAAGACTGGCATCAGGGGGATGGGATAATCATATATTTGTTTGGGATCCTGAAGGTGGAACACAACTGACACAAATTTTAGATGCACATGAGAGCGATGTTATTTCTCTTGATTATGATACAAATGGGTCTAAAATAGTTTCTGCTGGATTAGATAAAACCATACGAGTATGGGATGGAGATACAGGCGAACTTATTAAGAAGTTTGGTGGATTTAAGCATAATGTAATTGGAGTTGATGTTTACACTGGTGCTGAAAATACATATATTGCAGCAGCAGTGCTCACGGGTGAAATAATTGTCCTTAATTATGAAACAGGGGAAAGGATCGCTCAATTTTGGCATGATTCATATGCAACTAATGTATCGTTTAGCCCCGATGGAACACTTCTTGCTTCTACGGGAAATGATAAAGTCATACGTATATGGGACTTGGAAAAACAAGAACAAGTACAGGTGCTAGTAGGACATACAGCAAAGGTTAATACTGTTGCATTTAGTCCAGATGGAACAAAAATTGTATCTGGTGCATGGGACAACACTGTTCATGTTTGGGATGTGGCAGATGGATCTAGTGTTTTTGTATTTGAAGGGCATACCGATTCGGTAGAACAAGTACAATATTCTCCTTCTGGAGCGTATATTGTAAGTGGTGCAAGAGACGGATATGTAAATATTATAGATAGCGAAACAGGATCTAGTATAGTAAACTATGATACTGGAAGCACTCGAGTATATAATGTTGTTTTTAATAGAGATGCGAGTAAGATTGCAATTAGTGGATACGACCATTCTGTAAGGGTATATGATATAACCAAATAAAAGAGAAGAACGTAATAAAAAGGCTGCTTTTAAAGTAGCCTTTTTTATTTATGTAGTAGGATATTATTGCTACTACATCTTAAACTATTTAAGCATCTACTATAATAGAATATAATGGATGCAATACAAAAGTTACTTAGTATTATTTATGATAATACTAAATATGCGGGGAAGTGGCATAAGTTCTATGATGCTTACAGAGAGAAATGGGAGGAAATGGCAACTGGTCATACTCTAAATAATAAAGGATCTGTGTTTGATGAGAAGTTAGCAATAGTAATAAGTTATGGAGATAGTTTATTACAGGATGGTCAAGCTCCGCTTTCTACATTGTATAATTTTCTGTGTGATTATGGAAAAGGCAAAGTTACAGGATTACATATATTGCCCTTTTTCCCCTATACTTCTGATGATGGATTCTCTATTTCTCATTATCGACAGGTAAGGTCTGATCTTGGATCATGGGATGATATACATAAGATAAGTTCTTCATTTTGTTTTATGACAGATCTTGTTTTAAATCATTGTTCATCAGAACATGAGTGGTTTAAAAAGTTTTTACAGGAAGAAAAGCCATATACTGAATTTTTCATTCTAGCAGACCCCCAGAAGAATTATAGCATGGTTACTCGACCGAGGCCACATTTTATTTTAAGTACATATGATACGAAATTAGGACAAAAACATGTATGGACAACTTTTAGTAGGGATCAAGTTGATTTGAATTTTGAAAACCCACAGGTGCTTTTTGAGATGTTAGATACTATTTTAGAATATGCAATTGTGCATTCATCAAGGTTTATCCGCCTTGATGCTATTGCATATCTTTGGAAAGAATACGGAACTTCTTGCGTACATCATCCCAAAACACATCTCGTTGTAAAACTTATGAGAAAGCTGCTTGATATGTATGCGTTTGGTACTGTGATTATAACAGAAACAAATGTTCCGCATAAGGAAAATATAAGCTATTTTGGCAATAACGATGAGGCTCAGATGATATATCAGTTCTCATTACCTCCGTTATTACTCCATGCATTTGTTAGAGGGGATGCACAGTATTTGAGCTCATGGGCAAAGACACTTGATGATCCACAAGAGAATCGTACGTATTTTAATTTTTGTGCTTCACATGATGGCATCGGAGTGACACCTACATATGGACTTCTTCCTCCTGCAGAGTTAGATTTTCTCATTAATACAGTAAAAAAAAGAGGGGCACGTATTTCGTATAAAGCAACAGATAAAGGAGAAATACCATATGAGATAAATATAAATTATCTTTCGGCGGTTGCAGATGCAAAACTTTCTGTGGAGGAAAGAGCTACGATGTTCTTAGCGACACAATTTGTGCTCCTTGCAATGCCGGGAGTCCCCGGTATATATATTCATAGTATTTTAGGGAGTGAAAATTGGGAAGAAGGTGTAGTACAAAGCGGAGTAAATAGAAGTATTAACAGAGAAAAATTAAACATAAACCATGTACGAGATCAACTTGAAGCTCCTCAAAGTCTTCGTAGTAGAGTTCTACGCGGATATCTGGCACTTTTAGAAATGCGACAAAAGAGTAAAGCATTTCATCCATTTTCTCCTATGAAGGTAATTGACACAGGCACGAATGTTTTTGCAATAGTAAGGGGGCCATATAATGATAATCCAGACGAGGTGTTATGTCTTGTAAATGTAAGCAATAAAGAGTGTGTTCAGAAAATATCGATTTCTTCTTTTATATGGAAAGAAGGATGTGTTGATCTTATTACAGGAGATATAATGTATGCTCCCAAGGGGAAAAATGAAGATGAAGGAATGTTCTCTTTATCTCCTTATGAGATTATATGTATAAAAAACAATTGTAGAACTGTGGAATCTATGTGAATATATATGCATATGTGAAAATTCAATTTCGTATTCTTTCTGCAATGCGGCGTTTTTTGGACAAGCAAAACTTTATAGAAGTACATACCCCTTTGATGGTGCCAGCACTTATTCCCGAAAGACATATAGATGTGTTTGTCGTACATACTAAGAGACACAACAGTAATAAATCTCAAGAATACTTAAATGAAGGTGATGTACAATATCTTATTCCTTCGCCTGAAGTTAACCTGAAGCCTTTACTTGCGAGCATTGCACAAGAAAAAGAAGAGAAATGTTGTGGTATATATGAGTTTGCTCATAGTTTTCGAAGAGAAGAAATAAGCGATAATTTACACAAAGATGAATTTTTACTATTGGAATGGTATCGTGTTTTAAGTTCTTTTGATCAAAGTATTTTAGATTGTGTAAATCTTTTATATCATGTTACAGATGTTGTATTATCTGAAACCATACAATTACCTTTGTGGCTTTGCAATTTCCATAAGAATTTCAAGATAATAGAATCAATAAAAGAAATTCCAGAACAAGTAATTGTAATAAGTGTGGAAGAGGCATTTAAACGTTATACAGACATCCCGATAGTAGATGTGCTCACTTCTTCTTCTGTTCAAGAAGCATTAAGCATTGCAAACATTGCAGATAAAAATATAAGCCATTATGATATGGAAGATGTATTTCTAATGCTTTTTACCCACTATATAGAACCGCGACTACCAAAAGATGCATTTGTTTTTATAACAAAATATCCAAATAGTATACCTACACTTGCAATAGAACACAATTCTATATGGACACAGAGATGGGAATTATATATAGGTGGAGTGGAAATTGCAAATTGTTATTCTGAACAAACAGATATTCAAAAAATAAAAGATTTTTTTCATTCACAATATACACAAGATGAATTTATTAATAAAGGAAGTCGACGTATAAAGATTCCATATCCAGTATCATTTTTAGAAGAACCTTCTCTTCCACCTTGTAGTGGTGTTGCTCTAGGAATAGATAGGCTTATTATGGTTTTGTGCGGTATGGATAGTGTTTGCATGGATAAGACTTTTTTATTATAATTGAGCTACTAGTACTAGAAATTTAAATTATCTATAAGCAAAGTTTTATTTCTTTTTCATATTGAGATGAAAATCTCATTGCGATTTGTGATAAATATACATATTTATAAGGGAATATATGCAATTACAGAAACAACATGATCTTACAAAAGGAAGCATATGGAGACATATGTTGTTTATTACAACACCTGCAATGTTTGGCCACTTATTTAATTCACTATATAATTGGACAGATTCATTTTGGGGTGGGAAAATAGGTATAGAGGCACTTACTGCATTTTCTCTTACATTCCCGATATTTTTATTATCTATTGCGGTTTCGTACCTTGTTTCTAGTGGAACTACAGTGCTGATTTCAAACGCTTTAGGTGAGAAGTTAGAAGGAAAAGCTAAATTATATTTAGAAAAAGCATTTACTCTTTCTATTATAGTTGGAGTACTTATCATGTTTCTGGTGAGGATATTAGGACCTCAAATATTGAAAGTATTGGGAGCTAATGGAAAAGTGTTTATATATAGTACAGAGTATATTGACACCTTGGCGTATGGGATGCCCTTTTTTATATCTTCAATGACTCTTAATGCGAGACTTGTGAGTATTGGCAATACAAAATTTTTGAGAAATATTTTTATAATGAATGCAATAATTAATGTATGGCTTGATCCTGTTTTCATGTATGGGGTGCAATTTAAATCTTTCACATTTATTCCTGCTATGGGGATTACAGGCATTGCATTTTCTACAGTATTGGTACAATTTCTTGGATTTGTTTTAATATTTCATAAAGTTGTAAAAGATGGTGGCCTTCAATTAGATAAAATTAAAAACTTTATGATAACTGTTAAAGAAGCAAGCACCATTTTATGGTATGGTGCTCCTATTTTTTTACAAATAATGATGGCATCTTTTGGACTCTCCCTTGTGAATTTTTTTCTAACAAGACTTGGAGATAGTAGTGTTGTTGCTGCATATGGTATTGGTCTCCGTATAGAACAACTTGCGCTTATCCCATCTATAGGTATTGGAATGGCGCTTTCTGCTATGGTAGGGCAAAATAATGGAGCTAAAAAATATAATAGAATTAAAAAGACGCTTGGTGTTTCGTTGCTTTTTGCTGTTGTTATTCAATTTACTGTAATGTTTCCTATAGTAGTTCTTGGAAAATATGTTGCTGGCATCTTTTCCCAAGATACTACAGTTATTGTTACAACGGGGCAGTATCTTTGGTTTGCTTTTGGCACATTTTTTGCGTATGAGATGATGTCGTTTTCATCTTCTACATTACAAGGTATGAAAAAGCCCCTCGTACCGATGATATTCTTGGTTGTGAGGCAAACAGTTTTGCCCCTTATATTTATATCTCTTTTTGCGTATAGCTTGCATTTAGGAATATATGGCGTGTTTTTATCGGTGTTAGTGTGTGCATGGATAACTGCAATTATATTGCTTTTATTTGTACTTACTGCAATTAAGAATAAAACAATACAATATAAATAGGAAGTGTAAGTCAGTGAAACAGTTTTTAATACCACAACATGTGAAAGCACTTATTTTTGATATGGATGGCACTGTTCTTTGCTCAAAACCTGCACATATTAAGGCGTGGAGGAAAGTTATGCAAGATAACAAAAGAGATTTCACCGAAGATGATTATGAAAAAATTAATGGGTTAACTACCGAGAAGTGTGCAGTAAAATTAGGGGGAATGTATGATGTTATATTGCATCCACAAGAAACACAACTAAAAAAAGATGCGTATTATAAAGACCTTATACATACAGTAGAACTTTACTCTCAAACAATAGATATCATACAATATTATCAAGGGAAACTTCCTATAGCGTTGGGTACCAATGAAGCAAAAGAAGTGACACATGCTTTATTACAGAAACTTAATCTTAAAAAATACTTTGTAACAATCATTACTTCGGAAGATGTACCTCATCCTAAACCCGCTCCTGACTTATTCTTGAAATGTTCAGAAAATATGGAAATTGAACCACAATATTGTCATGTGTTTGAAGATAGCCCAATAGGTATTCAAGCTGCAAAACAAGCTGGCATGACTGTAACTGATGTGAATGTGTTTTTACAGCAAAAAAATAAAACAACAGATTAAATCTATTAGCACATAATTCTAGAAGCTGCATTGATATTTAGCGAGAAATAGCTTATAATTATTTTATATTGCAAGAAAAGGAATAAAAGTTAGTTATAAAAGCATGAAAAAAATCTTAGTAATTGGAAGTTTAAATATGGACTTAGTAACTATGACATCTAAGCATCCAAAATTAGGCGAGACAATTATAGGCAAAAGATTTTTTGAAATATCAGGAGGAAAGGGTGGCAATCAAGCGGTTGCTAGTGGAAAATTAGGAGTGGATGTTACCATGTTGGGAACTGTTGGAAGAGATTCTTATGGTGCAAAGCTCATAGAAAATTTAAGGGGAAACAATATAGATGTTAGCTATATTAGAAAGGTAGAGGCGAGTACGGGGATAGCGACAATAGTTGTAGATGATAATGCTCATAACACTATTATTGTGGTGCCAGGAGCAAATTTTGCAATTACAGAAAAAGACATAGACAATACCATTTCGTTGATACAGGATGCTGATATAGTGTTATTGCAATTAGAAATTCCATTTGCTGTGGTTAAGCATGTTTTAGTAAAGGCTAAAGCATACGGGAGTATTACTATCTTAAATCCAGCTCCTGCGCAAGAGTTGACAGAACAAGTACTTAAAAATATAGACTTTTTGATTCCAAATGAAATAGAGCTGGAGTTATTGAGTGGGATGCCCACAAGTAATAAGGAAGAAGTTTTGCATGCAGGAAGAACTTTAATAGAGAAGGGAGCAAAAAACATAATTGTTACAATGGGAGAAAATGGGTCAATGTACATAAGCAAGGAGAGAAACTTTACTATTGAGATTCAGAAAGTCAATGCAGTGGATTCAACGGCGGCAGGAGACTCCTTTATAGGAGGAGTTGTAAGAATGTTAGTTGAAGGAAAAGGAATAGAGGAAGCTATGCAGTTTGGAGCAAAGGTTGGAGCTATCACCGTAACTAAAAAGGGAGCTCAGTCTTCGTTGCCAACTTACGAAGAAGTTATGCATTATACATTTTAAATTTAAAGGAGGATAAATTGTTATAAAAAAAGGAAGACTATTAAATAGTGAGATATTGTGTGTTATTTCTAAAATGGGTCATACAGACATGATAACAATTGGAGATGCAGGGTTGCCTATTCCAAATTCAACAAAAAGAATAGACATAGCAGTAGAAAAGGGTATGCCTTCATTTTTAGGAGTTCTAGAAGTTCTTTTAGAAGAAATGGAAATAGAGGAGGTAATTATTGCTAAGGAGTTAGAAAAAATAAGTAATACAATGTATGGTACATTAATAAAATTACTCAAGGAAAAATGCAAAAAAGCTATATTGACTAAAGTTCCCCATAAGGAATTTAAAGAAATTATAAAAGAGAGTAAAGGAATAATTAGAACAGGAGAATGCACTTTTTATGCTAATATTATTTTAAAATCGGGAGTGGTCTTTACAGAAAAAGGATGAATACAATATTAGAAGTATCTGGAATAGTTAAGAATTTTCCAGGAGTAAAGGCATTAGATGAGGCTTGTTTAAATGTATATGAGGGAAAAGTGATGGCATATCTCGGAGAAAACGGTGCTGGAAAATCAACTATGATGAAAATAATTACTGGCATTTATAAAAAGGATGCTGGGATTATAAAATATTATGGAAAGAAGGTGGAATTTAATGGGGTAAGAGAATCACAAGAAGCGGGGATTGCTATTATTCATCAGGAGTTGAACTTAATAGATTGTCTTTCTATAGCCGAAAACATATTTTTGGGGAGAGAAATAACAAAAGGATTTAGGATCTATTGGAATAAGATGTATTACGAAGCAGATAAGCTGTTGAAAAAGTTAAATATAGAATATTCTTCTAGAGTATTGGTTGGAGATCTTAGTGTAGGAGGAAAGCAAATGGTAGAAATTGCAAAGGCACTTTCTCAAAATGCACGTATGATTATTATGGATGAGCCTACTGATGCATTAACAACAACGGAAATAGAAAGTTTATTTAAAGTTATAGCAGAATTGATAGCCGAAGGGAAAAGTGTTATCTATATTACTCACAAGCTAAAAGAAGTTTTTGAGGTGTGCGACTATGCAACAATTATGAGAGATGGGAAATTTATCGATGAAGTTACTGTTTCGGAAGTTATTGAGGATGAAATTATTGAAAAAATGGTTGGAAGAAAATTGAAAGATCAATTTCCAAGAATAAAAGTGGATTTAGGAGAAAATTCTTTGGAAGTTAAGAACTTAAATAGTGCGTTTACAAAGAATATTACCTTCTCTCTTAGGAGTGGAGAAGTTTTAGGAATAGCGGGACTTATGGGGGCTGGCAGGACTAAATTGGCTAAAACCATATATGGAGCATTAAAAAAAGACATGGGGGAAATATATGTATATGGAAAAAGAGCTAATATAAATTCTCCAATGGATGCTCTGAAAAATAAAATAGCATATGTGTCAGAAGATAGAAAAGGCAATGGGCTTCATTTGGGGCTTTCGGTTAAGGAAAATATGAGTATTTCTGCTTTGAAAAGATTTGAAACTATATATAAAAAAATAAGAAAAGATAAGGAACAACTAGAAGTCGAGAATTTTGTTTCTACATTTAATATTAAAACTCCAACAATTAATAAGCTTGTTAGAAACCTAAGCGGAGGGAATCAACAAAAAGTTTCTATAGCAAAGGCTCTCATGACACATCCAAAAATTTTAATTTTAGATGAACCTACTAGAGGGGTAGATGTAGGAGCTAAGAAGGAAATTTATGATTTGATTAATGATCTCAAAAGGGATGGGATAAGTATAATTATAATTTCTTCAGAAATGCCGGAGGTTATGGGATTGAGCGATAGGATTATGGTTATATATAATAAAACTATAACAGGTGTTTTTAGTAGGACAGAAGCTACACAAGAAAAAATAATAAAATATGCTATGGGGTTGAAACAGAAAAATTAGGAGATGATGAAAAAAGATATAATAGAAAAAAAAGAAAACATCCTATTAAGAAATAAGCCTTTAATAGGATTGATTGGGTTTGCATTAATTGTCTTTATTTTAAACCCTCGGTTTTTATCTATAACTAATGTATTAAATATATTAAGACAAACATCTATCAATGCAATAATTGCAGCGGGCATGACTTTTGTAATTTTAACAAGTGGAATAGATTTATCGGTAGGATCCATATTGGCTTTTTGTGGGGTAATTGCTGCTAACATGCTAGCAAAAGGGATAAATGGTTATATTGTTTTTACTGTAGCAATGATTGTGGGGGGTGTTTTGGGTAGTATAAACGGAGTGTTTATTAGCTATGGAAAATTACAAGCGTTTATAACAACATTAGTTGCGATGACTTTTTTACGAGGTGCTACTTTGGTATATACAAATGGGAAGCCTATTTCTATGGGGTTTGGGGAGAACGCGGCTCTTTTTGATATTATTGGCGGAGGAAATATTTTAGGAATTCCAGTGCCCATTTATATAATGACGATAGTGTTTTTACTCTGCGATTATACCTTGAAAAATACTAAATTTGGGAGATATGTCTTTGCTGTTGGTGGAAATGAGGAAGCAACGAGGTTGTCTGGAATAAATGTTGATATTTTAAAGATAAAGGTGTACACTATTGGTGGGGTTCTTGCTGCTCTTTCGGGGATTATTATTACTTCTAGGTTAGGGTCAGCACAGCCAACAGCAGGAACAGGCTATGAATTGGATGCTATAGCAGCAGTAGTATTAGGAGGGACATCCTTATCGGGTGGTATAGGTTCAATTGGTGGGACAATAACTGGTGCATTAATTATAGGAGTTTTGGGGAATGCGTTGAATTTGTTAGATGTATCATCTTATTACCAAATGATGATAAAGGCTATGGTTATTTTAATAGCAGTATTAATTGATAGAAAAGTAAATACATAAATTTTCTAGGAGGAAAATATGAAAAAAGTAAGAATGATTATGTTTATGGCACTATGTATTGTGTCATTATCATCAGTGGTGTTCGCACAAAAAAAGGTAGGATTAGTAATATCTACATTAAATAATCCATTCTTTGTTGATTTAAAAGAGGGTGCAGAAGCTAAAGCGAAGAAGATGAAAATAAAGCTTATTGTTTTAGATTCTCAGAATGATCCCGCAAAGGAGTTAACAAATGTGGAGGATTTAATTGTTAGAGGAGTAGATGTTATTTTAATTAATCCAACTGATTCCGATGCTGTTTATAGAGCTGTTAGATATGCGAATAATAACAAGGTGCCAGTAGTTACATTAGACAGAGGGGCTAATAGAGGTGAAGTTGTTACACATATTGCTTCGGACAATGTGGCAGGGGGGAAAATGGCAGGAAAGTATCTTGCTAATAAGCTGGGAAAAGGAGCAAAAGTGGTAGAATTAGAAGGTATTCCAGGAACCACGGCAGCTAGAGATAGAGGTAAAGGATTTAATGCTGTGGTAAAAGGAAAGTTAACCATAGTGGCAAGACAAACAGCTGATTTTGATAGAACAAAAGGGTTAAATGTAATGGAGAATATCATACAAGCCCAACCTAAAATTGATGGAGTCTTTGCCCATAATGATGAAATGGCGTTAGGAGCTTTAAAAGCTATTCAAGGCAGTAAAAAGAATATTGTGGTAGTTGGTTTTGATGCAACTAAAGATGCTGTAAAAGCTGTTAAAGAGGGAAGAATGGCAGCAACTGTAGCGCAGCAACCTAGGTTAATCGGGTCAAAAGGCTTGGAGATAGCGAATAAGATAATCAAAGGGGAAAAAACTCCAAAATATATTCCTGTTGATTTAAAATTAATTACAAAGTAAGATATATTATAAAAAGGATTTTTAATCTTCTAAAGAAAAACTTGTTAAATATTATTTTTTATGGTACAATGAGGTAAAATAAAGTATGCTATACGTATAGTTAGTATATTTTTACAGTTATAAGTTATATATTTATAATACACATTTAATTTTTACGGGGGTGTTTATGAAGTTAATAAGAGTATTATCTTATTTATCAGTAGTTGTTGTTTTAATGTCTTGTTTTAACATTGATAATTATAGGTCAGGTAGGGGTTCAAGAGAGGCAACACTGAAAATTGTAATGGGACGAGATATGATTAAGGGAGGCGTTACCACTGGGGTTCCAGGATATTCTGCACCCGATTCAGCAGGAAATTGGCAAGGCTTTGATGTTGATTTGCTACGAGCTGTTGCAGCAGCTGTGCTTGGTGATGCAGATAAAGTAGCATACCAACCGCTTAATGCAAAAGAACGTTTTACTGCACTACAAACAGGAGAAATAGATGTTTTGTCAAGAGTGTCAACATGGACAACAGTAAGAGATACTACACTTGGAATAAATTGGGCTGGCATTAGTTTTTATGATGGACAAGCAATTATGGTTTCCAAAAAGAGTGGTATAAATAGTATTTCTGATTTAAATGGAGCATCTATTTCTGTTCAATCTGGGACTACAACGGAACTTAACCTTTCTGATTATTTCCGTTCACATAATTTAAGGTATGAGCTTGTTACATTTGACCAAAATGAGCAAGCGGTAGCGGCGTTAGAAGCAGGTCGTGTAGATGCATATTCATCAGACTCATCTCAACTTTATGCACTAAGAAGCAAAATGGCACATCCTAATGCTTATAAGGTTCTTGCAACACTTATTTCTAAGGAACCTCTTGGACCTGTAGTGAGAGAAGGAGATGATCAGTGGATGGATATTATTCGATGGGTGTTTAATGCAATGATTGTTGCAGAAGAATTTGGTATTACATCTCAAAACGTTGATCAAGTAAAACAAACCACTGAAAATCCTGAAGAAAAGAGGTTTTTAGGAATGGCAGGTAGTATTGGAAAAGGATTAGGGTTAGATGCAGAATGGGCATATCGTATTATTAAACAAGTTGGAAATTATGGAGAAGTTTTTGAAAGAAATCTTGGTTCTGGATCACCACTTAAGATGGAACGCGGTGTAAATAAGCTATGGATTAATGGTGGATTACAATATCCGCTTCCATTTCGATAAAAATAGACTTGTTTAAGTTTTTTGCGATAATTTAGTTTAATATATTTAAACTATCACATATTAAAATATGTTGAAAATAAGAAGGGAACCACACCTTGTAGGACAGTTACTTTTTATAGGAACTGCAGCATTACTTATAATAATTTTTATGAGTAATTATCAAGCTAATCTTGCAGCTCAAAATATTAATACGGGGTATGAGTTCCTTTCTGATTCATCGGGTTTTGCTATATCGCAAACCCTTATTCCTTATAACGAAAGTTCTACCTATTTTCGTGCATATCTTGTTGGTGTTCTCAATACGCTACTTGTTACTTTTATAACGATCATTCTTTCTACGACTATGGGGTTAATAATTGCACTTGCACGCATGTCAAAAAAGAATTGGCTTTTACAAAAATTAGGATATTGGTACGTAGAGCTGTTTAGAAATATTCCTCCTCTTTTACATGTGCTTTTTTGGTATCGTGTATTTTTCTTAAGAATATTACCAGATAGAGATAATCCGCTGGTGTTTTGGAATTCTATTTTCTTTAGTATTAGAGGAATTACTTTGCCCGAAGTAAGTTGGAATAAAGCAGGTAAATTATTCTTTACATTAGGATTGACCCTTTTAATTGTTGCATATGTTGTTATTTATATTCGTAAAAAGAAAAATATTGCACAAGGCATATATAAAAGATATTGGCCATTACAAATTTTTGTAGCGGTATTATTTATAATATTTTTCTTTGTAATTCCTCCATTTGACCTTATTACTCCCGAATTAGGAAGGTTTGGTTTTATAAAAGGAATGGTAATTACTCCTGAATTAATTGCTCTTGTGCTTGCACTTGCGTCGTATTCTTCGGTATATGTAAGTGAAGCAATTCGTAGTTCTGTTGAGGCAGTTCCTAAGGGGCAAAGTGAGGCAGCACGAAGTTTAGGACTTAAGCGTTCTTTATATATGAGATTGGTAATATTCCCTCAGGCATTACAAACAGTGATTCCTCCAGTAATTAGTCAATATTTAAATATTCTTAAGAACTCATCGTTAGGAGTAGTAATAGCATATCCAGATCTTGTAAGTATTTTTTCGGGCACTACTTTAAATCAAGTAGGAAGATCTCTTGAAATTATAGCAATGACAATGGTCACTTATTTGTTTATTAGCATAACAATATCTTTTCTTATGAATGCTTACAATAATCATTTACGATCTAAAGGATGGGCATAATGGTTCAGAAAGAGTTTAATCGGAATTTATTTTATAGACTGGCGAGATGGAGTAGAGAAAGATTATTTAACACCCCAGGGAATGTTGTTATTTCTTTTATTTTATTGGGAGTAATTTCTTTTGTTGTATATGGGTTTTTAAAGTGGGCGTTTCTAGATGCAGTGTGGGTTGGTGATGCAAAAGATGTGTGTGCCGATGCGGAGGGAGCATGTTGGGCATTTATAGTTGCCAAGTTTCGGTTTTTTATGTTTGGATTTTATCCTTTAAAATGGGTATGGAGACCTATTGTAATGCTTATTTTGTTAGTATGTGCTACGTATTGGCAGTTTAGTAAATATAATAAAAAACCGATAACCACATTTAGTATCCTTTTTGTAGGGCTTCCTACTATTACATTTGTAATTCTTAGAGGATGGGGCAGTTTTATTGTGCTTCCTGATAGTTGGGGAGGACTTATTCTCACGCTTATCTTATCATCGTTAGGGTTGTTGTTTTCGTATCCCGCGGGAATGATATTGGCTCTTTTAAGAACGGGGAAATTAAAGTTTTTACGTATCTTTGCGGTGATATTTATAGAGTTTTTTAGAGGTATTCCATTAATAACAATTTTATTTATGTCATCTATTGTAGTCCCTCTTTTTTTGCCCCCTTCAATAGTGTTTCCTAAAATATTTCGACTTGTGCTTGGATTAACGATATTCCAATCTGTA
This sequence comes from Spirochaetia bacterium, assembly GCA_965216965.1. GTDB lineage: Bacteria > Spirochaetota > Spirochaetia > WTKD01 > CBDAKK01. The sequence continues at coordinate 30,640 of CBDCGX010000052.1, read as the reverse complement.
TATTTAGCCGAAGTGATTAGGGGAGGACTGCAGGCAATAGGGAAAGGGCAATATGATGCTGCAAAATCTCTTGGGATGACTAGTTTGATTTCTAATTATTTTGTGATCTTACCGCAGGCAACTCGATTAAGCCTTGCGAATATAACAAGTATTTCTATTGCTTTTGTAAAAGATACAAGTTTAATACTTATAGTAGGATGGTTTGATCTTTTAGGAATTGTAAAGCCATTGAGCAGTGATGTTAACTGGATTGGAATGGAGCCAGAAGGATATTTCTTTGTGGCAGTAATATTTTGGCTTCTTTGTTTAATGGTATCTAGAATAGGAATAACTATGGAGAATAGGCTAAATAAATATATGGTTGCAAAACATTAAGATTTATAAATATTAGGAGATTATGAGTGAGTAATGAAATAATAACAGAAGATGATTTTATGCAAGGCAAGAAACCTATGATTCGTGTTTGTAATATCAAGAAATGGTATGATGGTTTTTGTGCACTTAATGGTGTTACTCTTGAGGTAAATGCAAGGCAAAAGGTTGTTATTTGTGGACCATCGGGTTCGGGAAAATCTACTCTTATTCGCTGTATTAACAGATTAGAAAAACACCAAGAAGGAAAAGTTTTTGTTAAAGACGTTGAACTTACTGATGATATGAAAAATCTTTCCTATATTCGTCGTGAGGTAGGGATGGTATTCCAAAGTTTTAACCTTTTTAGGCATATAACTATTTTGCAAAATCTCACCTTAGCACCCATGTGGGTTAGGAAAATGAAACAAGGTGATGCAGAAGAAATAGCATGGAAATACTTAGAGAAGGTAAGTTTACAAGACCATGCATATAAATATCCTTTACAACTTTCTGGAGGGCAACAGCAACGGGCTGCAATTGCACGAAGTTTGTGTATGGGGCCAGAAGTATTGTTATTTGATGAGCCTACCTCTGCGCTTGATCCTGAGCTTATAAATGAAGTATTGGATGTAATGATCAGTCTTGCAGAAGAAGGAATGACTATGATTGTTGTAACTCACGAAATGGGGTTTGCAAAGAAAGTTGCAGATAAGGTAATTTTCATGGATGAAGGAAAGATAGTAGAAGAAAACAATCCTCATGATTTCTTTTCAAATCCACGACATGAGAGAACACGAACCTTTCTTGGACAGATACACGCTATTTGATCCTAAATTAGGAGAAGATATGAATATTGAAAATAATAAAAAAGAAAAACTCTCATTAAGTAATATGTCGCAGCGAAAATCTGTATTCATATTAAGATTCCTTTATCCTGTTTGGGCAATAGTAGGATTTTTTAGTTTAGAGTATGTTTTTTCCATTTTTATAGTAGATGGAGATGTTATAAAAACAGCAGAGAACATTATAGCGAATACATTTTTATTTAATTTGAGTATTGTTAGTGGTGTGATTTCTGATATTATTTATATAATATCAGCACTATTGTTGTTTAAATTATTTAAGAAAGTACATCAGAACCAAGCAGCACTTATGGTGCTATTTGCACTTGTTGGAGCTACAGTAGGAATGGTAAATACCTTTAATAGGATAGCTGCCTTGTTATTATTAGAAAATGCTCAATTAATGATGGTTTTTCTTAATCTAAATAAAGAAGGGGTTGTCATTGCCTCAGTGTTTTGGGGGCTTTGGTTATTCCCATTAGGATATTTAACTTTTAGGTCAGGATATTTCCCAAAGATTATAGGTGTGTTTTTAACTATTGGAGGCGTAGGATATTTATTAGCTTTTTTTATACATTTTCTTTTACCTATGCAAAAAATGCTACTTTCAATATCTGAGGCTTTAGTATTTGGAGAAATACCATTTATGCTTTGGATTATAATCAGAGGTGCTAAATTACCTGTGATAAGCTCTAGAAATGGTAGGTCTGAAGAATCGAAAAAATAGTACTATTTTCTAATTTTTAAAAATCTTTTTTATTTAAGAAAAAGACTCTCTCTTTCTTAGGAAAATGTTCTATAGCATAACGTAACATAATACGAGGCATGTCTTTGTAGTATGCTTTTAAGAATTTTTTTTCAATATTTATATTTCGTTTTCCAATTTCTCTTAACATCCACCCTACAGCTTTGTGTATTAGATCTTCTTTGTCATTTATTAATTGTTTTGCTATAGAGAGCGTATCATTAAACTGATTTTTTTTAATAAATTGAAAAGTAGCTATAATTGAGATACGTCTCTCCCAAATACTTCTAGATTGAGATAATTGGTAAAGGATATGTTTTGTTTTATTCTCTAAATAGGCACCAATTATATGATGAGATGAGAGGTCTACTAAATCCCAACTATTGATATATTGAGTATTACTTAGATATGTATTATATATTTGAGTTTTTTCTTTTTCATTTGCTTTGGAAAATGAATATATCAAGAGCAATAGAGCATATAATCGCTCTTCATGAAAAGGAGACGATAAGATTTTTTGTACATCTTCTAGCGATGTTGAAGTATAGTATTGTTTTGCAAGCTTTCTTAATTCAGGGACTCTAACGCCAAGGAATTTGTCACCTTCTCCGTATTCTCCTTTTCCTGTTTTAAAGAAATGTTGTGAGTGTGCTGCTATTGTTGCGTTGCCCATACTTCTGAGAGTTTTTTTAATTTGTTGTATAGTCATGCTTGTTTTTATTTTGTTACTAGTCCAATAATGAGAATATTACCACCTCTATTAATTCTAAAGAGTATTTCTTTGTTAGCCTTGATTGCGTTAAGTTCCGAATAAAATGTTTTAAGATTTTTTACCATTTTATTATTTACTCTTTCTATTACATCTCGTTCTTGTAATCCCGAGACGGCAGCAATGCTTCCAGACATGATAGACGAAATAAATACTCCGCTTTTGCTAGAAATATCAAATCGTTTTTTATATTCTGGGATAATATCTATTACAGTAAATCCTGGCCATACTTTATAATTTTCAGCATTTTCAGCTCTTTTCCCAAGTACAACATTAATTCGTATTATTTTACCATTTCTGAGAAGCCGTGCATTAATTCGAGAACCTGGATTTGTTTCTGCTATTGCAATTGTGAGATCATTTGTGTCTTTTATTGGAGTAGAGTTTATTTGTTTTATAATGTCACCTGGTAATATTCCGGCTTTATCAGCAGGAGAATTGTTTATAATATTTGAAACAAATGATCCTTCATTTGTTTCGGTGAGAGAATTCATAGTGTCTGTATTTACAGAAGCATGAAATACTCCTAGCCATCCATAAGAAACAGAGCCTGTCTGTATAAATGAATCTATTGCAGGAATTGCATTATTAATAGGCACTGCAAAGCTTAATCCACTGTTATCGCCTGTGCGAGTGTATATCCATGAATTTATACCAATTACTTCTCCGTTGATATTTACAAGTGGACCACCACTATTGCCTTGATTTACAGCAGCATCTGATTGGATATATTCTGTGAGATATCCTGGTTGATTGGGAGATCGGGTTTTAGCTGCTCTTCCCAGAGCACTTACAATACCAAATGTGATACTTGATGTAAAACCAAAAGGGCTACCAATAGCAAATACAATATCACCTGGCTGGACGGTATTAGAATTTCCCATTCTTGCGATGGCAATTTTTTTGTTGCTTTTAAAAGAAATAAGAGCAAGATCTCGACCCTTATCTTTTCCTATAAGTTTTGCAGATATAACTTTATTGTCGTAAGTAGAGACGGTGATATCATCAGCTTCCTCTATTACATGCGCGTTAGTGAGGACATAGTAAGTGTTTTTTTTCTTCCTAACAATTATTCCTGATCCTTGTCCTTGTTGCTTGTATTCTTGTGTGTCGCCGCCTTTTTTATCATCATTTTGACCAAAAGGGTTGAAAAAGAAAAAGAAATTTTTATTGTTTTTTACTTTAACGGTGTTGGTTGTTCCTATAGTTACTACAGATTTCATTGCTTCGCCAGCAATGGTTCTTGTTGCAGATTGAAAGTCTTGTAGCGTTTCTTGAGAAAAGATTATATTATTTGTCATGGTAATAAATAACAATGACAAAACGATGCGAAAAACATTAAATGTGTTCATTCAAAAAGCTCCTTATAGTTGTACAAGTGATTTGTTTTATTCTTATATTATAATACAATAGGAAAGTTCTATCTGCTATATGGTTACAATTTTGTAATGTTATGCATGATTTTAAAATAACATACGCATTATATTAGAATAATAGAACAAATACATTATTTTTGTTTGTGTTTATATGGGAATGTAACGTTAAAGATGCTCCCACTATTCTTTTGAGAATGGACATCTATATTACCTCTATAAGCGTCTACTATGCTTTTAACAATATTGAGTCCAACACCACTTCCGCTTTTTTTATTGTGGATATATTTATTTTTTTTCCATGAAAGGTTCCATATATTTGGTATATCATCTTCTGCAATACCAACACCTTCATCGGCTACTTTTATGCTTACAAGATTCTCTATAATATCTATGTTTAGAATAACTTTCTTTCCTTTTGGCGTGAATTTTATTGCGTTATCAAGCAGATTACCTACAAGCTGTTTAAGGCGGATAGAGTCTATGGAAATATATGCCGATGTGTTTATGTTTACTACAAATTCCACACCTTGTTCTGAAGCAATATATTCATACATTTCAATAACATTTTCAACTGTTTTCTTTATGTGTATTGGGTTTTTAGGTATTTTCACAAGCCCCGATTCTATTTCGGATAAATCAAGTACTTGTTTAGAGAGATGTTGAAGTTCATCAATGGAGTTGAGACATAATTCTATATGATTTTTCATTTTAGAAGTAGATGCAATATATGACATGGTTTCAAGATTGTTTTTTATACGGGTAAGAGGAGTTCTAATATCGTGACCCAAGTTGATGTTTGCATTTCTTAAACGTTGTACAAGTCGACTAATAGTATTAAGCATTGTATTTATAGTTTTTTCAAGTTCGTAAAGCATGCTTGAAGAGTCTTCGGGGAGTCGCTTAGTGATATCTTGATTAGTTACAATATGTTCAGCAAGGGTATTAATTCTGTAAATTGGTCCTATAATCTTTTGTAATAGTAAAATTGATGAAAAAAATGATAGAATCATAACAATAATTAGGAGAGGAATAATAATACGCAATGTATTTTCAAATAATATGTTCTTTTCTTCGTTTGAAACAAATATTTGGATATAGTAGTCTTCAAATGAAATAGTATACATTTTTAGTAAAGTGCTAAAGTTATTATTTGAAGTAGAAATTTTAAACGGTTGTTGAATGTTGTAGTCTTCTGTGGGAAGTGTAATATTATTGATGTTATATTGTATCCATGATTGAGGATATAGGAATAAGAGTTGGTAATGCTTTTTATTAGTGATGCGTAATCCATAGGGAGCTGAATTTTGAATATCTTTTTTATATTCTTGTTGTAAGATTCTTATAAAGGTGTTTGTGGGGTGTTTGCTTTGTGCTACAATCCAGTATTGTAATAGTTTTTTGTGAGCAAGAGATTGTTCTTGTTTTTCATATTGCTTCAAAAGAAAGAACATGGTAAAAAAAAATGCAAATAAAAGACTAGTTATATGTATAGCAGTGAGAGTGAGTATAAGAGGTCTGTTAGAAAAAATACTATTTTTCTTCTTTGAGAACATACCCCACGCCTCGTACAGTATGGATAAGTGATGTTGAGAATCCTTTATCTATTTTTGATCTAAGTCGAGAAATAAGTACGTCCACAACATTTGTTTGAGGGTCAAATTCGTAGCCCCACACTCGTTCAAGTATCATTGTTTTTCCGAGTACTTGTTCTGGTTTTTCCATAAAAAGTTGTAAAAGCATAAATTCTCTACGTTGTAATTCAATGACTTTATTTTCTCTATATATTTTCCTTTTTATTACATCAAGAGATAAGTTTGCGTATGTAAATATGTTACGAAGTGGTGCTCCAGATGCTCTTCGTAAAAGGCTATCAACGCGTGCTTTAAGCTCTGAGAAAAAAAATGGTTTGCATAAATAATCGTCGGCACCTACCTCAAATCCTGTAAGGCGATTCTCCACACTGTTTTGAGAACTTAAAAATATTATTGAAAGTGAAGTGTTGTGTGATTTCCATTCTTTTACAAGACTTAGTCCGTCGCGAACACCTTTAAGCATTATATCTACAATGGCAACATCAAAAGAAACTGATTTTATAAACGAATTTGCATCTTCTGCATTATCTGCATGTTCTACTGAATGACCAGCCTGCTTAAACCCGTCTACAATAAAGTTTGATATTTGTGAATCATCTTCTACAACTAAAATATAAGCCATTTTACCTCGTTTTATTAGTATGTTTATTAGAATGTAAGTGTTTTTTGTTTTTTACTTCTATTGTATGAAGTCCATATACTGTAGAATATGGAGGAACTGATTTTGTTATAAATACATTGCCTCCAATGGTGCTATGATTTCCTATAAGAGTATCTCCTCCTAAAATAGTAGCATTTGAATATACGGTAACATATTCTTCAAGAGTAGGGTGTCGTTTAATGTTTTTAAGAGAACGAGAGAGGCGTAGTGCACCCAGAGTCACACCTTGGTATATAGTAACATTGTCTTTTACTATTGTTGTTTCTCCTATTACAACACCAGTGCCATGATCTATAAAAAAGTGTCTTCCAATTTTTGCCCCTGGATGTATATCTATTCCTGTTTTGCTGTGGGCAAGCTCAGAAAGTACTCGCGGTAAGAAAGGAGTGCCTTGTTTATAAAAAGTATTTGCAAGTCTATAAGTTGTAAGAGCATAGAGTCCTGGGTAACATAGTATGATTTCTTTACAAGAGTTTGCAGAAGGATCTCGCTGTAAGGCAGCCTTAGCATCTTCGTATAGGAGTTCTTGTATTTGAGAAAGCTTGCTACAAATAATGTCAATAATTGTATCATCATTATATTTTAATTCTTTATGAATAGCATAAGTAGCGGCACACAGTTTTTTTTGTAGAATGTTAGTGGGAGAAAAAACATATTCGTGAAGAATATCAATAAGTGTTTGTGCTGATTGTTTAATTGAAATATTTATTGTCATCTTTGTATAATAATCCTTAATTATGTATTTCTTCTTTTTAAAAAATTGTATAATATATTTATATGTTACATTATTATAGTATATTAAATTATAATAATTAAGAGCCGCTGTAGCTCAGTTGGTAGAGCAGAGGACTGAAAATCCTCGTGTCATCAGTTCAAATCTGATCGGCGGCATTGTTTTAATGTCATGGTTTTTTTAGTCATATAGTCATATAATTGTGTAAAAGATGCATAAGGGTTATTAATGAGCACTTCAGTCCCACTAAACTCTTCTTTACAAGAAAACAATATTTGTATACATCCGCCACTTTTAACTGATTTTTATTTATTCACGATGGCACAGGGATATTTTTTAGAGAAGAATTCTACTCATGTTGTATTTGATGTTTTTTTTCGAACGCAGCCATTTTCTGGAGGATTTTCTATATGTGCGGGTTTAGAAACTCTGTTAAAAAGTATAGAGTCTATGCGGTTTACTGATAGTGATATACAATATTTAAAAGGAACGGGACGGTTTAAGAAAGCATTTTTGGAGTATCTAAAAACGTTTAAGTTTAATGGGGATGTTTTTGCAATGAAAGAAGGAAGTGTCTGTTTTCCATATGAGCCTCTTATAAGGGTGCATGCTTCTATATTGGAAGCACAACTCATAGAGTCGTTAGTGCTTAATACAATTAATTTTCAGACTCTTATAGCTACAAAAAGTGCTCGGCAAGTTTTAAGTGCAAAAGGAAAACAAATTATAGAACTTGGACTCAGGCGTGCACAAGGTCCCAATGGAGCACTCTATGCTAGTAGAGCTGCATTTATTGGTGGTGTGTCTTCTACATCAAACGTACTTGCAGGGAAAATGTTTGCTATTCCAGTTAATGGTACTATGTCGCATTCGTGGATTATGAATTTTAATACAGAAGAAGAAGCCTTTGAAACATATTCTTCTCTCTATCTAGATAATACGGTGTTTTTACTTGATACTTATGATACATTGCAAAGTGGTTTGCCCAATGCTATAAAGGTAGGGAAAAAATTAAAGAGGCTAGGAAAATCATTTGGGGTGCGCATAGATAGTGGTGATTTGGAATATTTAAGCAAGAAGGTGAGGGAGCGTTTAGATGCAGAAGGATTGGGTGATATATTTATTGTTGCTTCTAATGAGTTAGATGAACAGATAATATCAGAGCTTACAAAGAGCGCTCCTATAGATGTTTGGGGGGTGGGAACAAGCCTTGTGACGGGCGGTACAGATTCGGCATTTACAGGGGTGTATAAACTTTCTGCAAAGAAAAAAACTGCAGATCCTCATTATATCCCCGCTATGAAGATAACTAATCATATACAGAAGTCAACACTTCCTGGAGTAAAGCAAGTATATCGATATAGTGACATAGCAACGGGGGTATATATTGCCGATCTTATTTGTTTACAGGATAGTGATGATTCTTTAGAGGGGGAAGCAAAGATGTTTTTTCATCCACATAATGACCAGGAAAAATTCATTCTTAATAATCGTATTTGTACATATGTTCCTTTATTAGAACATGTAATGAATAAGGGAAGGGTGTGTTATTCATTTTCTTCTTTACATGAAATAAGAGAATATGTTAGAAAAGAGTTGCGTTGTCTTGATGCCACTCATAAACGATTACTTAATCCTCATGTATATCGTGTTTCTATTTCTGAAAAACTGAAGAAAGTGAGAAATGGAATTCTTAAAAAGAATGAGCATCATAGCCTATAGTAGGCTTTATCTTTTTTTTGTTTTTTGAATAAAATTCTTATAACGATATTGCCTGTTAACAATATCAATATATTTTCTTTCTTGATTTCGCCATACTATTATCCCTATGAAAAGAGAGGTAATACCAATGCCTATAAAGGCATATCCAGCTTTTATGGTATTTTGCAATGCTACGGGGTTTTTATTTTTATAGTTTATGTTTAGAAGACTGAGACCTAATGTTGCCATTGATAGCCCGAGGGGGGTAATAGTAAGTCCTACCATAGATAGTCCATAGCCCGCGTTTGCACCCATTTTATATAGTTGAGATGTTTTGTACAAATCATATATTACTTCGTTGCTATTTTGAGAAAAGCTCACAGAAGAGAGAAAAAATAACAGAAAAATAAAAGAAAATAGTTTCATTTTTAAAACCTCCGTTTATATGGGTGTAAGATAAGATCTTTTCCAACAAATATATTTGCTCGTTTCCCCGATCGTATTTTGAGAGTAGGTTGCATATTAATGATTTTGTTGGCAATCTTATTGATAATACCTGTAGTATTTGATGCACTTGATGTGAGGGCATTTGTAAGAGATTGTAAATATTGATTGGATTGTTGGCTTGAAAAAGTAGATAATTGTCCTTGACCTATATTAAGGATTGTAGAAGCAAGGGTTACACCTATAATTTCTCCAATATGCAAATCAATTTTATCGTTATATCCTGCATGTCCTAATAGATCAATACCTTGCATCCCTTCAAGATTTATACTATCTCCATTGGGAAGGAGTAATCTATTCCATACGACCAAAACACGTCGTTGTCCCCATGCTACATTGCTATCGTAATTTCCCACAACCTTGCTTCCCGCTGGGATAAGCAGGAAATTTCCCGTAACACTATCGTAAACGCTTCTATTAACTTGACCTACTATATCTCCTGGCAAGTTGCTATTGATTGAAGTTATTATAGTGATGGGGATTATAGATCCTGCTGATATTATAAAAGGACTTTGCGGTTTTTCTATTTGAGGACTGATGCTTGTATTGGTTGTTTGGTTACGGGCGTTTTCTAGGAATTCTTTTTTTTCATCTTGTTGATTTTGTTTATCATAGCTTGTTTTGTTTTGTAGGGAAAGTGCTTCTGCAACAGATGCCTCCCTAGAAGAGGAGTTTTTTAATAATGTATTGACCATGTTTTTGGCAGAATTTAAGCTGTTTTGTGCTCCACTTGTTTTTCCGTTATTGTTCCACCCTTTCACATACATTGAAGGAGAAGAGGATTTGTTTTTCCCCGTATTTTGAGATTTTTGGTAAGCTCTTATCCAAGAACTATTATTGTTATAGGAATAGGGTACTTCTTGAGATACAACACGAGATGCTGTACGAGAAGGATTTGAGAATTCTTGTGGGATTGTAATATCTGATGAAGAAAAACTCCCTCCATATTTTAGTTCTTCTTTCCTTTCTGCATGCTCATCATACACTCGTTTTCTATCTTTTGATAAGATTTCAAAATCTGATGGAATTATGGTGTTATTTATAACAGATTGGTTTTTATTTTCTTTATTTTTTTTTGAAGGTTTTTTAAAAATTCCAAATATAGTTCCAAACACCATGGTCCCAATAATAAGAAAGGCAATTATTTTTATTTTTTTTTGGTCAATTTTAGGGATTTCTGCTGTTTTGTTTTGTGTAGGTTGTTTTTGAATAATATGTGAAGATTTCTTATTGTTTTTAATAATTTTCATTATTTTGTGTATGATTTTTGTAAAATTCTTTTTCATATTATTCTTTCTGTATAAGTATTTTTCCTTTTTTGTCTATGTCTTCTGACATAATAAATTTCTGAAACACTCCATCAATAATTAGGTAGTTTCCACGAATGCGGTAATTTATAATTTCTGTTTGTTTGTTTAATATTGCGAAAATTATTGGGAGAGAGGGTATCTTTGTTATATTTGGAATGTATATGAATGTTTTTTCACTATCATCAAAAACTCTATCTGGTACCCAAAAAGGCATTTTATATTTTTTCCCTGTATATATTACACTGTATCCAAAATGTATTTGATTTAAATTTATTTTCACATTTTTATCAATTTCTTCTTGCGTTTTTTCTTTTAGAATTGTTTGCAAAGGATATAAGAATTCCACACTTGCCATATATGTATATTGAGATGATTGGAGGATAAACCTGTATACTCTTTTGTTTGTATTTATAATAAGGTTTGTTTCTTTGATGATATCATCGGGGCGAATATAAATATGGGTTATTTCACCCTTTTTTGAACCGCTTGTTCCTGTTCCTATATTCCATCCAACTTGATCTCCTATAACAGGAGTGCTTTTTACAGTTTCTCTTGCTTCAAGTGATATATCTGTGATTTTCCCTTTTGATGTAAGAATGAGATAAATCATTTCGGGGTAAAAGTTATATAATACTTTCCCTTTTTTTACACTAAATTTTGCTAATGCTTTTTTAAGTTGTTCTTGAATGTTTTGTTTTGGTGATTGAGGAGAAGAGGGAGAAATGTTTTCATTATAAATTGTATTGTATGTAAGTGGAGTATCTTGTGGTTGATCAGAATCATTTTTGTTTTCAAAGTCAGTCTTAATTGTAGAAGGATTTATGTTTTTATTTATGTCTATAGTTTTTGTGGTTGCACACGAGGAGAATATGATTAATAATGTAATGAACAATATGTATAATTTCATTTTATATCCTTTGCAAAGACAAAAGTGTCTATATATAATGAGGCTGGGTTTTTGAATAACTCTTCTTCAGTAATGTCTTTTTTTATCGTTATTACAAAAGTCCCTCTAAATGTACTATCGTTTATTTCTTCTCCTGCAAGGTTATATGTTATTTCTTTCCATGTGGCAGTATAAGAGTTGTTTGAGATTTCTAAAAAATTTATAAATTTCACATCACGGGTTATATCGGTATACATTTTTAGTGGGTTTTCGTTTCGTAAATATTTTGTAAGTATGGCAGCTCCTCTTGGTGTTACCATATTGTAGGCATTACGACCGTTCTTTTTTATTACAACAATATCGCTCGATATTTCCCGGAAATTTATTACAAATTGATTAATATGATATCGTATTGTTACGAGTGTTGGTGTGTAATTATATGTTGTTTCAAGCATGCGACCATAGTTGATTGGTTTTCCCTTGTAATCCAATTCAATAATATATGGTATTATTTTTGGTTTCTTTATTAGAAACAATGCACTTGAACTACTAATAATTGCTATAATGGCACATAAAAATGAAAAAATACTCATCACATGTGCTCTTTGTGATGCCGATCCAATGCGATCGTCCCATGCTTGATGGGCTTTTTGATAGGGAGTATGCAATTGGCCATTGGCTTTGAAATTTTTTGTAATAGACATATTTTGCTTTAAAAACCTCCACTATCAAAATTTGTATCAAACATATCTTTAAAATTGCCTTTCATTGTTTCATTTGGTTTTTGTAACCCTTCGCTAGCAGATTCTATGCCTTTGTTTTTTGGATGAGATGCATCGTGAGAACTTGAATATGCTTGAGAATGGTTTGAGAATGCAGTTTTGTGTGGATTTTGAGAGCCGCTTTTTTCTTTCATTTTGTGAGAATCATTTTCTGTGGAACCTTTTTTGCTATCTTGATTTGATGTAAGGTTATTTTGTGTGTTTTTTCCGAGGTACCGTATTGCTGCTACGGTGGTAGACATTTGGCTTGCCATTTGTATCATTTGTGTTGCTCCGAGTTGAGGCGTTCCACTTGTAAGCGTAAGTGCTATTTTTGGACCATAGATTGCAAGATATACGCCTATAAAACAATAGAGTAATATTGATACAAGAGTTTCAAGATTAAAGTCTTGTATCAAACTTACAAAATCTTCTTTTTGTAGCATCCAATACGTAATGCCTATTAGAAAATAAGACATTCCTATTTTAAGTGCTGTGTTAAATGTTGCTCTAAATATGTTGTCAGATAAGAATTTTAGCTTTTCATTAAGCATAAAAGGGGCAAGTAATATAGAAAAGAACATAACTATAGAAAACTCAAGCTTTGCTAATAATATTTGTATCACCATAAATGTAAAGAGTATGAACATCCCCAAAAAAAGGACGCTCATCATAATAACTTTTCCTTTAAGTACTAAAAAGTTTTGTATGTTTTCTACAATATTTTTAAATCCACTAAAGGCGTTATAATTATCCTCTTGTAATCTTCTAATTTCTTCTTTTACTGGAGTTATGAACTTTTCTATAAGACTTCTAAACATTTCTTCAGGATTACTAAAAATGTGTTCTAATTTTATATCAGGAGTTAGTCTCTCGGCAACAACTCTAAATCCTAGAACAAGTGCACTTGCGATGACATCTATGTGAGTAACAACATAAAAAAGGATTGAAAGTTTTAATGTTCGCAATAATATCTGATTGGCATTACTAATGGTATGAGTCACCATCAGAATTCCAATGGTTGCTATTTCAAGACTTAACAAAGTATATGTAAGGGGTGCTATTATTGTGTATGCAAGATTTATTTGAGAATGTATATATTGTATAAGTTTATAGGGGATATCAAAGAGAAATCCTATGGAGGATATAAATATTTTATTCATTGTATAAATATCTCCTCAAAGTCTTTTTATAAAAATCCATGTCATCTTCATAATTAATATTTGGACGGGCGAGTGGTATTTTACTTACACCTTGTATCATTTGTTTGCTTTTTTCTTGCAAGAATTCTTGAGCGATATCTGTGTATTGCTGTATGTTTGCTTTTACAATATTCTCATTAATTCTCAGTTGTATAAGATCTTCTGTTTGTGAAGAAAGAAGCGATAATACTTCTGTTATGAGTTGGGATTGTTGTATGGGACTATTAGCAAACATGGAATTGTTGATAATATTTTCTAATGTTCTTTTCCGTTTTATAATGTTATTTACAAAATATTGTGAAGCGTACACTGTTTCTGTAATTTGAGACATCATGGTATTCATATCTGAAATACCCTTTTGTATTATTTTGCTTTTTATAATTCCATTTTTAAAATCTTCTATCCATTTTTCAAACATTTCTTTTTTATTAATATATTCTTCTGAAAACATATCGTTTATTTGAGATAAATTCTCTTGTGCTTTAGACAATCCTGAAGAGAAAGAACCTATAATCGAATTACTATCAATAAGTTGTAGTATTTCTTTGAGAGCATCATCTTGAAACTGTGTAAACTCTAAAAATGAATATAAATCTTTTTCATTAAGTGTTTCTAGATTTTTAATTTGTAATTCAATTGTTTTCATCCCATTTCTTATCATTTTCATATATTTTTCAACGTTGAGAATAGTATTTACTATTGTGAAAGGACTGTCTGTTAATACTTCCACTGGCATGAGAGCATATCCTTTTTCTAAATGTATTAATAATATTCCCATGCATACAATTGGAAAGTATATTTTGAGAAATATTGTATGTATGTGTAAATATATCTTGGTTATATAATTCATTTATGTACCCTCTTTGATTATTTCTAATTGTTTTTCAGTAAGGGCAAGACTAAATAAACGTTTTCCTAGTTCGGAACAATAAAAATAATCGCATTTTTGCCTTGCGTTGCTAATGACGTGTATATCTTTTTCTACAAGACCAAAGCGAAGGTAGAGCTCTTGGTTTGATTGTGCTGCAGGGTTTGGAAGGAAAATTTTCGTTTTACAATTTCCTATAATTGAATCTACTATTTTACTGTTAGTGACATCTGCAAGTTCCTGTGTGGCAAACACTACATATACATGTTTTTTTCTTAGTGTTTTAAGCCACGATTCTATTCTGTGAGCAAAAATGGAATTTTGTAAAAAGAGCCAAGCCTCGTCAATTATCATGAGGGTTGGATGAGAGCCAATGTTTTTTTCTATTATATAGAATAAATAAAGAAGCGAAGGAATAATAACATCGGGTTTGTATTTCATGATTTCTGACATTTCAAATAGGCAAAGTTTGGCTGTATTTATATTTTCTGTGTTTCCATCAAATAAAAAACCCCACGGTCCTTTTGAAGAATAAAAAAGGAGGGTGCTTTGCAGGGGGGTATCAGAATGTTCGTCTTGTAATAACATAGTATAATTTGTGATTGTTCTATCGTTAGGAGTAAATGTTTTTAATAGTTCAAGAGTTTTACTTATTTCTTTTTCGATGCTTAGATTTATGTGTATGTTTTTTAGCTCTAAGATTGTTTTAATAAAGTCACAGGCAAATAAAAATCCTTCTTGAGTATGAATGTATCGGAGAGGTTGAAAACTAAAAGGACTGTCTTTTTCGCCCGGAACATATTGTATCCCTTGTAATCCTTGTACAAGTTTATAAGCAGACTTATCTTTATCAAAAATAATTACCTTCGCATTATCATATCTAAAAAACTGGATAGCCATTGAACATAGAAGGGTTGATTTTCCTGATCCTGTAGGTCCTGCTATAAAAGTATGTCCTACATCTTGTACGTTTAGATTGAAATAGAATATATTATTGCCTTCTGTAGTACATAGCATGTGGTAATCACCACTATTAAATTCTTTTTTAAAATGAATGTTTTCTTTTTCTCCTTGCCAAGGATAACATGCAAGAATCATATGGGAGAGGCTCTTTGTTTGCATAAGCGGTCTTCTTATATCGGAATATACATTTCCTGGATGGGTGCCTAAGAATGCGTCAAAAGCATTAAATGTTTCTTGTTTACTTGAAAAACCTTCTGATGCAATTGCTTGACATATATAATCGGTTTTTTGTTTTAGGGCAATAAAGTCTTTGTCATATATAATTATTTTTGAAGTAAGAAATCCAAAAGAAAATTCATCTTTCCCAACTCGTTCAAGTGCGTCATCAATTTGCCCTACTCGTGCGAGTTCCTCGGTATTATCAAGGGTGACAGTTCCTTGTTGTTCTTGTAATGTCTGTAACATCCCCTTCCTTTTTGAAAAAAATCGAGCACGATATTTATTGAGTTCTTTTATAGCATCTTCTCTCCCGAGAGCTATAAATCTACTTGAGTATCTAAAGGCGAAAGGAAGATGTTCAAGAGATTTTAACATGTTTATATGAGTGAATGCTGGGTAATCGTTAATATGAATTACATTTACATAGGTATCATCTATTTGTATAGGATACTCGGTTGATATTTCAACATCATCTAGAATTGAATCTATATAAAAAGGAATGTTTGGCATCAATAGTTTGTGATATTTTAGAGACGTACAACTATGTAAATAACTGAGGAAATCTGAATCTTTCAAAAAATATGAAAATAAGAATGCTGATGATATGATTTGATGAAACTCTTCTATTTTTTTTGAGAAAAATAATAAATTATCTTTATCAGATTGCATCTCGTCATATTTTTTATAAAATAATGTGTTAATCCAGTTTGAGTATTTATGTGGAATGCGCCAATATATGTTTATAAAAAATGTTATTCCATAGTAGGAATGAGCAGTTTTTTTCTTTTCTTCTTCAAATGCTCTTGCAAGAGGGTTTGAAAAAATGTTTTTTCGATTTACAGTAATAGGTGACCTATGGAGATCAAATTGTATAGTCCAGTTTTTTTCTAACATATCAAGAGCATTTTGTATTTGTCTAATGCTATAAATAATCTCATCTTCAGTAATACACTGAAAATCTTTTGGAAGGTATAATAAACTTGCAAGAAATCCTCCGTCCTTTAGTGCCATAATATGGGGTGCAAAAAGACCGGCATAGTGTAGCTCGTCGTGATAGTATTGAATTGTGGTTCTGTGTTCTTTTAGAAATACCATTATGAAATTCTTTCCTTATAATGCCAGCTTCGTTTGAGCACTGAAAAAAAATCATAATCTTGTTGAGTAACATATCGCACTATAATGTATATGAGTATTGCGAGAATAGGAATAAGTAAATTGAGTGTTCCCATGAAGAGACCAAATGTTATAAAGAAGCCACCATAAAATGCTCTATATGATATTCCAAAAATAAGAACAGGTTTGAGCAGTGCTTTATAGACAATCATAATTATAACAGTGCCCCTGCACCAAAAAACGCGGTAACAATCCACGATGCATTAAACATTATGCTTAATCCTACTAAAACTCCAAATACCTTATTTTTAGGGGTGCCGCCTTCGGTAAGTAAGAACCCTGCTCCCAATATGAGAACTGACCCCACTCCAATAATCCTTGCAGTTGGACCCGATATGGCATCTACCACCTTAGATAATGTGGTGTCCCACGGCATGCTCTCTTCGGTTGAAGCATAACTCATGGTTTCTAGAAAATAAAATAATAGAAAAAAATATATTTTTTTCATATAAACCTCCTTTAAAAAATTTCTTTTATATTTATAACTCCATCTTTTGTATTGCATCCAAAATACTGTAAGATTTTTGTTATTCTTCGTCCTGCGGGGGATTTTTTATCTTTTGTAATGTGAATTACATAATCTATTGCTTCGCTTATAAGTTCAATGGGACAACGAACAACTGCTTCTTCTACAAGTTGAATAAGTCTATTACAAGTGCTAAGAGCAGTATTTGCATGTATGGTAGCTATGCCACCGGGATGTCCCGTATTCCATGCTTTAAGCAGATCAAGGGCAGAGCGATCTCTTACTTCTCCTACAATAATTCTGTCGGGTCGATGCCTTAGACTTGATTTTACCGCATCCTGATAGGTGTAAATATCATTTACAAGCATGCATACGTTATTAGATGCTTCGCATATGAGTTCGGGGGTGTCTTCTATAACATATATCCTTTCGGAACTTCCTTTTAGCAAATTTAAAAATGCATTTGCCAGGCGTGTTTTTCCAGACTGTGTTCCTCCACTTATGATTATTGTTTTATGTTGTAAAAATTCTTTTTTAAGAAAATCCGAGATATCTTGAGGTATAATATGTGCATCTACATATTCTTGCAGGGTAATTATATGTTTTGTTGGTTTTCTAATTGTAAAAACTGGTGCAGAAACGATGGGACATATCTCTCCTTGTAGTCGGGCATTATATTCATATATTTTTGCAGAAAGTGAAGGGGAAATTGGGGTTATGTTTTTTTTTATTTTTACTTGCCACTATACGGAGAAAAATCTCACGCTCTTGTGCCCTGAGTGTTTTCCCTGTAAAAAACATCCCTTTTTTATGCGTTTCAATCCACAATTTTCCATCTGCATTTGCAATTATTTCTATTACATCTGGGTTGTCAAGTTCTTCTTTAATGATATGCAGGTATGATTCTGACATGTAATTATTTATACATGGAGAATGTGTTATTTGATTTAAGATTTTAAGATTTTTCTTTTTATCTTATCATATTGTTTTACTAGAAATCTACAATAAAAAAAATAAATGTCGTAT
Organism: Spirochaetia bacterium; assembly: GCA_965216965.1. Lineage (GTDB taxonomy): Bacteria > Spirochaetota > Spirochaetia > WTKD01 > CBDAKK01. The sequence continues at coordinate 12,489 of CBDCGX010000052.1, read as the reverse complement.
ACTTATAAGAATGATAGTTTCTTTTTCTATTCTTATATTCTCGATAATAATTACTTTTATTATTACTAGCACTATAGTTGTGCTACTTACAGTATTTGTATTGCAGAAGAAAATTAATATGTATCAACAAAAAAATATAGAACTAAAGACACGTATAACCTCTGCAGAAGAAACTATAGAACAATCTCGCAATATAGAAGAAAGAATGCTCCCTCTTTTTAAGAGTCTTTCTGCAGATGTTTTGCAAAATAATTCATCTATGTACCTTAAACAAACTCGTGAGCAATTATATGGTCTGGTTAATCCTCTTATGCAAGATATGCATAAACTTGAGGGACACATACGAGAGGTAGAAAAATCTCGTACGGGAGCGTATTCATCTCTTATAACACAATTGGCAGGGATTGGAAAAGAAATGAACAATTTGAGATTGTCTACACAAAATCTTCAAGCGACTACAAAGAATTTAGATAGTGTACTTCGTTCCGATAACGTTACTCGAGGAAAGTGGGGCGAGATGCAATTGCGACGTATCGTAGAGATGTCAGGAATGCAAAAGCATATAGATTTTGATGAGCAGGTTTAATAAATTCACAACAGAAGGAGTAGCAAGGCGACCTGATATGATTATACATCTTCCAAAGAAGGGAATTATTCCTGTAGATGCAAAGGTGCCTATGAGTGCATATTTAGATGCGTGCAAAGCAAGTGATCCGAAAGAAAAAGTACGATTATTAGAAGAACATAGACGCTCTCTTAGTAATCATATAAAGGACTTGTCAAATAAGGCGTATTGGGATCAGTTTGAAAATGCTCCTCAGTTAGTGGTTTTATTTTTGCCATATGAAAGTGGATTGGAAGCATCGTTTGTAAATGATCCTGATTTAATTGATAGAGCAATGGATCACAAAGTTATTGTTGCTGGACCATTTACCTTGTATGCCTTCTTAAAGGTTATTTCTTATGGGTGGATGCAGATTGAGCTTTCTAAAAATGCAGAAGATATAGCAAAAACGAGTAAGGATCTTATAGGAAGAGTTCAAGTATTTTATTCTCATTTTTCTTCTTTAGGAAAGCATCTTAATGTAGCGGTAGGCTCTTTTAATAAGGCTAGTAGCTCATTAGAGAAAAGAGTATTGCCTCAGCTTAGAAAAATAGGTGGCCTGAGAGGAGAGCAAGATGTGCTTCCTGGTAAAGATGAGGATGGTCTTTTTATAGAGGCTCAAGCACGCGAATAAATGAATGCTATCTTTTATGAATGAATTTTGCTCTTGTTGAGTTTCCTACATTACATAGTAATTCATAAGAAATAGTATCAGCCTTTTTTGCCTGTGATTCTACGTTTAAATAAGTATTTCCCCACAGTGTTACCGTATCACCCCTATGTATATTTTGTTTGTTTTTTCCTAGATCTACCATAAGCATATCCATGCAGATTCTTCCTATAATGGGGAATAAGGTGCTTTTAATGCAAACAGTGCCTGTGTTGCTAAGAGACACAGGAATTCCATCTCCATATCCCGCAGCTATTACTGCTATCACACCTCCTTGTTTTTTGGTATATGTAGATAAGTACGATATACAGTGTCCCTTAGGGAGGTGGCGGATAGTAGCGATGTGTGAAATGCATTGCATAACGGGTTTAAGACATATAGATGAGGGGATTTTTCTCTTTGGTTCGGGATTTATTCCGTATAAAGCGAGACCGGGACGAGCGAGTTCTTTTAAAAACTGTATATTCCAAAGAATAACACCACTGTTCCCTATGTGATATAAAATATCCGTTTGCTTCTGAGAATAAGTCGTTTTTACTATATTATCTTGTATGACTGTATTAAATAAATCATATTGTTTTTGGGTGGTTGTATTGTCTGCACTATTACTAAGGTGAGAGCATATCCCTATGATTTCTATATTTTTATGAGAATATGCATAGTCGTAAAGGGCAAAAAAATCTTTAGGTAATGTGCCTAAGCGCCCCATCCCCGTATCGCATTTGAGATGGACTCTTGCTGAGCAATTATATGTTTTTGCTATCTTTGATACTTCTTTAAGATATATAATGTCTCCTACAAAAAACTCAATGAGAGAATATCCTGTTTTTGAGAGAAGATAAGAGTTTGTGAATGCGAGGGAGATTTCTTTTTTTTTGTGCCATGCCATATAAGATGAATGGGATTTTTAGTGTATTATGAGCACATATTTCAATGGCCTCGCAAACATGAGATACACCAAGATACGAAGACCCCGCATGTACAAGTGTTTTTGCACATTCTACAATGCCATGTCCATATGCATTTGCTTTTATTGATGAGCATAATTTTTACTTTTGTACCGCATCGCTTTTGTAATGCGTGTAAATTATGAGTGAGTCGTTTATGAGAGATTTCTAAGCAAAGACTCCATATGTTTATCATAACAGAATTATTATTACATGTACGCAAAGGGAAATATATAATATGTCCATGTGTATATTTATATTTGATAACTAAGAAAACACTTCCGTTTTTTTATATACTGATAATAACTTCATGCAGACGAATAATGATCTAAACCATATTGCAGATTATCCCATAGTTGCACTGGCTACTCCATATGTAAAGAGTGCTCTTTCTGTAATAAGAATAAGTGGTGTAGATTGTCTTCAATTGCTTACAAAAATATGCACATTGCGTATACAGTCAAAAAAAGCACAAGGTATTTATAATATAAAGCCATGGACAGCACGACGGTGCATCGTACGTTATCCTCATACAAAAGAATGTATAGACGATGCAATTATAATCGTTTATAAAGCACCGCACAGCTATACTGGAGAAGACATGGCAGAGTTGTCAATTCATGGAAGTCTTGTAGGTATAGAGAAAATTCTTGATGCATTGTATCTTATAGGATTTTGTGAAGCTCCACCGGGAGAATTTACAAAACGTGCATTTCTTAATGGAAAAATAGATTTAACACAGGCAGAAGCTATACATAGCATAATAGATGCACATAGTAGTGCTACTCATGCAGAAGCTATCCAACAGCTTTCGGGATCTCTTACACAAAAGATAGAAATAATTAAACAGAGCATTACAAATATAGTGGCAAAATACACCGTAAGCCTTGATTATCCCGATGATGAAATACAAGAAAGCGTAATTGTAACGCCTGATGACATAAAAAAAGTTATAAACATGCTTACTCCATTAATTTCTAGCTATGATCTTGGAAAATTACAAAAAGAAGGAGCGTCTGTAGTATTGGGGGGAAGAACAAATGTAGGAAAAAGCTCGCTTTTTAATGTATTGCTCAAAGAAGAGCGAGCAATAGTAAGCGAACAAGAAGGTACTACAAGAGATTTTTTAGAAAGCAGGGTGCAGTATAGAGGTATTCCTATTACGCTGTACGATACTGCTGGGTTAAGAGAAGGTGGTTCTTATGTAGAAGAAGTAGGAGTAAAGCGGAGTAAAACACTATTGCATAATGCAGATATTATACTTTTTGTTTTTGATGCTCAGAAAGGTTGGACTTATCAAGATACAGAAAACGTTTGCATTGTTATATGAATCTTTACATAACATTATAGATACATCACATATAATACTTGTAAAAAACAAGATAGATATAATTGACTCCGAAGCTCCTAGAGATAGTTCTAATGTTCCATCTTATGTACAACAAAAATGTTTCAAGACAGTCTGTGTGAGTGCAAAAAAATATATAAACATAGATGGTTTACAAGAGGCACTTTATAAAAAAATAACACATGGTATACTTTTCCCTAAAACAGACCAGGTAGTGATAAGTTCTCTTAGGCAAAAAAGGCATCTTGAAGCATGCAAGAATGCATTATTACATGCTAAAAATGGCATAGAACAGAATGTTCATGCAGATATGATAAGTCTTGATGTTGATATAGCTCTTAAAGAATTAGGAGCGATTACAGGCTACATAAGCTCGGAAGATATTTTGGGGGTTGTTTTTAGCTCTTTTTGTGTGGGAAAGTAAGTATTTCTCAATGTACTATAAAAATGTGCCGATTATATATAATGGTATGAGAGTTTCTACAAATAATATTAAAATATATTTTTGTTTTCTTTTTATAGGAGGACTTATTCTTTCGTGTAAGTCTACCGAATCAGAACTACATGTTACTACAAATATTCAGGTTCCTCAAGAAGAATTTTCTTTACCAGTACTAAGAGGATATTCTACTATTGTATTTAACAATACTATTTTGCTAGTGGGTGGGGCAGATGATTTTGAGTATAAGAATGATATTTGGTACTCTCCTAACGGAAAGTTATGGTTTCAGAAAAAAGTTACAAGAGAATTTCCTGCGAGAAAGGTGTATGGAGCAGTTGTTTTTAAAAACAAGTTATGGGTAATAGCTGGAAATAATACTAAAAAACAAAATGATGTGTGGTCGTCTAATAATGGAAAAATATGGCAAGAAGAAACGAGAAATGCAGGGTTTTCTGCTCGAGGGTATCAGAGCGTAGTTGTATTTAAAAATAAACTATGGGTTGTTGGAGGATATGATGATAGTGGGTATAGAAATGATGTGTGGTCGTCTAATAATGGAAAAAAGTGGAATCAAGTAACTGCTAATGCACAGTTTAGTCCTCGTGGAGGGCAAACGATTACCTTTTTTAAGAATAAACTTTGGCTTATTGGTGGAGTAGACGGATCACGAAAAAATGATATATGGTCTTCAATTGATGGAAAAAAATGGATATTGGAAGTAATAAAAGCTCCATTTTCTCCAAGAGGGTTTCATACGAGCGTTATATTTCGTGATAGAATATGGATAATCGGTGGTGTAGATTGGGATAGTAAGGGAGATGATATATGGTCTTCAATTGATGGAAAAAAATGGCAGCAAGAATCTGTTAACATGAATATTTCAGCACGGTATGGGATATCCCATTCTTCTGTTGTTTTTGATGACAAAATATGGATTGTAGGTGGATATAATAAAGGGTATACAAATATTATACTATCTTCAAGTGATGGTAAAATATGGAATAAAGAAAACAATAAGAAAATTACAGCTTCTATTAAGAATACAACGTCTTCAGACACATAATCTTGATACATGCCTACTATGGAGTTGTTAATATACGATAAAGCTACAACTTAAGTAGTGCAATATATTTTTATTTTTGTTATCATAGGTAATATGGATAAATCTTTTAGGCGCCCCCCCAGTGGATGGAATTCGGTTGACACACAAAAACGTATTGATTGGGTAAAAAAATATAAAAATATTGATTATTCTAATGTTTTATTTGAAGCTCCAGAGAATCTTTCGGGTATTATAGAACAGCAAGTAGGGTTTAATACTATTCCGATGGCAGTTGCATCTCCGCTTTGTTTGCATGGAGATTATGCACAGGGGAATTTTATTGTTCCTGTATGCACGGTTGAAGGTTCCTTAGTATATTCGCTTACTCGCGGCATGATGGCTACTGCTGAGAACGGTGGAATATTAGTACATCATTTGGGACAAAGGGTAAATCGTTCTCCAGTATTTTTGTTAAAAAGCATAAAGGAAATTGCAAAATTTATAGCATTTGCAAAGGAACATCACGAAGAAATAAAAAATATTGCTGAGTCAACTACACGATATGGTAAGCTTGTAGAAGTAAATCCCATTGTTATACATAGGTCAGTTGTGCTTGATATGATATTTGAAACAGGAAATGCAGCAGGGCAAAATATGGTTACAATTGCTGCAAAATATGCTTGTGAATATATACGAAAGAACTTTCCTATAGAGCAATATTTTTTAGAATCGGGATTTAATTGTGATAAGAAGGCGAGTCGTCTTACTATGACATCAGGGAGGGGGCATTCTGTAGTAGCAGAAGCGTATATTTCTGAAAAGACTCTGAGAAGACTTCTCGGTGTTACAAGCAAGGATGTATTGACTTTTTTACGAGCAGGAGAATCGACTACCCATTTTACTGGAGTTATAGGTGCCCATTTGCATATATCAAATGCACTTACTGCTGTATATATGGCAACTGGGCAAGATGTTGCGTGTGTAGCAGAAAATGCTTTAGGCAATTTAGATTGTGTTGGCGAGGAGGGTGGGGGAATTACTCTCCATGTAAGATTGCCATCGCTTACTATAGGAACAGTGGGAGGAGGAACGCGATTGCCTTCACAAAAACGAAATTTAGAATTAATAGGATGTGCTGAAGGAGAACATTCTGCAAAAAAACTTGCAGAAATTATTGTAGGAGTTTCTATGTGTTTAGAAGTTTCACTTTTAGCAGTTATCGTTTCAAATACATTTGCAGAAGCTCATAAGAAATTTGGGAGGAATGATAAAAATGAAAAATAATTTCATACTTTCTTCTTGTAAATGGAACCATCGATGGGGGTTTGAAGATACTCAATTTGTATTACATCCAAATAAAAATGTTTTAGTTACAGGAAATAGATATCTTATAAGTGGATATAAAATGCCTTATTTTATTCCGTTTGTAGAGAATGCAACGAATACTTCTTTTGAAGAAAAAGAGCGTGAACAGGTAAAATGTAAAATTCCACCATCAAGACTAACCGAAGATCAGATTAAAATGCTTAGAAGGAGATTTGCAAAACAATTCATTCTTGATGATGAGGATAGAAGAATTCATAGTCATGGACAAACAACTGCAGATGAAGTAATGAAAGCACTTTATGGCAAAGGATTTGATAGATATGCAGATGGAGTTTTGTATTGTGTAAAAGAAAATGATGTGAAAAGCATCTTAAGGGTTGCAGTAAAGAATGATTTTTGTATAGTACCTTATGGTGGAGGAACAAGCGTATCATGTGCGTTACAACTTCCACCTAAAGAAAAAAGACCTATTATTATTGTCAATACAACGAGGCTTTCTCGTGTGCTTAATATTGATAAACATAACATGTGTGTTACCGTAGAAGCTGGCATTACAGGAATTAATTTAGAAAATATTCTTAACAAGAATGGGTTTACATTGGGTCATGAACCTGATAGCATAGAGTTTTCTACTGTAGGGGGATGGATTGCTACTAATGCAAGTGGCATGAAGAAAAACCGTTATGGTAATATTGAAGACATTGTGGAGAATTTTTCTCTCATAAGCCCGCAAGATACCATTGAACTAAAGTCTCATTATCCGAGGGTTTCTAGCGGCATGCTTCTACATAAATTCTTATTTGGGAATGAAGGAAATTTAGGTATTATAACAAAAGCAACACTTAAGATTTTCACATTACCCAGCGTTAAGAAATATGAATCTATTATTTTTCATAATTTTGAAGATGGCGTAGCTTTCTTACATGACCTTGGAAAAACAAAAAACATTCCTGCAAGCATACGGCTAGTAGATAATGTTCAGTTTCGTTTGGGTCAGTCTCTAAGGAAAAAAGAGACGGTTATGTCTAAAATCAAACATTCTTTGCAGGCATATGTACTTCGTCTAAAAAAAATTGATCTTGATACAATTACAGTTGCAACTATTTTGTTTGAAGGCACACAGAAAGAAGTTTCTGCCCAATATAAAGAAATTTCTTTGCTTGTGAAAAAGTATAAGGCAATGCTTGCTGGTCCAAAAAATGGGGAGCGGGGATATATGCTTACATATGCAATTGCCTATATACGGGATTTTATGGCTGATCATTATATTATTGGAGAAACATATGAAACTACGGTTCCTTGGTCAAAAATCCATGATGTGTGTAATAAGGTAGAAGCAGTGTCTTCGTTCCTCCACAAGAAATATAAATTTCCCGGGAAGTCATTTATTTCGGCAAGAATAACACAAATATATCCTACTGGAGTATGTATTTATTTTACGCATGGAATGGCATATAAAGGAGTAAAAGATCCAGAAAGGAAATTTTCTGAAATAGAAAAGATAATTCGAAAATCTATTTTAGAAGCTGGAGGTTCCATAAGCCATCATCATGGCATAGGAAAACTAAGAGCAGGATTTATAAAAGATATCAGTAGTAAAGTTGAAATACGAGCAACATGTGCAATCAAAACTTTGTTGGATCCTAAAAACAACATGGGCATACAGAATAATGTATTTTATAAACCCTAATATGCGGATAGTAAATTATTTTAAATACATTGCGAGTAGCATGTTAGGATAATAATGTGGCTTTTTTTGTGTAACTATGGCAAGATAAAAATGATTAGAATACACTCTTATTGCGATACATGATATCTGAATATGCAGGGCTGTATTGAAATAACCATTTATTATAGGGCAGTAAGTATTCTGCGCTGAGATCAGAAAATATAGAAAAACTCCTTCCTAAGAAGGTTCTTGTTGCTGAATATTCGTTGAAACTTTCTTTGGATGAAAGTAGCTTAGCATGTGATTTCTTATTTTGCATCCATTGTATGAATTTTCTTGCTAGTGCGGGTGTTGTGTTTATTTTTGGTATGCTTATAAACACGGGGTCTACCATTGCTATGGTACCATCATTGTTTGTAAGAAGTGCTATGGTAAGATCTTTTATAACATCTTGGGGCTGTGAAAAAAGAATGTGAGAAGGTATATATGTATAAGCGATATCATCGCTTAAGAGTATAGCTCTTATTGGGGTGTTTTTATAGTTAGTATTTAGTACGTGGTCAAATACATTCCAATTAGGTATTGTGTTAGATATCCATTTCTTATATTTATCTTCGGAGATAAAAACATCATATATGCTTTTTTTAGATGCGGTAAAAAAGGGAATCCATAATGGAGGTTTTTTAGAAGCGTTTAAGGACTGAGAAATAAGTGTGCTTAGTTCATTAAGGGAAATTCTGGGGGAGGGTAAGGGTAATGTGTCCTGTGATGATGTTTTTTTTGTTACTATGAGTGGAATAGAAAAGGCAGCAAGAATTGAGGTTCTAAAGGGGTTTTTCTTTTTAAGAAAGGAATAGCTTATAATCTTTTTCGAGAATAAATTGATCTGATCTTCGGTTGGCAGAATATCGCTTATAATTACATCTGTACTTAAGGGGAATTTCTCTAATTGATCATATGGGTTATCAATTGTGAGAAAGTATATTTGTTTGTTTATATTATTTGTGTTATACATATTTACTAGAAAAATAGATTCTGGGATGTTACTGGCTACTGTTATTGAGGTGGGGTGTGTACATCCTAGGAAAAATAAAATAAAAACGAGTGAGTATGGTATTAATTTACTACGCATAAATGCATTATTCACTAATGTGGAAGTTTATTTGTTTTGGAGTAATTGAGCTTCTTTATACAGAAGCTCAATTATGGTCGGAATTAAGGGGGCTTCTATAACTGAAAAAGTGAATCGCAACGCATTATCAAGTGCAATGAGAGCAATGCTTTCTTTTTTTAGGAGGCTTTTTCGGATAGTTTCTTGGTGAGCCTTATTACATTTAAAAGATACAAAGTATCCAGAATTAAAAGGATAAGGTTGAAGTCCGCTTTTAGGATATTTTTTTTCTGCAATCTTAATTGCCTGTTTTGTTGCTTCATATTTTCGCTTCATGCTTAAGAAAATAGTATGGATGTTTTTAGAAAGAGTTTTTGAAGCTAGGGCGTTTATTACTAATGTTTGTGATATACGAGGGGAGCTTGTAGTACTTGCTCTTAGAAATCCTTTTATTTTTTCTTCAAGTGCGTTCTTTACATTTTGTGGAAATTCTTTACATCCAAAAGTTATAAAACCAACTCGCAACCCCCACGATAAAAGTTCTTTTGTAGCACCATCAATCTTAACAGCGAGGACTTTTTTATGAAGACGAGAGAAAATAGAAAATAAGGATTCTTTATATACATTTTCTTCATAGAACAATCCAAAATAAGCATCATCGCATAGTATAAGGACTGGGATATTCTTTTCGGCAATAGAAAGCACGGACTGTTTTATTTCTTTTACTACATCGGTGGTGCAACTATATCCTGTTGGATTATTAGGAAAATTAAGAAGTAAAACAACTTTTTTATATTGTGAGGCAACTTTTTTCATAACTGTTTTAAGTCCAGCTGTGTTGAATTTTGGAAGTGATGTAAGGGAAGAGAACATAGGAAATGTTTTTATTTTTCCTCCAATAAAAGTTTCTACCATATGAGAATAATTTTCCCAATACATATCTGGTGTTATCAGTGCTTGGTTTTTTTCGAGCATACAAGAAAGAAGGGTGCTAATTCCATGTGTGAGTCCACATGTAGTAATGGGAAGGGTTATGTTTTTTATAGCAATAGAAGGGTTTGTTTCTTTTATATGTTCTTTCCAAAGTGTTCTTAGCTCTGGTATCCCTGCAACGGGAGCATATGCAACAACATCTTTTGGGGTAAGAGAAGGGAAAAGTTTTTGCATGCTTTTAAGTGCTATGGGGCTTCCTTTTTCAAAGGCCATACCAGCAGTTGCTTTTATTTTTGCTGTTGCTGATTGCTCTGCTTGCCATACAATACCAGTGGGAAAATACATATTTCTCCCCTTTTTTGAAAGTAATGCTCCAGCCACATGAGTATCTAATATTTTATTGATATTTTCATATCTTTTGTTCATAATATATCCTTTAATATGATAAAAAATAATTATAGCGTCTATTCTATAAACATAATGTTTTCTTTTTTGAATTTGTATATACTTTTATTATTTAGTATACTAAATAAGTCGAAAAATAAGTATAAAAATAAGGACTTTTTCTTAGACAATAAAAGTATATGTCCAAAGAATTATCATCATCTTATCGTAATTGTCTTTGTTGTGTGTTCTTTAGAACAAGCTGGGATGCCTCAAAATCAAGAGAGTGCAGCTTATTTGGTTTTAAAAGTAGAAAGATGCCTTCAGAAATTGTCTATGAAGTTTCGGGAATAGCATGCCCACATTTTCGAGATAAATTTAAAAAAGATAAAAACAAAGGAGGACGTTGAAGGTCAAGATGTTGGCTTATAGCTTTGCTCTCACATATGCCGCCCATGCATGAGAAATCATGTCGGCTATATTTGTATATCTTGGTTTCCATTTAAGTATTCTTTGAGCTTTTGTTGATTTTGCACAAAAGTTCTGAAGGATCGCCATCTCGTGCACCAATATATTTCATGGGGATATCTTTTTTGGTAACAGAGCAAGCAATATCATACACTTCTTTCACAGAAAATCCTTTTCCTGTGCCCAAGTTTAGAGTGACTGAAGGATGTTTCTTTTGTTGTAGATATTCTATGGCTTTGAGGTGTGCTTCAGCTAAATCAGATACATGGATATAATCTCTAATACAAGTACCGTCTTTAGTCTTGTGTTTTTTTCCAAATATTGATAATAATTTCCGTTTTCCTAGTGCTGTTTCTAGTACTACAGGAAGAGGTTCTGAGGATTCTTTTCTATTATTGTTATATCGGTATCGGGAGTATGTCCTGCAGCATTAAAATAACGAAGGGCAGAAAATTTTATTTTATATATAGCAGAATACCACTTCATTATTTTTTCCATTATTAGTTTTGTTTCACCGTAATAATTAATGGGTTGGGTAGGATGGTTTTCATCAAGCGGAGTGTATATTGGAGTGCCGTATACGGCAGCGGATGATGAAAACACTAAGATATTTATACCACACTCTACCATACATTTGAGAACATGTATAGTCCCTATTATGTTTGTGTCAGAATATGAATTAGCATCAATCATGGATTTACTTACCGATTTTTCTGCTGCAAGATGTACTATGGCGTCGGGCGAAAATTCTGTGAAAGCCTTTTTAAGAGGGTTTTATTGAGAATAGATCCCTTATAAACTGTTGCCTCTTTTTTGATATGTTCTTCCTTTCCAGTAGAAAAGTTATCGTATACAGCTACTTTCTTTTTATGTGCAAGAAGAGTCTTTACTACATGAGCCCCTATATATCCTGCTCCACCAATTACAAGTATTTTTTTAACATTAGTTACCATTTTAATAACATTCCTCCATATGTAAGTCCTGCACCAAATCCTACAATTGCAATAAGACTGTTTCTTTTAATAAGATTTTTTTCTATAGCTTCTGATATAGCAATAGGAATTGAGGCGGCAGAAGTGTTTGCATATTTATCTATATTAACAAAGAACTTCTCTTTTGCAATACCAAGTTTTCGTGCTGCAGAATAAATAATACGAGAGTTTGCTTGGTGTGGAATAATGAGATCAATATCTGATAGTTGCAAATGTGCCTTTTGGGCAAGTTGTTGTATTATTTTTGGAGTATTGAAATAGCAAAAGTATATATATCTTTGCCATTCATTGTAAGAAATTTATTTGAATTAGAAGTGATCAGTGCATTGCCAGAAAGAAGGCTTTCATAACGTTCGGGCATACTTCCGAGCGTACAACTGAGCATGGCACTTGTACTGTTTGTATGGGATTTTTCTATTATAGCTGCACCTGCTCCGTCTCCAAATAATATACATGTAGAGCGATCTTTCCAATTTATTATTTTAGAGAGAACTTCGGTGCTTATTATGAGTGCGTGTTTTGATTGATTGCATTCTATTGCAGTCATTCCTGT
>CBDCGX010000051.1:0-11180 GCA_965216965.1 Spirochaetia bacterium | reverse complement strand
CATAGAAAAATACTCAAAAAAACATTTACCCTTTCAGATTATTTACAGCAATTTAAACAATTGCAATCAATGGGGAGTTTAGAAAAGGTTGCAGAAATGTTACCAGGAGTAGATAAACAGGCGGTACAAAATATTGATATAAATGCTATAAAAAGGGAGGAGGCAATGATATTGTCAATGACGTTTTCCGAAAGAGAGAACGCTAAGATAATAAGCTCTTCTCGGAAATCACGCATTGCTCGTGGAAGTGGAACTTCTGTTGCACAAGTAAATTCATTGCTTAAAAAATTTGAGAAAACACGGAATTTTATGAAAAAAGCTCTAAAAAGCAAAAAGATTCAACAACAATTTTTTGGCAATTCAATATCAAATATGCAGGCGTAGTATATTTTTATTATTTGCATTATAACACTCCTTGTTTTTTATTGAACAAATGAGAAGACACGTGCTATTATAGGAATAGTGAAACATATGCAAAGTATACTTCTTCTTTCTTCTGGAAAAATGTTTTAAGGGGGAATCTTTTGGGGGAGAACTTCTTTCACTTGATATTTTGGAAGAACGTGTAAAAGAAGCTAATCCTTCTGCTATAGGAGAAGTAGTGTTTAATACTACAATGACTGGATATGTAGAGGTTATTACTGATCCTTCATTTTCTGGGCAGATTGTATGTATGACATATCCTCACATAGGAAATTATGGAGTTGATATAGCGTGGGCGGAATCGTCGCTTACATATGAACAAAAAAATAGATATGCACAGCTTTCAGGGTTTATTATACGCGAGTTATATGACGGTCCTGTACCTACAGGACGACTTTCACTTGCGAAATGGCTTCTAGAAGAAAATGTTCCTTCTTTATGCAACATAGATACGAGAGCACTTACACGATACATACGTGATAAGGGATCAGAAAATGCTATGATGCTTTCTTTGGAGTCCCTTGATAAAAGCGTTGTAGATAAAGCATTAACACTATTAAAGAAAATGCCTCCAATGGAAGGGAGAAATTTAGTATTAGAAGTCGGTATAAAAAACGTATGTGAGTATAGAGAGGGGCATCGTGAGTTATTAAAAAGACCATCTTTAAAACCTCACATATTTCCTAAAAGAAAAATTCATGTTGGAGTATATGATTGTGGGTGTTAAAAGCGCATAGTACATCTTTTTCTTGCCGTCAATGTGCAATATCTTTATTTCCACAGGACGCAACGATAGATAATATACAAGAAAAAAACATTGATATGCTTCTTGTGTCAAATGGGCCAGGAGACCCATCTGTGCTTTCTAAACAAACTAAATGTTTAGAGGACCTTTTAGGTACCTTACTAATCTGTGGCATTTGTCTTGGACACCAATTAATAGCAAAAGCTATTGGAGCAAGAATATATAAAATGTCCTTTGGACATCATGGTGGAAATCATCCTGTAATTGATTTGACAACAAAAAAATTGTATATTACAAGCCAAAACCATGGGTTCGCAGTAGATGAAAAAACACTTCCTACCGATGCAAAGGTGTGGTTTAGAAACACAAATGATAACACTGTTGAAGGGATAATGTATCCTTCAAAAAAGGTGTATAGCGTGCAATTTCATCCCGAAGCATCGCCTGGGCCTCTTGATACTCAGTGGATTATAGATAGCTTTTTAGAAAAGGTAGAACGTGATGCCAGCACGTAGAGATATAAAAAAAATACTAATTATTGGGTCTGGTCCTATAATAATTGGACAAGCATGTGAATTTGACTATTCTGGCAACCAAGCAGTCCAAGCATTACGTGAAGAAGGATATGAGATTGTACTTCATAACCCTAACCCAGCTACAGTTATGACCATTCCTCAAGTGGGAAAAAGTGTATATTTTGATCCTCTTGAAAAAGATTATTTATATGACATTCTTAAAAAGGAAAGACCTGATGCGGTATTGCCTACTATGGGAGGACAAATTTCGTTGAATCTTGCACTTTCTGCATGCGAAGATGGCATATTTGAAGAATTAGACATAGAACTCATAGGGGCGAGCATCCAGAGTATAAAAATTGCCGAAGATAGGGGGTTATTCAAAGATACTATGACAAAAATAGGGCTTGAAAATCCCTTTTCTACTCTTATTTCGTCAGAAGATGAAGCATGGAATGTTTCACAAAAGATAGGATTTCCAATTGTTATTAGACCAAGTTTTACTCTTGGAGGAAGAGGAGGGAGCATTACTTATACAGAAGAAGACTTCAAAAAAAATATAACAAAGGCACTATCTATGTCTCCTGTATCTACTGCTCTTGTTGAAGAATGTTTGCTGGGGTACCAAGAGTTTGAATTTGAAGTTATGAGAGATAAAGATGATAATGCTCTTGTGGTATGTTCAATAGAAAACGTAGATCCGATGGGAGTACATACGGGTGATAGTATTACGGTAGCACCTATACAAACGCTGTCTGACGAAGAATATCAAATATTAAGAACTACTTCTATAGAAATACTTCGAGTTGTAGGTGTTGATTGTGGGGGGTCAAATGTACAGCTTGCATACCATCCAAAAACAAAACGATTGCTTGTAATAGAAATGAACCCTCGAGTATCTCGATCGTCAGCTTTGGCAAGCAAGGCTACAGGGTTTCCAATAGCACGGTGTTCTGCCAAATTAGCAGTTGGGTGTACACTAAATGAAATACAGAATGAGATAACAAAAAAAACCACAACGTTTTTTGAACCAGCATTGGATTATTGTGCTGTGAAAGTCCCGCGGTTTGAGCTTACGAAATTCAATGTGCCAACACTTGGCACACAAATGTGTTCTATAGGAGAGTCTCTTTCAATTGCAAGGAGTTTTCCAGAGGCACTTAATAAGGCTATTCGTGCGGTAGAGATTGGGGTAGATGGACTATGTGAATTAAACGTTCCAGAAGAAGAACTTACTACCATAGTAAGCACGCTTCACCCTAAGAGGATTTTTGGAATTATACGATGCTGCTTAGAGACGGAGAATCTGCAATATCTTTTATAAAAGAAAAAACACATTTTCATCCTTGGTTTATACATCAGATTTATATGATATCTCTGTGTGAAAAAAAGATTTCATTTTTGTAAGAGAATAGAAGAATTATCATATTCTCTCCTACAAGAAGCAAAAAACAAGGGGTTTTCAGATAGATATATTGCTTCTATACTTTCAAAACACAATTCTCTTTCTAAAACTATTACAGAAGAACAAGTACGACAAAAACGTAATGAGCACAATATTTCTGTTATTTATCATTGTGTAGACACTTGTGCGGGAGAGTTTAAAGCAGAAACGCCTTACTTTTATGGAGGATTCTCTGAAGAAGATGAAAATACCCCTATGGGAAAAGAGGGAGAAAAGACAGTAGCAATTATAGGAAGTGGACCTAATAGAATCGGTCAAGGATTAGAATTTGACACATGTTGCACAATGGCATCTTATGCTTTTAGAGAACGAGGAGTAAAGGTAGCAATGATTAATAGTAATCCAGAAACAGTGTCCACTGATTTTAATACATCGGATAGACTCTATTTAGAACCTCTTACCCTGGAAGATGTTTCAGAAGTACTATATGGTTCAAATATACAAAATGTTATATGTCAATTGGGAGGACAAACTTCTATAAATATGGCTCGTGTTTTACAAGAGCGTGGATTTACCATTTTAGGTACTTCTATCGATTCAATTGACGATGCTGAAGATAGAAAACGGTTTTCTGAAATGTTGCGGAAATGCAATCTCAATCAAGCACCGGGTACTACTGTAACAAGGGCAGACGATATTGCTCGTGTTGCTGACAGAATTGGATATCCCATTTTCATTCGCCCATCATATGTATTGGGTGGGCAGTCAATGGTTGTTGTATATACTAAAGAAGGTCTTAGTGAAATTATAAATAAATATCATTCCTTACTTGATGGGAATAATGTACTTATTGATAAATTTTTGGAAAATGCTGTTGAATATGATGTTGACGCGGTAAGCGACGGAGAAGCCGTATATATTGGAGGCGTATTAAAACACATAGAACACGCGGGAGTTCATTCGGGAGATTCTGCGTGTGTGTTTAGAGATACACTTCTTAGTAGCAAAACCCATGAAGACATAGGCGAAAGCATTGAGGCTACCATAGCTCAAAAAATATATAATGCTACAGTTCGTATTGCAAAAGAGCTTTCTATTAAAGGATTTATGAATATACAATTTGCTGCTGTAGATTCTACCCTTTATGTTATAGAAGTAAATCCTCGAGCTTCACGGACAGTTCCCTTTATATCGAAAACGTCAGGGATAGATATGGTATCGCTTGCAACGGATATATGGTTGGGAACGAGACTTAAAGATACCAAAGAATTTAAAGTGCGAAAAATACCTGATTATGATGATCTTGCAGTAGCATACAGCATAGAGGGGTGTGCTATAAAAGAAGCAGTATTTAGTTTTGATAGGTTTGATGACGGGGACCCAGCTCTTTCTCCCCAGATGAGATCTACTGGAGAAGTAATAGGATTAGGAGAGGATGTGGGAGAAGCTTTTTCAAAAGCAAGTGCTGCAGCATTTTGTAGACTTCCTATAAAGGGAACTATTTTTGTATCGGTTGCTGAGAAATATAAAAAAGCTATGTGTGAATATGTTCGGTATTTTATAGATATGGGTTTTGTTATGATTGGCACGAGAGGAACTTCCAATTTTCTAAACAAAAATGGTATTGCATGCTGCTCTATAAATCGTGTAGCAGATGGAACTCCTCATGTATTAGATGAGATAGCAAATAATTCTATTGATTTGCTTATAAATATTCTAGAAAGTGTAGATGAGCGTTCTTTCAGGGATGATAAAGAGATTAGACTTGCAGCGGTGCATTCTCGCCTGCCGTATATAACGACGCTTCCCGCTGTGAGAACAGCAATAGAAGGAATTAGACATATTCAAAGACATGGTATTCGCTCTCAAAAATTACAAGGAAAAAAAATATTCTAAAACTAATTTTCTTTTTATAATAACGTAAAGAGTCAATTACCAATAAGGGTGCAAAATATACTTCTACTTCCACCCTTGTTTCTGTGTTCATTGAGATAAATACCTTGCCATGTACCAAGTACGATATGAGAATTACAAATAGGGATAATAAGAGATGTTCCATATAATGCTGATTTTATATGGGCTGGCATATCATCAGAACCCTCATAAACGTGTTCAAACCCTTGAGTGTTTTCGGGAACAAGCATGTTGGTAAATCTTTCAAAATCATACCTAACGTCTGAATCAGAATTTTCGTTAATCAAAAGAGAGGCACTTGTATGTAAAAGATGGAGATGTAAGATGCCATGGTTAGCCTTTTTGAGAATATCAGAGAGTTCACGTTCTATGATAGAATTTATAATATGGAATCCTCTTTTGAAGGGAGGAAATACTATTTTCTTTTGATATATCATATTGTTATTATATCTGTAAGTAGAATATAAATACAAATATATTAATTTTGCTTGCAAAAAAACGTCTTCCTATGATATAATAAAACAAACTTGTTATTTTTAATAGAAATAACCGTGAGACCACAAGAGGAATTTATGAGAACATATGAAATAATGTGCGTATATATCGCACAAGAAGGAGAATTTTTAAAAGGATTACAGGCTGTTAAAGAAGTTCTTGAAAAACTGGAAGCACAGATTATTGAAGAAAAAGATATGGGTGTGAAACAGCTTGCGTATGAAATAAAATCACAAACACATGCACATTATCTTTACTTTATTGTTAATCTTGAGCCAGATAAGGCACATATGTTACGACATTTGTGTAGAATGATAATACAGCTTTTACGTATGCTTGTAATACTAAAAAATTAGGAGGAGAATATGGATATAAATAAAGTTATTCTTATAGGAAGACTTACAAGAGATTGCGAATTTAAGAGTCTTTCTACTACTACAGTGTGTAATTTCTCGGTTGCAATAAATCGGAAAATAAAAGATGCCTCAGGTTCTTGGAATGATGAAGTGAATTATTTTGATATTGAACTGTATGGGAAACAAGGAGAAGCAATACAAGGTTATCTTAAAAAAGGTAAACAAGTAGCAGTAGATGGTATGCTAAGACAACATCGTTGGGAATCAAGCGATGGACAAAAAAGAAGTAGAATAAGTGTTGTTGCGGTAAATGTACAATTGCTTGGAGGTGGAGTTGGCGGCGATTCTTCAGGAAGTGGCAATGTATATAATACTCAAGCCCAACAGACAGCAACGCCTTCTAGTGATAAAGCTCAATCGGATGATTTTGACGATGACATACCATTCTAAAAACATTAATTAATTATTAGAATTATAGATTATAATTGAGGATTATATGGAAAACGAAACAAATATTAGTAAAGATGAAGTAAAGGCTGACCCTATATCTGAACCTAGTGAATCTCAGACACCTACTGTAAATGTAACAAGTTCTGAAGGGAATGTAAGTGCTCATAAAAATACAACCCCGTCCACATCTGAGCCTAGTGAATCTCAGACACCTACTGTAAATGTAACAAGTTCTGAAGGGAATGTAAGTGCTCATAAAAATACAACCCCGTCCACATCTGAGCCTAGTGAATCTCAGACACCTACTGTAAATGTAACAAGTTCTGAAGGGAATGTAAGTGCTCATAAAAATACAACCCCGTCTACATCTGAGCCTAGTGAATCTCAGATACCTACTGTAAATAAAAGCCCAGATGTGCAACTTACAGGTGTTGGTTTAAATACAAATGTAACAAAAGCAAGACCGTCTTTAAACAATGTTCATTCAAATGCAAATGAAGATAATATAAAAAGGTTTAATCAAAATCTTGGAAGTATTAAGAAAGAAAGATATCACGGAAAAGGACTGGAAAAACCAACAGGAAGAGTGGGTAGGTCTTTTGAAGGTGGTTCTTCCTACCAAAAAAAACCCTTTTATAATGCGTATGATGGAAGAGAACGTGGAGATAAAGATGGTAGGGATTTTTCTAAATTTGGAAAAAAAATCGATAAAATTAGAGCAAATAAATTAGAAATAAATTATAAAAAACCTGAAATTCTCAAAGACTTTCTTACAGAAAAGGGGAAAATATTGTCTCGATATATTACTGGGAACTCGACAAAAAGCCAGAAGAAACTTGTGAAAGAAATCAAGAGAGCACGGTATATAGGGTTATTACCTTCTGCATAAGGCCTATAAATTATAGTAGTGTTTAAGTATATATGAGCAGCATTCTAAATAAGAAGTTATTAATATATTTTTACGGCTTACTTGCACTTGCTTTTTATTTTTCGGGTGTTTTAAGCCTTTTAATGCCATTACCATTTATGTTGGCGTACTATCTCTATGGAAAGCAAATTTTAAAGAGGATTTTATTATATTTTTTCTTTGGGTTCTTTGTTTTTATAGCTTTTTCATTTTTCCTGTCAAAAATATCTAGTGACCCCAAAAATAGTTTTAATATTACTACATACGAAATACTCTACGTTATAAGCATTTGTATTTCAACATATACGTTTCTCTTATCATCAAGTAGATGGCCAATAAGGCTTTTGAAAGTGGCAATTTTTCCAGCACTCATAACCTTTTTTCAAATACACTCATTACGATTAGGATCTACTGATATAGTTAGTGGTCTTGCAGCTACTTTAGTAGAAGCGATGCCACAAATAAAGGAAGAAGGGAATGCTCAAATACTTATAAATACAGCACTTTCTTTTGTTATGCTTGTTACACTTAGTACTACAACGTTGTTTTTGCTTATGAATAGATATTTTACAATTTTGATTCTTCAAAGAAAATTTAGATTTTCATTGCATCATTATTTTAATTATGTATATGAGAAAATTATAACCCAAATGAACCGATCACATTTTTTTCTATTTTTGATAAGCCTTGGGACTGTGCTTATGTTTCGTCCACATATGGAGTTAAAGACACTTTCATTTACTTTGATTATTTCATATATTTCTTTTAATGTGTTACTTTACACGCTTTTCTGTTATTTTATCTATGGAGGATCATTGGTATATATGTATATACAAAAGCACAAATCTAATAAAAACATGTTTTTATTTATATTTAATGCACACTGGTATTTTTTTATTATTCTAGGTATAATAGTAATACCTGTTGTTAATTTTATATCTATAATTGGATTTATTAGTATAGGGCTTGTAAATAATATTTTTAAAATTTAATGTAAAGACTAAGGAAGGAGTAGTATGAAAATAATTCTTCACGAAGAAATGATAGGATTGGGAGAAGAAGGAACAGTGGTAGAAGTTTCTGCAGGGTATGCAAGAAACTATCTTTTCCCCCAAAAAAAGGCGATAGCATATAACAAAAAGAACATTTCTTTAATAGAATCCCAAAGAATTGTAATTGAAAAGCGTCGTGCAGAACGATTAAAGCATAGGATGAATCTCAAAGAAAAATTAGAAGCTGAATCCATTACTATCAAGATGAATGTGGGAGATAATGGTAAGCTTTTTGGTGCTGTAACCTCACAAGTAATTATTGGGGAACTTGAGAAAAAAGAAATATCGCTTCTTAAAAGACAAGTTAATGTATTAGAAGGTACAATAAAGCAAATAGGAAAGTATACTATTGATATAAGACTTTCTCAAGATATAGTAGCTCTTTTGTCTCTTACCGTAACTGATATGGATGGGAATTCGGAAATAAAGGAAACCAAGAATGTAAGAGATGAGAAAAAAAATAAGAGGGTTTATAAAAAAGATGCTTCTTTACAGGAGGGAGAAGAAGTACAACAAGAATCTGAACCCATTAAACAAGAAGAATCGATTTCTTCAGAAACAATTATGACAGTAGATGTAGATACAGATACAAAAGACGGTGAAGGTATTGCTCCATAAACATGGCATCTTCCTCAATGCTACCACATAACATAGAAGCAGAACAAGCCTTTTTAGGAATACTTCTTAATTTTCCAGAAATTCTTCAAAGCCTTTCTCTTCTTCCTCGTGGAGATGATTTTTTTCTTATAAGAAATAGAGTAGTTTTTGAGGCAGTGTATGTTCTTTTTGATTCGGGAAAGCAAATTGATATTATATCGGTAAAAGAACATCTCTATAGTACAAAAAATTTAGAGAAAGCTGGTGGTCCTGCTTATATTGCTGAATTAATGGGGAAAGAGGGAATAGCGGATAATATAGAATATTATATTTCTGTTATTATAGAAAAAAGCCAACGAAGACAGCTTGTAAGGAATGCCCATAAAATGCTTGAATCTGCGAGTGATGAAAGCACAGCTATGCATTATTTACTAGAAAAAAGTGAACAAGATATTTTTTCTATAACGAGTCGAACACAAGGGTCTATGTACCAAGAGTTACATTACTTTTGCGATGAGTTTACAGAAATGCTTGAGAAGTTAGGGAAATCGGGTGAATACGCTGGGATAAGTACAGGGTTTTCTCAACTTGATTCGTATCTTACAGGGCTTCAAAAAGGTGAGCTTATTATTATTGGAGCACGACCTTCCGTTGGAAAAACTGCTCTGGCGCTTAATATGGCAAAAAACATAGCAGTAGAACAAAAACGTCCTACAGGTTTTTTTTCTCTTGAAATGTCTGGAAGAGATATTATAATGAGACTTGCTTGTATGATAAGTGGTATAAGTGGTAATAAGATACGAAAAAACATGCTTTCTCAAAATGACATTCAAAATATTATGAGAAGTATAGGCTATGCTGCTGATGCACCATTATATATATCTGAAGTAACTTCTATGAGCCTTTTTGATTTGAGAATCCAAGCAAGGAGACTTGTTGTAAAAGAAAAGGTAGAGGTTATTTTCATTGACTATTTGGGGCTCATTGTTTTTCAAAGTCCTTATGATAAAGATTCTTATCGTCGTGTTATGAGACGGTTTGAAGAAGTTGCTGAGATTTCTCGTTCACTTAAAGCACTTGCTCGTGAATTGCAAGTACCTATTGTTGTTTTATCTCAGTTAAATAGAGATATAGAAAGATCGGATCAAAAAGAGCCTACTCTGGCAAATATTAGAGATTCTGGAGCAATAGAACAAGATGCAGATGTTGTCTTATTATTGCACAAGAATCCTAAGCAAGAGGGAGAGGATTCTTCACAAAGTAATAGAAAACTTATCATCGCAAAGCAAAGAAATGGCCCTGTGGGAGCTATATATTTTCAGTTTTTAGAAAATAAAATGAATTTTCTTGAGGTAGCAAATGCTTCTGCTATACCTGCTGATTTTGAATAATCATTTTCTTGATATTAAATTTATGTAGTGCTATGGGTTATTCTAGTGATATTGGAATACCGTCTCCATTATCTTTTATCATTATGTGAAAAAATGTTTTTATTTTTGATTTTGAAGTATCAATTTGCAACACCAATACGGTGTTATTAATATCAGTAATACTGAGTACCCCATTTTTAGAGACATGAGCTTCTACCCGTTTTGAAAATTTCACAGGATAAGGGATCGTTTGCTTTGATAGTAATGTGAGGTTCTCTGTATCAATTATAAACATATCAATTTCTTTTTCTTTTAGAAAAAGAATAGCATTGTTCACAATAAAAAGTGAATTATATATTTCTGTATTTATAACTCCTAAAGAATTTACAGTTATTGAGGTCTCTTTGCTATCTATATCTGCTTTGGTTTCTAAAATGGTTTGTATGTTTTGCGCTTTGATTTTTTTGTTTTTTACGTGTTTAACAAGTAAAATTTCTTGTTTGTATTTTTCAGAAATGGTAAGGATTTGTTTCAAAGAAGTACTTCTCTTTAAAATGACAAACAGATATTCTTCTTTAAAATTGATTGTGTTTGTAGTGGTGTTTTCTTTAGACACAGGCATATAGCGTATTTTAGTAATAGTATTAGAATTAAATGGAAGAGGCGTTTTTATATAAGAGGAAGAAAGAGATGTTTTTTCTTCTGTATGTACAAGCGTATATGTATATATTGTGTTTTCTATTGTATTTGCTATAGGTTGTTGTTGTGTAGTTGAGTTGATGGCGTTATTGTTGAGAGGGGTGGTAATATTAGAAGATGTATTTTTACCTCCTTGTTCATTGGCATATATATGTAAAGGAATAGAAGAGCTTATTACCACGTTACCTTCTTTTTCGTAGGCATCAACAGAAAAATAGGAATACGATAGAGGAATAGTAAAAAAACATTTCT
>CBDCGX010000050.1:0-143864 GCA_965216965.1 Spirochaetia bacterium | reverse complement strand
CCTGAAGATAGGCAGAAGTATGGATTGGTAACAGATTTTAGACTTGCTGATAACAGTGTGCTTATTGATTATTATAGACACCCTTTTTCAAGGTTTACCATATTAGAAGCAAGAACTATTAACGAGTACGCAGGTAAAGCAATCAAAGATTTTGATATACGATGTTTCCAAGGAGTAAATAGTATTGTTTCGGGAATGTCTGGAGGTAATCAACAAAAAGTGATTATTGCGAGGGAAATGATGCGTGAACCGAGGTTGTTTATTGCAATACAACCTTCAAGAGGTCTTGATATAGGAGCAATAGAATATATACATAAACGAATTTTAGAAGAAAGAGATAAGGGGACAGCAGTTTTATTGGTCTCATATGATCTTGATGAAATTTTACAGCTTACTGATATTATTGCAGTAATGAGTGGTGGACATATTACGAAACTTATTCCATCAAAAGAAGCAGATTATCATAGTTTGGGTTTTGCAATGGCAGGAGGACATGCATAGATTATGAAAGAAAAAGGTTTTTTTATATTTGCTATTGGAAGCGGTATTATATTGGGAATGCTTATTATGTTGATAAGTGGATATAATCCACTTGTCCTCTTGGTTTCTATGGTAAGAGGAACAACAGGATTAAATTTTTCTGCAATGGCAGGAGGACCTGGACGTGTGTTTAATGAGCGTTATATCGGAGAGTTTTTGGTTTCTGTTATGCCCTTGTGGATGACAGGGCTTGCGGTTGCGTTTGCTTTTAGAACAGGATTATTTAATATAGGAGCCGAAGGGCAAGTAATTACTTCAATGTTTATGAGTAGTGCGATGGCAATACTGTTTCCGCCTATTCCGGGACTCCATTTATTAGTAGTGATACTTACAGGAATTATTGCTGGAGCAGTTTGGGGTGCTATTGCAGGAGTTCTTAAGGCGGTGTTTCGCGTGCATGAGGTAGTGGTAACGATTATGCTTAATTATGTTGCACTATACTTTGGGAATTATATAATAAAATCTTTACCTGGAAGTTCTTCGGTAAAAACACAAACATTTTCAGAAACTGCTGTGATGCATAGTGATTTATTGCAAAGTATAACGAATAATTCTCGAGTTCATTGGGGAATTTTTCTTGTAATAATAGCATTTTTTGTATATTGGTTTGTTATGGAACGAAGTATATTAGGATTCTCATTAAAAGCTACTGGAAGTAATTTCTTTGCAGCTCAGCATGGAGGCATTCATGTAAAACAGAATGTAATATTTTCTATGACATTTTCAGGGGCATATGCTGGAATAGCGGGTGTTTTAATTACAATTGGAACATATGATTATGGAAGAGTGTTAACTTCTTTTGAAAATTTTGGTTTTAATGGCATAGCAGTAGCATTACTTGGAAATAATACAGGGCTAGGCGTTTTTCTATCAGGATTGCTTTTTGGCTCTCTACAATCGGCTCAATCAATAATGCAGGTTAAGCGTGTGCCCAAAGATATAACCATCATTATAATTGCAATTATAATTTTTTGTATTGCTATGAAAAATGGATTTCAAAAATACATGGATAGCAAACGACGATTAAAAGCTATGATGTCATCGCAAGGAGACGTAGAATGATAGTGGTATCAATTCTTAACCAAACACTCGTACTAGCACTTCCAATACTTATTGCAGGTTTAGGTGGTTTGTTTTCTGAGCGGAGCGGAGTTGCAAATATTGCCTTAGAAGGACTTATGATGATTGGAGCATTTGTGGCGGCGACTACTATTGTGTTTTTAGAAAATGTAGTCATGCTTGCACCGTGGATAGCAATATTTTTAGGGGCAATTATAGGGGGTATTATTTCTATCTCTCATGCTTTTATAAGCATACGAATGAAAGGAGATCAAATAATCTCCGCAACGGCGCTTAACTTTTTTGCATTAGGTTCTACCATATTTTTTGCAGATGTTATTTTTGGACAGCAGAGAACAGAAACATTTCAGCTAGGGTTTAGTAAGATAACTGTGCCTATTTTGAACAAAATACCATTTTTTGGCGATGTGTTTTTTACAGGAGTATATTCTCCTATTTATCTTGGTGCTGTTTGTGTTATTGTAGCATGGTTTGTAATTGAAAAAACCACCTTTGGGTTGCGATTAAAAGCAACAGGAGAACACCCACATGCTGTCGATAGTGCTGGTATTAATGTGTGTTTTATGCAATATGCGGGAGTAATTATTTCTGGGTTTTTAGCGGGACTTGCAGGTGGAATTATGGTGCTAACACAAGACACACAATATTCGGTAACAACTATTCATGGCACAGGGTTTATCGCTCTTGCTGCGCTAATATTTGGGCAATGGAATGTGTTTGGAGTGTTAGGAGGTGCATTGTTTTTTGGATTTTCACAGATATTAGTAATCTATTCTACCGACATACCTTTGCTTAGAAACCTCCCTCTTGAATTTTTTAAATTTTTTCCATATCTTCTTACTATTATTGCACTTGTATTATTTAGTCGAAAAGTTATAATGCCAAAGGCACTTGGAATACCTTATGAAAAAGAATAATGGTATAGCCTATACTAGGCTTTTATGCTACTATTAAAGTATGATTTTTTATTATATATGCTACTATTTGGCATATATAATATTGCATTATTTTATCAAAATATATAAAATTTATTGGTATTGTATCTTGCCAAAAGAAGGAGAATAAGCTATTATATATATTAGTAAGTATATATCAATTAGATTTACTATAGCTTATGGTAAGCTAAAAATAAAAAATATATAATTTTAAATTTATTAAGGAGACATAATATATGGCAAAACAATTGCTGTTTAATGAAGACGCTCGGCGAGCATTGCTGAGAGGCGTTGATAAGTTAGCGAATGCTGTAAAAGTTACGCTAGGACCAAAAGGGCGAAATGTCCTTTTAGATAAGAAGTTTGGTGCACCCACTGTTACCAAAGACGGAGTATCTGTAGCAAAAGAAATTGAGCTTGAGGATACATACGAAAATATGGGGGCACAATTACTCAAGGAAGTTGCTACTAAGACTAACGATGTTGCTGGAGACGGAACTACTACGGCTACAGTATTAGCACAGGCTATTGTCCGAGAGGGGTTAAAAGCAGTTGCAGCTGGTTCTAATCCTATGGAGATTAAACGTGGTATTGATAAGGCTGTAGGAGTTGCTATTTCTGATATTAGGAAAAATGCAAAAGCTATTAGAACAATGCAGGAAACTGCACAAGTTGCATCAATTTCTGCAAATAATGATAAAGCAATTGGCGAAGAAATTGCAGGTGCTTTTGAAAAAGTTGGCAAAGATGGTGTGATTACTGTAGAAGAATCTCGTACCATAGAAAGCACAACAGATTTTGTAGAAGGAATGCAGTTTGATCGAGGCTATGTATCTCCTTATTTTGCAAATAAAAGAGATATAATGGCAGCAAATCTTGAGAATCCACTTATTCTTATTTATGATAAGAAGATTTCAAATATGAAAGAACTTCTTCCAATACTTGAGAAAGTTGCTCAACAAAATAAGCCTTTACTTATTATTGCAGAAGATATTGAGGGAGAAGCACTTGCAACACTTGTTGTAAATAGTATGAGAGGTACGCTTAACTGCTGTGCAGTTAAGGCACCTGGTTTCGGAGATAGACGGAAGGCAATGTTAGAAGATATTGCAATCCTTACAGGTGGAGAAGTTATTTCTGAAGAACTTGGATGTAAACTTGAAAACACAGATATTGCACAATTGGGAACTGCTCGTTCAATAAAGATAGATAAAGAAAACACTACCATTATTAATGGTGGTGGAAGAGTTAATGCAATTAAAGAAAGAGTTGGGCAAATTAAAGCACAAATTGAAGATACAACATCAGACTACGATAAAGAAAAGTTACAAGAACGACTTGCAAAACTTTCTGGTGGAGTTGCTGTTATCAATGTGGGTGCTGCAACAGAAGTTGAGCTTAAAGAAAAGAAGCATAGAGTAGAAGATGCTCTTTCTGCAACACGTGCGGCTCTTGAAGAAGGCATTATATCTGGTGGTGGTATGGGATATGTTCTTGCTATTAAAACACTTGAGACTTTTGTTTTCCGTGGAATGACAGAAGATGAAAAAGTTGGTTATAGAATTATCTTGCGTGCACTTGAAGAACCAATTCGAAAGATTTCAGAAAACTCAGGTCTTGATGGAGCTGTTATTGCAAACCGTGCTAAAGAAGAAAAAAAGAATATTGGTTTTAATGCGGCTAGCGGAGAATGGGTAGATATGATTAATGCTGGTATTATTGATCCGGCAAAAGTATCTATTGCAGCATTACAAAATGCGGCATCTATTGCAGCATTATTGCTTACTACAGAATGTGCTATAAGTGATATTCCAGAAAAAAATGCTTCACCTGGTCCAGATCCTGGCATGGGTGGCATGGGTGGCATGGGCGGAATGGGTGGTATGGGCGGAATGATGTAAATTCTTTGCTTAATATTGCTTACATTAGAGGGATTGTTTATACAATCCCTTTTTTAATACCTTTGTAGTTATAAAAAAGGTGCATATAATGGGTTTTTAAAAACAATTATATTGGAAACTTGTGTACAAAGAATTTTTTTGTGGAGGAAAAGAATCTATTGATGAATATTACGTTTTCTCGTGCCCGAGATTTCTATATATATACCAAACAGGGAAAACGACTTGTTGATCTTGATTTAGCTCAAGGAAGGGCTGTGTTTGGTCATAAATCTAAAGGTCTTATTGCATGTATAAAAAGAGAGCTAGACAAGGGCATGCTGTTTTCTCATTACAATGCGAATATATGGCGTATTCGTTTTTTAAAATCACTTCAAAAACTATTTCCTTTACATTCTATTTTAACGTTAAGCACATGTTTTTCTTTATCAGACCTCTCGGTGTTTGTAGAGGATGTATCTTATGCTGCTGTGTGGAGACCATATACAAAACACTCACATACTATAGGCAGTGAAGCACTTGTGTTTTGTGTACTTCCATTGCCATGGGATCCTCCGATAGTTGTTTGCATGTATCATTCTCAAAAACACACAGAAGAACAAGCAAGAGATAATTATGATAACATAAAAAGAATTTTTTTTGAAAAAGAACAAAAAACTATCTCAGAGGTTACTGTTTCTTCTGTATTATATGCTGCACTTACGAATGTTACAAACTTGTTATTGCGATATGGGCTAAAGGAGCGACCTCTTTCTAAACTATGTAAAAATAGAGGTGACATATTTGTGGTAGATACTTTGAGAAACTGTGAAAAACGAAACAGAGATGATATAAATAAAAAAAACATTATTAAACATGTACCGCATAAGAAAAAGCATAAAAATCATATTCTTATGCTTCCCAAAGGATGGAATAAGGATGGAATTTATATTTGTATGCCACCTATGGATACTCAGCGGTATTCAAAAATCAAAGAGATATTTCTTAATTGTGGATTTTTACTGCCTTCACAAAGAGGGGTTATAACTCTTCCCTGTTTTTTTACTAAGAAAGAATTAGAAATGTGGAATATGCTTATTTTTGATATCAATGAAAAAAAACTGTAATATGTGCTTGTTTGTGAGCTTATGGTAGAAGTTTTTTCTTAATTACATTTAACGCGGAACCTGCTATAAACCACTGTATTTGTGCTTCGTTAAGAGAATGAAGCACAATTATGCATTCTGTACTTTGATCTTTGTGATGTAATATGAGTTTAATTTTTGATGAGGGAGAAAGTGTAATAAGTCCACGGACATCTATTGTGTCATACTCTTGTATTTTATTGTAGTCACTATAATTTTCGAACGTGAGAGGAATGATTCCTTGCTTCTTGAGGTTGGTTTCATGAATGCGTGCAAATGATTTTGCAATTACAACTTTTACGCCCATAAAACGAGGTTCCATTGCAGCATGCTCTCTTGATGATCCTTCTCCATAGTTCTCATCTCCTATAATAATTGAACCTACAGATTTGTCTTTGTAGTTTTGTGCTGCATCTGGTACAGGCATATATTCTCCAGTAAGTTGATTAAAAACAGAATTTGTTTTTTCGGTAAAAGCATTTATTGCACCAATAAGAAGGTTTTGAGAAATATTTTCAAGATGTCCTCTATATTTTAGCCAAGGACCGGCCATGGAAATATGATCTGTAGTACACTTCCCCTTTACTTTTATAAGCAAATGGAGTTTTTCAAAATCTTTTTTATTCCATTCCTTAAAAGGAGATAGTATTTGTAACCTTTTTGATGTTGGGTTAATGGATATTGAATATGAACCTCTTTTTTCTTCTTTTGGAGGAAGAACAAGCCCATTTGGGCTGCTTCCAAATATAGTTTTAAGGAGCTCGGTTGGAGGTTCTTTTGCCGCATGTGGGGGAGCAAGAAGTATTTCTTTTCCTTCAGCATTTTTTATTGTGTCTGTAAGAGGATTAAAGAGGAGAGTGCCCGCAAGACCAAACGCGGTTACAATTTCTGGAGATGCAACAAAAGAGTGGGTGTTGGGATTGCCATCTGCTCGCTTTGCAAAGTTACGGTTAAAAGAAGTTATAATGCTATTCTTTTCCTCTTTTCCTACATCTGATCTATCCCATTGTCCAATACAAGGACCACATGCATTTGCTAGAACGTTAGTCTTAAATTCATTGAAAAGTGAAAGGTAGCCATTGGATTCTATAATTTTATAGATACTCTCAGAGCCTGGAGAGAGCCAAAAAGGAGATTGCAAAGATAAATTGTTTACTTTTGCAAAGGATAATATTGAGTGTACACGCGATAGATCTTCAAATGATGAATTTGTGCAAGAACCAATGAGTGCGGCACTTAGTTGTGCTGGAAATTTTTCTTTTTGTATAAAATCTTTAAATTTTGAAAGAGGTGTTGCTCTGTCTGGAGAGTAAGGTCCGTTTATATATGGTTCTAGGTTAGAAAGATTAATTTCTATAACAGTATCGTAGTGCTTTTCTGGGGCATCTAGAACAGCATCGTCTGCTTTTAATATGTCTGAGTATTTCTTTGCAAGAGTTGCGGCATGTGAGCGCTCAGTAAGTTGTAAGTAATTTGCAAGGGCAGTATCAAATGGGAAAAGTGATGTAGTAGCACCCACTTCGGCACCCATATTGCATATTGTTGCTCTTCCTGTACATGAAAGAGAGTTTACACCTGATCCAAAATATTCAATAATATGTCCAGTACCGCCTTTTACAGTGAGAAGTCCTGCAAGTTTAAGTATTATGTCTTTGGGTGACACCCATGGTGAAAGCGTTCCTGTAAGTTTTACTCCAATTATTTTTGGCATAAGTACTTCCCATGGCATGCCAACCATAACATCTACAGCATCAGCTCCCCCAACACCAACTGCGAGACAAGAAAGCCCGCCTGCATTGGGAGTATGAGAGTCCGTACCTATAATCATGAGGCTCGGTATAACATAATTTTCTAGCGTTACTTGATGTATAATACCAGCACCAGGTTCCCAGAAATCAAGGCCATATTTTTGGCTTGTTGTGAGAAGAAAATCATAAATTTCTTTATTAGTACTTCGTGCTCCTTGAATATCAAGAAGTGCATTGCGCCGTGCAACTATGAGATGATCGCAGTGTATGCTTGATGGTACTGCAGTGTTTCCTCTCCCTGATTGCATTAATTGTAATAATGCCATTTGTGCTGTTGCATCTTGCATAATAACTCTATCAGGATTGAAATATGCAAAAGATCTTCCACGAATAAGAGTAGCTGGATCTTGGTTTTTTTCTAGGTGAGTGAAAAGTATCTTTTCTGAGAGACACAAAGGCTTCTTATATTTTTTTTTTAATTTCAAATATTTATTTATAATTTGATTGAAATGTTCTTCAATATATTTTTCTGAAATCACCATATCTTATTCAATTATAGTAGAATGTCTTTAAGGTGAAAAGTATAAAAAATCCTGTTTTTTCTTTTACTTCTCCCGATGATTTTCATGTGCACGTGAGACAGGGAGAATGTTTTTCTGATTATGTACAAGCTACGGCTAGTCATTTTGAACGTGCTCTTATAATGCCCAATATTACTCCGGGCGTTCGCACGGTGCAGGATGTTAGAGCGTATAAAAGAAGCATCTTAGACATAACACAAAAGATGCAACTTCCTTTTACTCCGCTTATGACTTGTAAACTGTATGAATCTCATACAGCTAAAAATATTATGGATTTAAAGAAGGAGGGCGTAGTTGCTTGCAAATTATATCCTCGTGGGGCTACTACGAATGCTGAGGATGGAGTAAAAGATGTAAAAAAACTATCTGATATTTTTAAGGCAATGGCGGATTGTTCTATGATATTATGCATTCATGGAGAGAATCCTGATTCATTTGTGCTTGAAAGAGAGTATTCATTTTTAGATACCTTGTCTTTTATCCGCAGTATTTCTCCATATTTAAAGATTGTGCTAGAACATGTGAGTGATGCAAGAGTAGTGGAATATATTAAAGCAGATACGAGCTTGCATCTTGCGGCAACAGTTACAGTTCACCATCTGTTATATACACTTGATGATGTAATAGGGCAAGGTCTTAATCCGCATTTTTTTTGTAAGCCAATACTTAAGTGCCCTAGAGATAGAAATATGTTGCAAGACACGGTTCTTTCTGGTAATCCTAAATTTTTTCTAGGGACAGATAGCGCTCCTCACATGAGAGAAAAAAAAGAATGTGCGTATGGATGTGCAGGAGTCTATTCTACTCCGGTAGCAATGGCACTTTTAGCATGCTTTTTTTCTTCAAATAGTAATGCTTTCAATACAGAACCTGACGTGGCACTTTTAAAGTCTCATTCAGAACCTTTGTGGGTGAGAAAACTTGAAAACTTTTGTTCTGTATATGGAAGGGACTTTTATAAATTAGAAAAAAACACTACAAAGCTTTTGTTAAAAAAGAGTTCGTGGAAAGTACCACATGAATTGCATGGGGTAGTTCCGCTTTGTGCGGGAGAAATACTTCCTTGGATGGTAGAAAGAAAAATATAATTCATTTATAGTTAGGTTAAGATTCATATGAATAAAAATATAGAGACTTTTTGTGGAAAAATTACTGTGATAATAGCGGGGTTTATATGCTTTTCTTTTATAGGAACATATGCATTTTCAGAATCGCCTTCTAGAAACAAAGAGAACAAACTTCATGAGAATGTATTGTTAGAAAACACATTGGAAAAGTATCAATATCGTTTTGTTATGGGAATAGGGTATGGGTTTTTATATTGGTTATATAGTATAACGGGAGATTTTGATGGAGAAGGTAATATAATGAGTAAGCAAACTTCTTCTTATAACGGGATTATACTCGCTAACAAAGCAGTTATATGGAGACCGTGGGGAGGTCTTATTGGATTTTCATTGTATTTCCCACTTGGTGTTTCAGATGGCATACAGGTTTTATCGTCAGAAAATACAGTACAGACACAGTTATCTGCAAAATATTTAGCGAGAGAAAACTTTGCTGCGCGCTCGTTACAAAATGTAGTAGTTAAGCTTGAGCTAGGGGCTAATTATCAGATACTCCAAAAAGGCATAACAATTAACATAGGCGGTGGACTAGCTCTTTTAAGTCTTTCTAGAACTTTAAATATGAAAAACATTACAGTTTCATCAGTAGGTGTTTTTATAGATAGCGATTTAGAATTACAAATGAATAGATTTATTACACTTGTGTTTGGTGTGCAAGGGGGAGCTTTTTTCCTTCCTATATATGGAGGAAATATTGTTGTGAGTCCTTCTAATAATGTGCGTAATTTTTTAATGAAAACATTAGTGATGTTTGATTTCGCAGCAACTTTTTCTGTAGCATTTTATTTTTAGAGTGGTGTGTGCATTTGAAAAGTATGGTAATAGTTTTAGAATTACAGTAGAATGTATTATAAAAACTATACATTAATTTAGGAGTTGTAAATATGCCAACATATGATTATATGTGTGATAATTGTAATTATGAAACTGAGGTAGTACAGACGTTTGCTGAAAAGCCAAAGCGAAAATGCCCCAAGTGTAAAAAAATGAAGTTTAGACGTGTTATTTCGGCCGGTGTAGGGGTGGTATTTAAGGGGAGTGGCTTTTATGTTACTGATAGTAAGCCCAAAAAGAATCCAGTAAAAAAAACAACTGGAGAAAAACCTACAGAAAAGAAAGAAAAAACGAATGAGTCTTCTGCTCTTACAAAAGCAAAAAAAGATGCATCAAAGGTATAATTTATAATTAAGGAGCATGTTTTTCCACAAGAAGTGATTTTTACAATAAAAAATTTCTCAACAGAAAATGGGTATGTTTTTAAAACGTTTAGACTTGCCTATACCATATACGGAGCGCTTAATGAACAAAGAGATAATGCTGTATGGGTAGTACACCCTTTTACGGCAACGGCAGACCCATCTTTGTGGTGGAGAGGTCTTATTGGAAAAGGGAGAGCATTTGATTTTAAGAGATATTGTATTGTTTGTGCTAATGTTCCGGGGTCGCCATATGGGTCTACATCTCCTTTAGACATAAACCCCAAGACAAAACGTCCGTATTATAATTCCTTCCCTCTGCTTACTCCTAGAGATGTTGTAAATAGTTTTGAGCTACTCAAAGAACACCTTTCTATTAATACTATTCGCATCCTTATAGGAGCTTCTATGGGAGGGCAAATTGTTTTTCAATGGATTGTTTCCTATAAACAGAGTGTTCAAAGGGCAATTATTATTGCTGCAAATCCTAAGATTACTTCTTGGATGCTAGCATCTCATCATATACAAAAGAATGTGCTTGTAATGGACCCTACATGGAGAAAGAAAAATGTGTGTGCGGGTAGAAAAGGACTGCAAATTGCTCGGCAAATAGGGTTTCTAAGCTATCGTTCTCCAAAAATAATGGCACTTTCACAAAACTTGCAAACACGAAGTACTAGTGTTGCGGATGAAAAAGGGTTTATAGAAAAGGAAAAAAGAGGGAGAAAAGCTGATACTCTTAATAAAGATTTACTATATGCATATCTTGATTATCAAGGTACAAAATTTGTAGAACGTTTTAATAGTTTTTCGTATTGTGCACTTTTGGAATTGATGAATTCTCATGATGTAAGTAAAGGGTATAAATCGCTTTCTGAAGCACTAGGAAGTATTACATCCGATGTATTGCTCATAGGAATTGATTCCGATAATCTTTTTCCTGCGGAGTCAATAAGAAAACTTGTTTTTAATATTCCGCATACACGATATAGAGAATTAAGTTCTCTTTATGGACATGATGCATTTTTAATAGAATATAAACAGCTAGAAGATATCATCTTAGATTATCTTTACCAGATAGATGATCATTATTCCGAACCCCATCTTGAAAGGAGGCAGAAACTATGAACAAGGATAAAGAGGTGGCATCATTTATTATAAACATTGAATGTCCAGATAAAATAGGGCTTGTATATTTGGTTTGTAAAGAAGTATATGATGCAAAATGTAATATCATAAATCTTAAAGAGCATGTAGAACCTAAAATATCTGATGATGATTATGATAGGTTTTTTGCCCGACTAGCATGTGTCGGATTAGTTGAGTATAAAGAATTACAAAAAAACATTGAAAAAGTTATAGGGGGCGATCATTACGATGGAAAAGTTGTTTCGGTCAGTGTTCGCCAGCCTTGTAAAAAAAAGATAGTATTATTTGCTACTAAGGAAGTTCATTGTCTTGGAGATATATTACTGAAGAATGAATATAATATGTTTAATGCTAATGTGTGTGCTGTAATTGCAAATAGAATTGATACAAAGAAATTGTGCGATCGTTTTGAGATTCCTTTTTATTACGTTCCATATAATGCGCAAATGATGCAAAGAGAAAATCATGAGAAAGAGCTATTAAAAATATTGGAACAATATAACCCAGAATATATTATTCTTGCTCGCTATATGCGAATTTTGAGTGAAGGTTTTGTATTGCAATATCGTAATAAGATTATAAATATACACCATTCTTTTTTGCCAGCTTTTATAGGAGCAAACCCTTATAGGCAAGCTTATAACAGAGGGGTAAAAATAATAGGTGCGACTGCACATTTTGCGAGTAAAGACTTAGATGAAGGACCAATTATTACTCAACAAATACTGAGGATAGACCATACATATGGTGTAAAACAAATGCAGAGTGCAGGACGTGATATTGAAAGAACAACGCTTGCACAAGCACTTGCACTTGTGTTTGATGATAGAGTTTTTGTGTGTAATAATAAAACGATTATTTTATGATTAGTATAGAAAAATAGTATTATTAGAAAGAAGGTGCGTAAAAAAAACATATTGCAATCTCAATATATTCTCAAACCTAATTTTAGAAAAAAATCGGTATCTAACCGGTTTTTGGAGCTTGCTCATAAAATACCTGATGTAAATAATAGCATGCATTATAAGAAGCATATACTTCCTAATACTGGTTTAGAAAAACTTGCGGAAAACATGGTTGAATCGGCCATCGGTGTAATGGGTGTTCCTATTGGAATAGTGGAAAATGTGCAAATAGACGAAGTATATGTGCATGTTCCAATAGCAACGGAAGAACCATCTGTTATTGCAGCGGCATCTTTTGGGGCTAAAATTTTAAGAAATATAAAAACGCATTGTGAGAAATCTATTCAAATTGTACAGATTGCTTTATGTAATGTAAATTCTGATGGGGAAGAAAAATTACAGAATGCGATTCCAGAAATAAATGAATTGCTTATGAAATTTCTGGAGTCTATGCAAAAAAGAGGTGGTGGTTTACGAGGAATAAGTTATAAACGATTAAAGAACGGTATGGTCATTGTGCATATAGATATAGATATGTGCGATGCAATGGGAGCAAATAAGGCAAACTCTACAGCAGAATATATTGCTCCATATATTGCAAAGATAAGTGGTGGAATAATTATTTCTGCAATATTAAGCAATTTTAATCCTATGCGTGTTGTTTCTGCAGAAGTAGTTATTGATGTAAACCGTATCCCGTCTTTCTCTAAAGAAATAAACTCAGATGTAATAGCGCGAAAGATAGATGTTATGTGCGATTGGGCTTTCTACGATGCATATAGAGCTGTTACCCACAATAAAGGAATTATGAATGCTGTAAGCGGATTAGCTTTGGTTACTGGAAATGATACGCGTGCAATAGAAGCAGCAGCACATGCCCTAGCTTCTGTAGGTGGAACATATAGACCTTTAAGTACATTTTCATATATTCCTTCGTATAAAGATAAACCTGCATATCTCAAAGCACAGGTAGAAATTCCTGCTCTTTTTGCAGTAGTTGGTGGGAGTACGCAGCATCCAACAGCGATATGGGCGAGAAAAGTTATGGCTATCAATTATAAGAAGAGTTTTCATTCTCACACGCTTAATAGGATTTCGGCAGCACTTGCACTTGTACAGAATTTTTCGGCGCTAAGGGTATTGGTAGGTGAAGGGATACAGCGAGGACATATGAAATTACATGCCAAAAAAATGATAACTGATAAAGAAAAAGAGTTATGACAATATATACGGGAACTGCTAATGCTTCACTTGCAATTATAAAATATTGGGGGAAGATAGAGAAAGGAAAAAATATTCCTGCAAGCACAAGCATTGGTGTATCATTAGATGTCTTGCGCTCAAAAGTAGTAATAACTAATAAGAAAAACTTTTCAAGTGATAGAAACATGAACACATTACAAAAGAAAGGGGCAGCACCTTTACAATTGTATATCAATGGGGTACAGTATGATAACACAAGATTGAAAGAACTTTTACAGGCTATACAAGCAAGTGATGCAAAGAGTTTTATTAGGTACATTGTACCACAGATGAAGAAAGGAATGTATTGTAATGCAACAAACACTTTTCCTACGGAAGCTGGTCTTGCGAGCTCTGCAAGTGGTGGTAGTGCTTTGGTACTTGCATTAGCAAAGATGTTTCCTAAAATGCCTTCTAAGAGAAGACTTTCAGAATGGGCACGAGTTTATTCTGGATCAGCTGCACGATCAATTTTCGGAGGGTTTTGCATGTGGGAGGCAACAAAGCCGTATGCAAAACAAATTGCTCCGTGTGATTATTGGAACGATTTTCGTGTGATAGTGGTATCCGTTACACAATTAAAGAAAAAATATACTTCACGCGATGCGATGAGTATTACTAAACATACGTCTCCTTATTATAGAACATGGATTAAATATAATAATTCACTTGTTACAGATCTTTGTATGGCTATAAAACATCAAGATATAGAAAAACTTGGCACTATTGCTTTGGCTAGCTATACGGCTATGCATGCAAGTGCCATAGCAGCACATCCATCAGTATTGTTTTGGCTTCCTGAGAGTGTGGCTATTTTGCACCTGCTTAAGGAAATGAGAACAAAAAATATTCCAGCATGGGAAACAATGGATGCAGGACCTCAAGTGAAAATTTTCACACTTCGTCCTTATGTTGTCCAAATAATAAAAATGATACAAGCGGTCGTTCCTTCGGCACACACGATAACAAGTAGAATTGGAGGAGAGGCACATTGATGTGTTGTATGATGCCTTCTACGCCAATAAAGGAGAGTGCAGAAAGAACATGTATTAAACTGAGTGCTCCAGCAACAGTATTGATTTTTGGGGAATATACGGTTACAGAAAACAATGCCATAGGAATATGTATGGCAATAGAACCGCGGGCAGTAGTATTAATGCATATAAAAAAAACAGGAAAAAATAAAAATAAAATCAGAGAAAATAAAATGCCTGTGCTCCAAACGTTGTTTGGTGGTAAAAACATAACACACATTCACCCCATGAATGATTCATTGTTTGCAGCCGCGTGGAATTGTAAGCATCTTTTTATGCCAATGTATAAAAGAAATAAAGACAAACATATTGTAAATCAACCTTTTATAGTAGAAAAGATATGTGTAGATACTTCTTTGTTTTATGATGGTTGTACTAAGTTGGGACTAGGTTCAAGTGAAACAGCCATAACACTTATGTGTGCGACACTGGCATTTGCAGCAGGATTTGATCCGCTTGATTTTCAAAACAAGGCGGTACTTGCTGCTCATTCTTGTAAAGCCCATTTTTTGTGGCAGAATGAAAAAGGAAGTGGGTATGGGGTATATGCTACTATTTATGGGGGACTTGGCATGTACCAAAGAAATGAGTGTGGCTTAGGTGGACGGTGGAATACATTAGATCTAACATGTTTTAGTGGTGGAGATACTCCTTATATGTGGTTTGTTTGGAATGGGAGAAAAAATGTTTCGTCTCAAAAGGCACTTTGCTCTTATAAAAAATGGAAACTCTTATATCCAGAAAGGTCCGATGTTTTTTTTGAACGATGTAACAAACATGCGTTATCTATATATAAAAAAGGAAGAGTAGATAATAAAACTCTATGTGCATGGTATAAGAAGGCTAAAAAACTGGGAGAATTACTGGGTAATTCTATAGGTGTGAATGCTACCATTGGAAAATTAGAAACGATGCAAAAAAAATATGGAAGAGAATCATTCCTTTTTAAGGCGGTGGGAGCGGGAAATGAATGTGCAGTTGGTTTTTGTTCTTTATCAATACTTGCTAAATTAAAGAAAAAGACACACAACGTGAAAGATGTCATAATGAGCGGGGAGATGCAATATGATCAACAATGATGTCTTACATATGCATAATAATGGTGGCATATACAAGTATTGTGGAAAGATACTCCTTTTTGGTGAGCATCTCATATTTAGAGGGCTTACTGCTATTGGAATGCCGATACGACAATGTATGTATACAAAAAACGATAATAACGATAAAAGAAAAGAATTAAAAAAGTTTGCTATTGAGTTGTATTCTAATATGTCGGGCACAGAAAAAGAAAATAGCATAATATTGCCTGGTGATTTTTATGTATATCTTAATGATTTATGTGAAAAACAGAAATTATTACTTCCTAAAAGAATCCTTGTTATACAAAGCGATATACCTTGTGGATGCGGATTGGGCTCTTCTGCGGCACTAAGTTGTATTCTTTCACATATGCTTTTAGAGCATAACAACATGTCTATAGAACTCAAAAATATATGGCATCTTGCTCATGATATAGAACATTATTTTCATTCACCTGCTTTCGGAGTAGATACTGCACTTTCTGCTTATAATAGGGATTTATACATCACGGCTTTGTGTAGAAAGGAAAAGGAATTACATCCGTCTCTTACAATAATGCCAGCGGAGAAGAACATAAAAAATATTCTTAATATTGTATATGGTGTAATTCCTAGAGATAGGATTTGTGCTGATACTGTTGCGTTGGTGTCTCAGAAGCTAAAAGAGAATACACTTTATGCGTCTATAGAGAAAAGACCATAACAGTGCAATAACAGAATGCATGAAACCTATTGATGAAATAGACCTTCATAAGGTTATACACTACGTTAATGTTATGCATTCTCATTTAAGATCTCTTTCTGTGAGCATAGAGTGTATAGATGCTATAATTGAAAAGACGCGGCAGTATATAAAAACAATCTATCCGCATGCCCGTCTTGGTGCAAAGGTGAGTGGCGGCGGCGGTGGTGGTGCATTTATATTTGTATGTGATGGAAATGAAATAGCAAATACTATACTTTCTTTTCTCAATACTCAAGAAGAAGTGATATTTGCAGATAAAATGTAATTTGATGAAATATGTTTTAGAATATCTTTTTTGAATATGAATCTTTTGTAGTAAGTATGTGTGTGTGTATCCCAAGCTCATGTATAATTGATGAGAAGTCTTTTATCTTAAAAAAAGAGCATATGATTTCTTTCTTAGCGTGTATAGAAGGATTTTCAAGTACAATGTCTTCATATATTACTGCACGTACTGCTTGAGCAAGCATGGATTTTTCAAGCATTTGTTCAATAGAGAGTGCTTTTGAAGCAGAAAGAATTCTTTTATCTACTAAGGCGGTGTTCCCATAAAATCCGACAATAGCCATGAACTCTTCTTTTTTAAATGGATATTTCTGCGATAAATTTTTCATACTATATTTACAGTATACTTATTTCTTATAGTGTGTTTATTGTATTGATGATAAAAAATGAGAAATATCTGATAGTGTATATAAACTTTTACATGCGCAAAATTCTTTACAAAGCCCATTTAATGCGGATATGTTTTTTTTGAATAATTGTATTTGTATAGGAGAAGATGATTTTGTATGAATATAATTTTCCCACTGCAAGGGAAGAGGTGCATATAGTGCAGAGAAGAAAGAAGAGTTAGGATCATGTATAAAAATTGCTGCCGCATGTAGTAGAAATGATGAGAATTCTTTTTTATTTTTTTTAAAAAAACAACGTTTGTTTGAGAGTAGATTGTGAAAATCATTTTTCAAAGCCCTATCTAAATAAAAGGGGTGTGAGAAATATTTTATATCGCCAAAAATTGCTGCACCTTCTGCAGCACATTGTGCTCGGATTTGGTGGGTTTTTCCGCCATCTTTGAGAAGTATTGCATACATATAAAGAGGAACATGAGTGTTTTCTATATATATGTCTAGCGTATGCACCATATATGACGTAAGAGATACTTTTCCTAGCAGTTGTACTGCTTGAGAATCCCAATTGTGTTTTTGAAATATATGTTCAATAGTGTTGTGCGTACTTACAGCATAGGTTATTTTATGTGTTGTATCTCTAAAGAGCAAATGAGTAAGTGTAGAAGAGGAAAGTTGATGTGTGAGTAGGGCAAAA
Source organism: Spirochaetia bacterium (assembly GCA_965216965.1). Taxonomy (GTDB): domain Bacteria; phylum Spirochaetota; class Spirochaetia; order WTKD01; genus CBDAKK01. The sequence goes on along the minus strand of CBDCGX010000050.1, from coordinate 126,155 downwards.
TATACTTTGCTTACTTTTTTTTCCATGTGTAGAGCGTGTATTTCGCGAGCAGCGGCAGCAGTATATGCACTTAATACAATGCCACTTGTTGTAGTGTCTAGTCTATGACAAGGAGCAGGAGTAAAACTAATTGTTTTATACGTATAAAAGGCATCTTGTATAAGAGAAGAAAGAGATTTTTTAGGCTGTGATCGTCTATTGTTTTGTTTAAGGTCACTAAACATGGGCATGCCTATTGGTTTTATAGCCGCTATAATGCCATTCTTTTTATAAAGTACAGGAATATTTTTTGCAAGGTCTTTTGTAGGTAGGGGGGCATAATGAGAAATATCTTTTTCAGATGAAGACAATTCTTTTGCGACATTACTCAAATAGTTTTCTAGAAATATTGAGATAGAAATTATGTCGTGCTTCTTTACACGATTACTTCCAGTAGTTTTTTTTATTATTGAGTCGTATTGACTTCTTTCGGAGTCCTTTCATAAGAGCATGGAAAGAGATTGAGGGCATAATTTTCTTACAGATTGAGTCTACTCTCTTTCCGGTATCGTTTTCTTCTATGGTGAATAAAAATTGTTTCACAATATATACTATTGTATTTTACTATATATGTAATATCAATCAATATTGGGAATGATTTTTGTTTACAAGAAGGAGATTATATATTTTGTTATCTTATTTTGTAATCAGAATAAGTTATGTTGAAGAAGTGGTTAATCTTATATGGGTATCTTAAATCGCTTTATAACTATAAAGAAAATCACCCCTACTATTGTCATCGCTAATAGATATGTACCAAGATATATCCATGGCACGATAGTAAGAGAAACTTTTCCTAGAAAAATATTTTTTGCAAGATATAAAAGTCCTATGAAGACAGCAACTAGCAATATGAGTGTTGCAATAAATACAGTAAGTTGGATAAGAATTTTTTTCTTTTTTGATATTTTTTGAGTAGTGTTGGATTTATTCTGGAAATTTGATACTAAGGGAGATTGAGAGTGCGCTTGTTGTTCGTCGTGGTTTTCCATGTATATATTATTGTATTTAATTATAGATTCTTTAAACTTATTACAGCATTATTTTATCTTTGATTTTTGGAAAAAGAAAGTTATGATAATCCATATAATTAAAGATATTACAATGCTCATATCGGAAAAATTAAAAGTGGGCCAGCGTTCAAATCCAAAAACCCCATAAAATTTTACGCTAATAAAGTCTACTACGCCTTCAGTACGGAATATTCTATCTATCATATTACCTATTCCGCCTCCCAACATAGTTGCCGTAAGGAACTTGTAGGTTTGGGGCTGTGTTGAGAACAATGTAAACCATAATAAATATAGAATAAGAAGAGAAGGAACAATTATTACTATTATTATACGCCATATATTTTCTAGGTTGATTCCTATACTAAATGCAACTCCTGTATTTCTTACATGAACAATCCAAAGTAAATCTCCTATTACTTTATATATATCTTGAAAAGTAAATGTTTTGACTATAAAGAATTTAGCAGACTGATCAATAAGTACTACTAAACATGTTATTATTAAAGGAGTATATCTATTTACATGTATTTTTTCCTTTGTTATTTTATGATACATAATTTTATAATAGTATTTTTCCTGCTATTAATATAGTGTTTTTAATAGGTTTGCAAATAATTTTTAATATTATATATTTAACATAAGCATGAGCCCACAAGAAATACAAGAGATATTTACTACCCCCCTCAAGTTTTCTTTTATCTAGGTTTATCTGTTTTTGTTATAGAGATGTCAAAAACAGGATTCCCCAGAATAAATATTATTATCAATCCAATATTTATTTACCTCACAAATGTATACCTTACATTTGCTATTGGGATGTTTTTTGTACTTTAAATAAAAAAGATTAATATTATCTAAAAAAATGTTGGTTACATTATTAATAATTATTATCTGCAAAAGAAAGAGATGATATTTCAAAGAGCAGAAAGTTTTTTACGGCTTTAATATACAAGTAGGTTTGTAAATGGAAGTTGCATACTAACTGTTAGTATGAGTAAGCATTTTTATAGAAAGTAGAAAACATATAATTAGTAATGGAATATAATCAATAACGAGAGGTTGAAGATAAAAAACTTGTAATTAATGTTATTTTGTCTTATAATATCAAAATAAGAGGTTGAAGATAAAAAACTTGTAATTAATGTTATTTTGTCTTAATAATATCAAAATAAATGGGTGCTTATATAAAAAATATATACTTAAAGAGATTATATCTAAAACATGATGGGTGTCTTTAATTTAAAAAATATCTGTGTATTTCTAATAAAGCGGGAGTTAATGATAAAATGAGAATATTCTATACGTATATCATATATATAATTATCATTATTGTGGTAGTTGAACCCGCATATTCTCAGACAGAAGATACAACTTCATTTTTTGATTTAATTAAGTCTATAGATGAGGAAGACACTTTATCATTGGATTCTATTCCTAATAATGAGAAAATACAGGTAGAATCTATTATTTTCATAACGGGAGGAGAAATTATAATCAACCCTGTTCCTAAAAAAATATCAAAATCTAAAATTGATATTAGTACTGTTATGCAGTACATATCTTTTCGTAGAGGAGATATAATGTCTGTTGGTCGTCTTAAGCAGAAAATAAGGTTTTCATCAATACGAATATCTTTGTCTCCATTTTTTTATAGTGATAATACATATGATATAGTAGTTGAAAAACAAGATGATGGCGGACCTAGAATAGCAAAGGTATATTTTATTTTTGAACGCAGTTTTGGCTATGCTTTTGGGGGTGGGTATTTGTATGGTTATTTTGGCATAAGAACTCCAAAGTACAAAATAATATTTGATTCGTATGCAGGAGTAAACAGACAAGAGCTGGTATTCCAATCTCTAGCTCATATTCCTAGAAGTAAAAAAACTGATTTTGCAAGAATAGGGTTTAGTATTTATTCTCGATTTTTGGCATATTGGATTTTCCCTTCTTTAGATTTAATAAAAGGAGGACTTCTTGCCCAAACATATCTATATGGAATAGAAGTGCTTCCGGGCATAAATCTTCATCCAACGCTAAAGTATAGCTTTGGTGTAGGAATATTTGGACATAGTGGTATAAAAAAAGTTAAGAGTGAGCAAGAAATTATTGATGCGGGAATGCCACTACCTCAGACCACTAGTAGTAGTATTGATTTTAGAAACATATTAGATTATGAAGTTACTTTCAAAGAAGGCGGGTTTTTTAGAGACTACATAGAAATAAAAATTCCTTATATCATAGGGTATGCAAGAAAAACATCATATGAAAAATATACATTATTTGATATGATAGGTGCTGATTTTCAAGCACAGGTCAGTTTTTTTTGGGGAATACAGCATGCTTTTTCTTTTAAGGGGGCATTTGCTTCTCCTGTAATGCAGGCGTTTGTTCCCGGATATAGACCACATATAGCAAAGGTTAACGTACGTAGAGGGTTCTATTTTAAAGAAGGAATGCTTATTGATCTAATTTCAAGAGGATCTCTTGGTAGATTCAGTAAGTATAGGAGATTATGGGTATTCTACGAGTCTTGAGTATCGTTTAGGAATTGTGAGAGCTGGAGTGTTTGCTTTTGAAGCATTTGTGTTTTATGACGTTGCATCAGCAGCAAATGATATTATGCAGTTAGCAGAAAACACTCGACATACTATAGGTCCAGGAGTACGATTCCATTTTTTTGATCCTGTTAACCTTACGGCGGAGCTTGCTATAGGAATAAGTGGAACGCTCCTTGGTAATAAGGATGGCAGTAATATTTCGTATTCAATAGCTGTTGTAAATAGAAAATAATAAGAGGTATATATGAAAAAAGTAAAATATAGAATTATATGTATGATTATAATAAGTACGTTTTTTGTATTGTTGTCTTTTGGAGCACAAGCTAAAGATCCCAATGCAAACTACAAATATATACAGTTTATAAGTATTAATATAAGTGAGAATAGCGATGAAAGACAAGAAAGACTAAGTGAGCTTGGTGATGATCCTCTTGTAGACATGGATAAATATGAAAGAGCCATATTGTTGTTTAGAGAGGCACAAGAGGTAGGGGGGGGGGAAAAAAGCCCAACAAGCATTGGAGTATTTTGATGAGATATATCAAAATGTTGAAACACTTAGGAATCCCATTGTTCTTGCTTGGATAGGAGTTGCAGAAGCAAATTGGGGTGGGGCTATATCAAAGCCAATGCCATCAAAAAAGATAAAGCTACTTACCAATGGGATTGCAAAAATGGATGATGCAATACAAGAACTTTCAAGGAATGAGAAAGAAAATTATTTAGGTATTGGGTATATTGTTTTTTTAAGGGGAACTGTTTTAGCTAGTGCACCTGAGTTTTTAGAAATTACAGAAGAAGGGAAAAAAAACTTACGTACGGCATTGTACTATTTTAAGAAGGCAAAATTAACAAAACAATATGGCGATTTAATTGCATCAGTATACATATCATATTCAACTTATTATATTGCAAGAGGAAAAATCTCTGCAGCACAAAGAAGTTTGAATGTTGCTTTAAAGGCAGCGTATACTTCTCAAATGAAAGAACGTATTACGATAAAAAAGGAATTACTTGGAGGACAGTAGTATATGGTTATGCTGAAGAATGTATGCAGAACATATGAGCTCGGAAAGGTTCAAGTACAAGCATTGCAGGGTGTTAATATAGAGTTGAAAGAAGGGAGGTTTTCTAGTTTTGTAGGTCCTTCAGGATGTGGAAAAACAACGCTTCTTAATATTATTGGATGTATAGATATTCCTACTAAGGGTGAAGTCTTTATCAAAGATAAGGACATAAAGAAAATGAGAGATAATGATCTCACTGAGTTTAGAGGAAAAAGTATAGGATTTATATTTCAGAGTTTTAATCTTATACCTGTGCTTAATATATTGGAGAATGTAGCATATCCATTAACCCTTGCTAGAATTCCACAAAAAGAAATAAAAGAACGAGCATTGCAAATGATAGAATATGTGGGGCTTTTAAAATGGATGAAACATAAGCCCAATGAATTATCTGGTGGCCAAAGGCAAAGGGTGGCTATTGCACGAGCTTTAGTTATACGCCCTATTATTGTTATTGCCGATGAACCTACTGCGAATCTTGACACAAAAACAAGTTATAGAATAATGGATATTATGAAATCTTTACAGAAAGAATTCCATACTACATTTATATTTGCAACACATGATCCACGGTTTTTTGATTATGTTGATGAGATATATAAGATGGAAGATGGACGTATTATTGATATAGAAAAACAAGGAAATAATAGAGAATAGAATGAAGTTAGGTCTTGATTATATAAAAGTACAATGGTTTATGTCGGTAATTGGGCTAGGGGTATTGGTGTTTTTACTCATAATGATTATTAAAGACGTGTCAAAGGTGAAACTTGCAATAAGAAACGTATTTAGGAATAAACGACGGAGTATTATTACTGTTATTGCTATAATCGGAGCAGTCTCGGGAACTATTGTAGTGGGCACATATTTTTTAAATATGTTTGTTGGATTAAGAGAAACAAGTATTTATAGTAGAACAGGACATCTTCAATATATGAAAAAAGGATATTATGAAAAGGGAAGCGCTATCCCTACTGAGTATCTTATAGATAATAGTAAAGAAATAATTGAGAGCTTGCGTAGCAACGAAGAGCTAATGCAACACGTGAGTCTTATGACAGTACAAAGTCAGTTTAGCGGTCTTATATCTAATGGAGATAAAACGCTTAATTTTATAGCAACTGCGGTAGAATCAGAAAAAGATAAGTTGTTTGCAGTTTCAGATTTATATGAAGAGGGGAGATCTCTTAGTGAAAAAAAACCGTACGAAATAGTGATAGGTTCAGGTCTTGCAAAGCAGCTTTCTATTTCAACGGGAAATGTTACTACTATACTTACAACTATGAGAGATGGTGGAATTAATGTACTTGATGCAACTATTCGAGGAATTGTTAGGCCTTTTTCAAAAGATTATGGTGATGTAATAATAAAAACAGATATACAATTTGCCCAAGAGCTTCTTTTTACACAAGGCGTAAACAAGATAATTATTTTGCTCAATGCTACAGAAAACACAGAAAAAGCAGAAGCTATAATGAGGACTGTTCTTTCACAGCATCCAGAATGGGGGCTTGAATTATTTAATTGGTACGATCTACAAGACTTTTATAAACAAGTGGTAGATTTGTTTAGTGGTATATTTGTGGTTATAAGTACAATGTTCTTTATACTCATATTGTTTTTAATACTTAACACTATGTCTATGAGTGTTTTTGAACGATTTGGTGAGTTTGGAACGTTGAGAGCTATAGGGATGAAGAGGAGATCTCTTGTGGGCATGGTACTCATTGAAGGAACTATTCTTGGTCTTTTAGGAGTAATATTGGGGATAATAATATCATTCTTAATAGGATATATTGTAGCGTTGCTAAAGGTAGAAATGTCACCTCCTCCGGGAGGATCAACTGGATATCCATTGAACCTTATTCCTTATATTAACTTTGAAGGGATGAAATTATTTGTAGTAAGTTCCCTCTCAGCTATTGGGATATCTTTTGTATCGACTTTGTTTCCTTCGTTATGGGCAGCAAGGCAGAAAATAATAGATTGTTTGCGGTTTGTATAATTACTAAAAACAATAGGAGGAATATTTAATTATGAGAAACGTACTATATATAGTGATGGGTATCACTATATTTTTTCTTTCTATAGTAGATGCGAGTGCTTATGATAGGAGAGTTGCAAGTGATGAAATAAGTGATGATGATTTTGACAAAGCAAGAGACTACCTAAAGAAAGCCGATAAATATAGGGGAGAGAATTATAGGGATTTTATACTTTATTTAACTATAACGAGCCTTGTTGATAAAAAAATAATAAACTCACTTGATGCAACTGTATATATACATTTTTATAAAAGAAAGAATGAACAAGAATACTCAAGAGATTCGCTAGTTCAAATGACTACGGGTAAATCTGCGGGTACTCTTGTTTTGCAAAAAGGGAGCAATATGTGGTTTTATAAAAAGGGGTCAGCAAATGTAATTAGAATATCTCCCGCACAGCGATTATTAGGGAGTTCATCGTATTCTGATGTTTCGTCAACCAATTTCTCAAAATTCTATGATCCTATTAAATTAGAAAAAGTTGCTTTAGGAGATATAGATACGTATAAAATTATTCTTAAAAAAGTAGAAATTGGTGTTGCATATGATACCATCAATTTATACTTGAGACAGGATGATTATAGACCGCTTAAGAGTGAATTTTTTACTCCATCGGGGCGGTTATTAAAAATAATGTATTTTAGAAAGTTTCGTCCTTTTTTAAGTGGAACTATAGCGAGAGAATTAGTTATTGTAGACGCAATAAAGAAAAAGGAAGTCACTATTATAAAGACGAATAAAATAGAAAGAACTTCATTTCCGAGTGCAATGTTTACTCAAGAAGGAATGAGAAAATTCTAGGGTATAAGGACATTGAGGTATATTTTATACATAGTACTGTTTTTTGCTGGGAGCATATATCTTGCTAAAAATGTATATTCTCAAGCGGATAATCCAGATACATTATTCTTAGATACAAGCCCATCCACTATTTCTGGTAGTGTTGATGAGCCTACAGTTGACACCTCTGCTAAGAAGACTGCTGATAATGAAAAAAACAGAGAGGATACTTCACAAGCACCATTATATCATCCCAAGCCGTCGTTTAATTTTTCCTTTTCGTTGACATCGCAAAATGACAGTATTGTTACGCAGAATAATTTTATTATTAATTCTTTTATTATTCCAGTTACCTTCCTACAAGGAACGATATTGTTAGATACAGCGTTATATTTTACGGGAGGCCCATTCTTTTTTAATATTGATAATAGGGTATTTTCCCAATTAAGAGGGAATGGAGAGAAAATTGAGTCAATGGATCTACTCACATATGTAAGAAATGAGCTTTTCTCTACTGCTTTAGGATTATCTTTTTGGGAAAAACAGATTACTTTTAAGATAGGAAAATTACTTAATAATACTTCGGTTTCTTTTATTGCAACTCCGTCAAACCCTCTTGTAAGAGTATACGGAGCTCGATTGCCTTGGGCTCGAGATAAAATATTCCCTACAATTTCTATTCAAAATATCTCTACTGCATCTTCTTATCAAGAAATTGGAAGCGGAAGTGTTTTTCTTAGAGGAAGTAGAACACGAAATAAAGTGGGGAGTTGGATGGTGGATTTTGAGCTTGCCTTGCCATGGTTTGTATTACGACAAGCCTACCTTCCAAAACTAGAATTAAATATTAAAGAATTTGATCGGCCATATCATTCTTTTCTCACTTCATTTACACTTACGTATTTTTCTCAAGTTACCCCTACAATTACATTCTTTTATGATAATAATCCTTTTGTTGGCGTAGCACTTTCGGCAAATGTAGGAGAATATATAACGTTTCATTTTGACAGTTCTGTAACGTTTGAAAACAAATTACCTGTACTTACAAAGGAGGGGAGTACTCTAATGTTATCATTATCTAATAATATCCCTTCTATTTCTAATTATATTTTAGAGAGAAAAGATCCTAATGGAGTGTACTTTGAAGGTGTTCTCGGATTGACAACAACACCAGTTAAAGACGGAGAGGCATTGTTTTCTCTTCTTTTTGAAATTTATTATAATGGACATGGTTTATTAGACAATGAATGGGATAGTTATCTTTCTGGAGTAAGGGAAATAGTAGGTGCTTATACTACATTAAACCAATATGCATTGTCATCTATTCGTGATCTATCGGGTGCGTATAAAGGACTGCTTGGTGCTATAGTAAGTAATTATAATCCACTTAAAGTAAGACCTCTGTATTTATTTTTACGTTTTAAGAAAGAGAATGTTTTCAGCAAAGTATGGAAAGAACGAATAGATATATTAATTTCTTTAATATATAGCCCGTTTGACACGACCTTTGCATGGAATACGGAGGTAGAATGGCTTTCAAATTTTTTGGATGTAGGAATGGGTTTTACATATTATTTTGGAAGGTCAAGGGGAACATTTACCGAGATTCCTAGTATATTTCAATATAGTATTTATACAACAGTACATTTTTATAAGTAAGGATGTATAATAAGAATTAGTGTAAACATAGAAGGAGGTGTTTTATATGACAAACAATCTTATATGGAAGAAGGTTAGAATATTTTTTATATTTATTGCTGTAGTAGTTTTTTTTGTGGCGTGTCAAAAAGAAAAAGGAAAAGTATCATTAGAAATAAAGGAACTTCAGAAACAACTAGAGAAAACCCCTGAAGATTTAGGTTTAATACGTGAATATGTTAATAGCACATTATCTCAGCAGCGAAATATTCAAAAAGGAAAAAACAAGAAATTATTAGAAGACATAAAAGAGAAGGCGGAGGAATATCTTGCACAACGAGATGATAAGTATATGCGTCTTACGCTTGCTCAAATAAAATTCCAGCTTGCATCTGTATCTAATAGAGATCGGAGAGTTATTGCTGCTGTTAAATATATTCAGGAGGGAACAGATATTTTTACTGAATTAGTAGGAAAATACCCTGATGATGTAATCATAAGAATGTATCGGTTTATAAACTATATAAATTTGCCTGGTATTTTTCAAAGAAAAAAAGATATAAATGTTGATATCAATTTTGTATATGACTGGGTCAGAACTACAGACTTAGATTCTATTGATGTAGTTACAAAGACTGAGATTTTAGGAGTTGCTATGTCGGGAAGAAGCGTGGTAAAAGAGCTTACTCAAAAAGAAAAAATAGAGAAAATAATAGAGAAACTTCAGTTATAGAGCGACTTAATTGTTGTAGGTGTTGTTTTGTTAGAAAATAATGCTTAAAAGATTATACATTTAGTAGAAAATAGATATGTAGATTATTTGTGGTTTTTGTTATAATTAATATTATGTTACAAAGGAATGTTTTGTTGTGAGAAAAATAATATTCACATTATTAAGTATTTTTATATTCTTTCCTTTTCATATACAAGATGTAAATGCTTATAGTCGAAAAGTTCTAAGCGACGGGATAAGTGACGATGATTTTGACAGAGCAAAAGATTATATAAGAAAGGCTGACAAATATAGAGGGGAGAATTATAAAGATTTTGTACTATATTCCACTATAACGCGTTTTGTTGATGATAAAGAAGTTGATTTAGTTGACATAATTACATATGTTCGTTTTTACAAGAAGAGGAACGAGAAGGGGTTTTCAAGGGATTCGCTTATTCAAATTACTTCAGGAAATTCTGTAGGTACATTTATTTTACAAAAGGAAAATAGCATGTGGTTTTATAGAAAAGGAACAGAAAATGCAATTAGAATATCCCCTACACAACAATTATTAGGGGGAGTGGCATATTCTGATGTTGCATCGACTAACTTTTCAGAATTGTATGATCCTGTTAAATTAGAAGAAGTTGTATTGGAGGATGTGAATGTGTATAAAATTTCTCTTAAAAAAGTAGAGATTGGGGTTGCATACGATGCAATAAATTTATATCTAAGTAAAAATGATTATAAACCGCTTAAGAGTGAGTTTTTTACCTCATCAGGACGATTATTAAAAGTTATGTATTTTAAGAGTTTTGGGCTTCTTGTAAGTGAAATTATAGCAAAAGAGTTAGTAATTGTAGATGAAACAAACGAGAATAAATCTACAGTTATAAAAATAAATAAGATGAAAAGAACATTGCTTTCTGGTAGAATGTTTACTCAGGAAGGGGTAAAGAGGTTTTAAATTATGAATAAATTACATATTTATGATAAAATATATCATTGCTTTTTCTCATTGTTAATGCATATGCACAAACACAAATAATCAAGATCCGTCGCCCACTATTTCTGATGGTGAAAAAAGTACAGAAAGCAATGTTGTTTCAGATATAAAGCCACCTGGGAAGAAAAAAACATCATTTGACCTTTCTTTTGCAATAACAGAACGGTTTGATAGTTCTTTCTTGCGAGAAGATGCCATTCTAAATGCAAATATTTTTCCCGTTACTTTTCTTCAGGCTATGATTTTTCTGTATTCGGCTATATCTTATACAGAAAAGGTATTCTTATTTGATCTTGATAACAGGGTGTTCCTTTCTCTTGAAATAGATAAAAAAGATGATGGGTTACGAGTGACTAAAACACATATCAGAAATGAGGTTTTTTCTGCTTTTATGGGTATGGCTTTTTTGGAAAAAAATAAATTGTTTTTAAAATTGGAAAAGTACTTGATAATAATTCGGTTGCTGTTATTGCAAATCCATCAGATCCTCTTATAAGAAAATATGGAGCACAGATTCCTTTTAAGAAAGAAAATATTTTTGATGAAATATGGAAGGAACGAATGGATATGTCGACTTCTTTAACATATAGTCCATTTGATACAACATTTTTATGGAATGTGATATAGAATGAATTTCTAAGATCGCAGATGTAGGTATAGGTTTTGCTATTATTTTGGGAAAGAGAAGGGAGCATTTACTGAAGTTCCTAATCTCTTTCAGATTAATATTTACAGCATGCTCCACTTTTCTAAGTAAATACATCGTGGTGAGTTATAATATATATTATTATGTTAGAAGATATGTTGAAAATAAAAACTTGTGCGAAAAAAAGTATAGATGTAATGTGTTGTGTATGACTTGCCAAAGCTAGTATAGGATATAGAATATTTGTTTTGACATTTCATCCTGTTTTAATTAATTTACTCTATAAGATTAATACGATTATACTTAATTTAAAAGACTGGTTATTTCATAAGAAAATAGAAGGATATATTTTTGCAATCTTTTTAAGAGCACTACGAATGTTTACTGATTCTTTTGATGCTACAAGGGAAAAAGCAAGATTTCCAATAAGTTCACAGTGTTGAGGAACATGTATATGTATGGGGTGACAAATGAGATGGGAGAGTGCTTTTGTAAATACTTTGTCTTTTGCCATGCCACCGCTTATTCCTACAGTAAAAGATTTTTTTTTATCACATGCTGTAATATGAGATAATGCTTCTATAAATATAAGAGCAAGCAGCACCATAATATGAGCAGCATGGTTTTGTGAACCTACTATCTTATGTTTGGTTAAGGCGAGGCGTATGCTGGTAATGGGTCGTGATCTAGTAATGAGAGGTTTGAGGTGTTTTTCTACATACGATACATTTACTTTAGAGAGTATTTTTAATATCTTTGTAAAAGAATACTGTTCTTGTTCTGTCCAGAGACTCTTCATTGCCACATATAGTTTAGTATAGTGAGGAAGAGTAATGCCTTTGTGAGTATATTCGGGAAAGAAATGCATGAGAGTAAATTCAGGAAAGAGGGTTTTGTCGGGAGATATTTCTTTCTGTATAGAACCCTTTACTGTTGTATTGAGAACGACAGATGTTCCACTCCTAATGCATATTGTTTTGGGAGAATAACAGTTGCTTCCTAAGAGAGCACTCATGTAGTCAAGCCCTCCCGAAACGATATAAACATTATTGTAATATTGTAAGAAAATATCTGCAAGGCGACCACGTGCTTTTCCTAGTATGCGAGCACTTAGCGTTATTTTTGGGAAAAGACGGTGTGGAAAATTGTAAGATTTAATTTCTTTTGCAGTCCATACGTAAGATGCAAAGGCCTTATGGGGAACCCAAGCCGATTTAATACCACTTAGCAAGAAAGCGAGATATTCGGCTGGTGGAAGTACACATGATATTTTTTTATAGAGAGATGGTTTGTGTGTTCTTATATAGGCAAGTTGTGGTAAAAAGTAAGAATGGAGACCTTGTATATATTCTGCATGTTTAGTGTTCCAGCTTACATAATCTATTATTTTTTCATTTTTATCAAGACATACGATACTTGGTCCATGTCCCGAAATACTGATATAGAGAGCAGTATTTTCTAAATAAGAGCATGTTTCTGTACAATGGAGAAGGCATTTCTCCCATTTATTGGGAATAACAGGTTCTTTTTTGTTAAAAATAAGGCTTTTGTATGAAAGACAAAGCTTATTATGGTCAAATAATGCATATTTAAAAGAGTGAGTGCCTATGTCTATAGATAGAAAATAGTGTTTTATTGCCATGTCTAATTAATTATTTTAACATATGTTTACTATCTATATTGGAAGTATTCAAGATTTTGTTATAATATGTCGATAATTTTTATTACGATATGTTTAAAGGATTTACTAAATGTAGCAAGTATATAGTTAATCATCTTTCTGTTGCAGAGGCATTGCAGTTTTCTCATAAGAAAATACTACCTGAGCATGTTCTTATTGGATTGTTAAAGGATGCAAATGGAATTGCATATAAGATTATAGAACAATTTATAGATCCTGTTCAGTTTCAGCTTATGTTAGAAGACGCACTTAAAAAGACGGATAATACACAGGTTTTTCCCACAGAGGCTTCTTTTAATAAATATGCTGAAATTATAAAATTTTATAATTTAAGTGTTACTAGAAACCTTTCTGTACGTACTTATAAAATACTATATTCTTCAATAGAAGAATCACGTCTTTTGGCAGTAGAAGAAATAGATTCTTTTGTGCTTTTTATAGCGTGTTGTAAAGAAGAAGGTAGTGTGACTCAAAATATAATGCAACGCCATAAAATAGCATTTGATGGTTTATATAATTATTATCATAATTTTGCTCATCATATTATTTACTATGAAAATGAGGCATATAAACAGAAAGAAGAAAAGTCAATGATTTATAAAGATAGTATAAAAGAAGAAAATATAGATCATATTTCTTATGAAAAACTAAGATTGAGATTGGAAGAAAAAGAATGTCATGAGTCGGACGAATCTATGTGGGGCTCTCTTGAAAAATCTGAGGTAGATAAAAGCATCATTGACCTTACAGAAAAAATGTTTCATTCAGAGAATATTATACATGGTCGAGAAAAGGAAATAGAGCATATTTTTAGAACATTGCTAAGAAAAACAAAGAACAATCCCCTGCTTATAGGAGAGCCAGGGGTTGGAAAAACAGCAATTATAGAAGAAGTTGCAAGGCGCATATGCTGGGGAGAGGCACCGTTACCACTGTTAAATGCGAGAATATTACAGCTTGATATTGCAGTACTAATGGCAGGAACTCGTTTTAGAGGAGATTTTGAGGAAAGGATATGCAAACTTCTTGAAAAGATTCAATCTTATTCAAAAAAAGCCCCTACTATTTTATTTATTGATGAGTTTCATCATCTTATTGGAGCAGGCGTTACTGCAAATATGACTATGGATGCGGCAGGCATTCTTAAACCCGCACTTGCAAGAGGGGAATTATGTTGTATAGGAGCAACTACTCTTGATGAATATCAAAAACATATAGAAAAAGATAAGGGTTTAGTAAGAAGAATAAATGTAATATCAGTAGAAGAGCTTTCTGCAGAAGGCACTTTCTTTGCCCTTAAGAAGGGTAAGAGTGTATACGAGAAAAAGCATTTAGTGAATTTTACCGATGAGGCTTTACAAGAAATAATAAGGCTCACCCAGGATTATATGTTAGACAGGAAACTTCCAGACAAGGCAATTGATATGTTAGATGAGGTTGGGTCTTTTTATAGATTAGAGAAAGTACACGCTATTCCCGAGCTTACACAATTATATCATAGCATGCATAAGATTCTAAAAGACTCAGAAGAGAAGATTGAAGTATTAACAAAAAAAGATAATAGAGATAGTGTGGACACAGTGTATCAAGAATCAAATACAGATAAGAAAATACATGATTCTTTAAAATATAATATATCTTTGGAACACGGCATGCAAGATAAAAAACAAAATACTTTATCTTGTGCGATTTACGATGAGAATGAGAAACTATATGATATTATAACTCGACGAAGTAAGCTACAAAACACATTGTTAACTAACAGCATGGCATATGTGAGAAAGATATCGGCTCAAGATGTCCGAGAAGTAATTTCAGATATTACTGGTGTTCCTACAGATAGAATGGACGTAAATAAAAACAAAGCTACAATTATACATACTCTCACGAAAGAACTAGAAGAGAATATTATAGGGCAAGAATGTGCAAGAAGTGCTCTTATATCATCTATTCGAAGAAGCCTTGTTGGAATACGGAATACAAAGCGGGCTGTGGGATCTTTTCTATTTCTGGGACCAACAGGAGTTGGAAAAACACATACTGCGAAGCAACTTGCAAAAGCATTGTTTGGAAATGAGGAGTCACTTACTCGTTTTGATATGTCTGACTTTAGTGAAGAGCATGGAATTAGCAGGCTTATTGGTGCACCTCCCGGATATGTGGGTTATGAAGAAGGTGGGCTTCTTATAAAAGCAGTACGTAGCAAACCGAGACAAATACTTCTTTTTGATGAAATAGAAAAGGCAGGGAAGAAAGTATTTGATATGTTTTTACAGATTTTAGATGATGGCATGTTACAAGGACAGTGTGGGGAAATTGCTGATTTTAGGCATTGTATGATTATTATGACATCAAATATAGGGTCTTCTGAAATTGCAAAGAAAGTAAACTTTGGATTCTCTATTGATAAAGATAAAAGAGAAAATATCAAATATATTATTCATGAAGAACTTTCTCAAGTATTCCGACCAGAACTTATTAATAGATTTGATGATATCATAATATATGAGACTTTTGATGAAAAAAATATAAGAAAGGTTATAGATTATATGACTAGCGATTTATCTAAATTGCTTGAAGAACAAAACATAACAATTTCATTACATAATTCTGCAAAAGAATTATTGTACTCTTACTATTATGATGAACGATATGGGGCAAGAAGTATTCGTAGAGGAATAAGAATTATAGAAGATAAAGTTGCCGATGCCATACTTTCGGAATCTATAGAGTATGGCGATATTGTCCTAATAAGTGGACAAGAAAAACATAATAAAAAAGATTTTGTTATAAAGAAAAAGAATATTAAGAACTCTCTTAAGAAGGAACATACAGAAGAGGCATTGGTGTAATGTCATATATTAAGAATATTATTCTGTTTGAATAATATTTGCCTGATAGCCTATTCTAAATACAAAATCGCATATCTTTTCAAGAATCATGGTGTCTCCGTTATAATCAACATAAATACGGCTTTCTTTTTTATCTACCCATATATTGCTTACGCCATCAAAATGTCCGCCCATGTGCTCTATGCCTATAGCACATGATGTACATGTTGCTCCTATGAGTTCTAATATTGCTCTTTTAGAAGTTTGTATTTTTTCGCTATTTTCCATATACTCATTATAGTTAAAAGTAAATTTTTAAGGAGGATACAACTTATGGCATTTACGCTTAGTATTGGAGATAAAGCACATGACTTTATGCTTCTAGCAACCGACGGGAAACAGTATTCTTTAGATAGTTTTAAGGATGCAAATATTCTAGTGCTATTTTTCACTTGCAATCATTGCCCTTTTGTTATAAATTCGGATAAGATTACTCAGAAAACAGCTCTTGCATATGCTCCTCAAGGGGTGCAGTTTGTAGGAATAAATTCTAATAGTCAGAATACAAAACCAGATGATAGCTTTGAGAAAATGGTAGAGAGAATGAAAAAATATGCATTCCCTTGGATATACTTGCATGATAAAACACAAGATGTTGCAAAATCGTATGGGGCATTGCGCACCCCCCATTTTTTTATCTTTAATAAAGATAGAACGCTACTTTACACGGGAAGGGGGAACGATTCTCCTCGTGAACCAGAGGAGATTACAGAGAATACGCTTAATGATGTGCTTGATGATATTGTAAATGGGAAACGACCAAGAATAAGTGTTACTAATCCTATTGGATGTAATGTGAAATGGGAAGGAAAAGAAAAACATTGGATGCCTCAAGAAGCATGTGATTTGGTGTAATATAAATATTATCTTTTATTTTGTGCGGAACTATGAAGTACCACAAAAGAAAGCATGCATAAAAGAGCAAAGAATACAATAGAAGGAGCAAGAGTATACCACGGCGATACGTATAGATAATTTCGAGATTGCTGTAAGAGTATACCGAGGCTTGGCTTAGGAAGTTGGATGCCCAAGCCAAAGTAGGATAAGCCACCCTCAATTCCTATGGCAATAGATATGAGTGTGATGGATTGGGCATACAGTTTAGGTAGCAAGAAGGGCAATCCGTGTTGTATTGCTACAAAGAAGGGGTGTTTCCCATATCCAATTGATACGCGAGTAAACTCTTGTTTCATAACATTAATTAATTCCTGAATTGATACACGCATAATAAGTGGAGTAAAAGCTACTATTTCCCCTATTATAATGATAGTTTTTCCTTTTACTTCTGATGTTGCTGCTATTACTAAACATAAAATAAGTATGGGGATTGAAAGTGTCACATCAGATAGAAAAAGAAAAGAAGATAAGAAATACTTGTGAAAAGATACAGCAATAAGTGATATAAAGAGTCCAGAAAATAAAGAAATTGCCACTGCTAAGAAAGAAATTGTAAGGCTGTTAGCAGTACCTACAATAACTCTGCTTAAAATATTTCTTCCAAGTTCATCTGTTCCTAAGGGAAATTCTAAAGATGGTTTTTGTAAGATTGTATTATCCCGTGTTAGATATGGATCCCATTGTTTATTATTTTCCATAAAGAATGAAAGTAGAATAAAAATGATAGAGGTGGAAGCAAAAAGAAAGATGCTATATTTTTGTGATTTATGGTGCTTCATTATTCGTAATGATGATGTCTTTTAACTTATATGTTTCTAATACAGGATCTACTATTAGATTCTTTATGCGTGCATTATATGCAATGTCAATGGTGCTTTCACCTATAAAAATGAAGGCAAAATCATTACTCATTCGATACAGTGCTTCTTGGTATAAGAGTATTTGTGCTTGCGTATTAGTTTCTTTTTCTGCTTTTTCTATGAGCTCTCTAAATAAAGGATCTGACCATCCTATGTAATTTTCTCCATTCCCATATGCGTTAAGTCGTTGAGAAGGAAAAAGTTTTCCCGTATGTCCTATAATAGTCATATCAAATTCTCTTTTTTTATACACACGACTAAGCCATGTTGCCCAGTCAACGCGCTCTATTTTTGTTTTCACTCCCACTTTCAATAGCATTTGCTGATACAGTTGACCTGCACGAACGTGTGGTTCATACATTTGTGGAATAGTTATGGTAAGTTCTCGTGAAGGCGGATTTTTAGAGAAATATCTTTTTGCCGCTTGGGGGTTATATATTGAGGGGATGCTAATATAGAAAGGAGAAGCACTGTGCCAGAATGTATTTGTGACTTTTCCTCCGCCATATGCAGTGGAAAGTACTGCTTCCTTGTCTATAGATTCTGTGAGAGCTTTTCTAAAAGAAAGATTATTAAAAGGGGCTTTTTGAAGATTCATTGCCAGTACAAGTATTGTTGAGTTTGGTTGTTCCAACACCTTTATGTGTGGAGTTATTCTTAGTTGCGAAAGTTCAGGGTTTATAACATAGGGAAGAATATCAAGCTCTCCTCGTAGTATTGCTTGTACCTGAGCTGGGGCATCTGGGATTATTATAAAGTCTACATATTCTGGCAAGACAGGAAGATAATAATTATTATTCTTCTTAAGAGATATAACAGAATTATCTACCCATGATATAAACGCAAAAGGACCAGTGCCTATTGGTTCTCTATCAAAGTCGTGTTTTTGCTCTATATGTTTTTTAGAAAGTATTGAAAATTTAGTGTCTGCGAGCAAATATAAAAAAGGAGGGTAGGGAATAGTTAGCAATATTGTAACAGTATACGTATCACTTGCTTTTATTTCTTTGATAAGATATGTGTCTTTTACAAAGGGAGAAGAAGTACTAGGATCTTGAATTCGTTTTATGCTTGCGACTACATCATCTGCAGTAAGAAGACTTCCATCGTGGAAATATACGTTTTCCCTTAATGTGAATGTCCATGTTGTTGCATCTTTTGAAACAGTCCATGATTGTGCAAGGAGGGGGCTGAGATCAGAATCAATGAGCGTATCGTATATATTTCTACTTACTTGTGCAGTTATTGTTGCAGGAGTTTTTTGTACATCAAGAGTGGTTGGATTCCCACTAAGAGAAATACGGATTGTATTGTTAAGCATTTTTTTTAATACTCAGATTTCTTTTTGCAGAACAAGAAGAAATTACCATAACACTGAGAAATAATATTATATAGGTAATAAGAACAGTTTTTTTCACTACGTTAAGTATTGTAGTAAATCTTTTTTCATTTTACAAGTGTTTTGTTTTTTGTAACGAGGAGTGCTAATAAAAAGCACAAATCGTGCCGGTTCTTTTGCAAGTATTGCAATAAAGTCTGATACTTCAAGAGCTTCATCTATATCGTGCGTTACCATTACAATTGATGCCGAAAGGTTATTCCATACATTTTTACACCATTCTCTACATTGGAGTTTTGTAATGGCATCAAGACGGGCAAAAGGTTCGTCAAGTAAAAGAAGGTTTGAAGAATAAGCGTAAGATCGCATAAGAGCAATTCGTTGTTTCATTCCCCCCGAAAGTGTTATGGGATATGATAATGCAACAGAATCAAGCGAGAATCTTTTTAATAATTTAAATGCTATTGCTCGTGCATTGGTTTTACTCATGTGTTGTATTCGTAGTGGAAGAGCAACATTATCGATGATAGTGAGATGAGGGAACAACAGATCATTCTGTTGCATAAAGCTTGCATGCCCACGTTTATTTGTTACGTCTTTATTTCCTACAGTAATATTCCCTTTTGTGGGGCAAAGAAGTCCAGCTATAACAGATAAAAGTGTGCTTTTTCCACAACCACTTTTTCCTAATATGCAAAGTGTTTTTTTCTTTGGAAGAGAAAAGGAAATATCATGGAGAATTATTTTGTTTTTATATGCTACGGTTATATGGTTAAGTACAAGCATTATATTATTTCTTCCGAAGCACAAATCTATTTGTAAATTCATTTTCTCCTTTATATGCTTTCGGAATGAGAAAGTTCTTGTGTAGCCATTGCCTATATTGAGACCATTGTTTGTTAGATATAAACCCCCATGGTTGAGTTTTACTTACTTCTTCCATAAATTTAGGAGCAAGATATTCCATGCTTTTTTCAATGAGTTTTGTATTGAGTGCAGGCTCGGCGTTTATTAATATTTTTGCGGCATTTTTAGGGTTTTTTGCAGACCAGAGATATGCATCTTGTAAAGCACTTATAAAATCCTGAACCAACTCTGAGTGGTTTTTAACCATGTATTCTGATGTTATAATGACGGGAGTGTACATATCTAAAGTTTTATCAAGTTTAATAAGACTTTGATATATCAGAGGGGTGTTTTTTATTTTTGCTTCTATCCCTGTCCATCCTTCAAATATCCATGCAAAGTCATAAATATTTCTCTGTATTGCTTCAAAGAAGTTAAGCTCGCCAGCTTGTATAAATATAACCGTATTTACATTGGCATTAAAACTATTCATGACTGTTTTTAGTATAGGTGTCTCTAAAGGAGATCCAAATGCTCCATATCTTTTTCCCTCAAAGTCTTTGGGAGTTAGAATGGATTTGCTTTTAAGAGATGCAAATCCCGAAGTATTGTGAGGAAGTACTGCTGCTATTGTTATGATAGGAATGTTAGACCTTGCTGCTCGTGCAAAAATAACACTATCTTGATATGAATAGCCAAATTCTGCTTTATTGCTTCCAACAAGTATCTCAACAGATTGAGAAGTGTTTTGTAAGATAGAAACAGAGAGGTTACGGTTTTTAAAAAGCCCTTTATCTCTTGCTACATAGGCACCTATATGGTTTGTATTGGGACTCCAATCAAGAAGTAATTGTACCTTTCTAGTGGTTGTTGTGTTTTTTTGTTTTGTTAAGGATGTTATAAGAGTTATTGTATTCCATGTGAGAACTATTACTATCAGTATAAGCCCTGTGATGATTTTTACTAAGAATAATTTGTCTCGCTTTTTCATTGTTTTCTCCTAAGAAGTTGATTTTATATTTGTTTTTTTCCAAGGCATACATGATTTTTCTATAAACACAACAATGCTATAAAAGAAAAAACTCAGTATAAGTATTACTACATTAATAGCAAAAACTCTTTCTATGAGAAAACTTTTCTGGCTTTTAATCATTATTACTCCTAATCCGTTAATAGAAGAAACCCATTCGCTTATTATAGATGCTGTAATTGAATATGTAATGGCAATACGTAATCCTGAAAGCATTGAGAAGAGAGCAGAGGGAAATTTTATCCAGTAAAATATTTGTGATTGTGTTGCACCCATACTTTGCAGTAATGATATATATTCTGTTGATGTGCTTTCAAACCCGCGAAGCAAACTTATAAGTATAGGAAAGAAACACATAAGAGTAACTATAATAAGTTGTGTCTTAATTCCATATCCCAAAAGAAGCACTAAGAGGGGGGCAAATATTAGTATAGGAATTATTTGCAACATAAGTATTATGGGATAAAAAATATTCTTGAGAATAGTAAAAGTATCTAGTGCTATTGCTGTAAAAAAGGCTGTAATAATTGAGAAAAATACACCGAGTAGTGTTATTCCAGATGTTATAAGGGCATTGTGTATTATAAGGTTTCTGTCTTTTATAAGAGTCTCAAAAATAGAAAGAGGTCCTGGAATTATAAATGCATGAAGAATCCCGAGTGATACAAGAAATTGCCATATCAAAAGAAATATTATAAAGAAAATAAAAGGGAGAATGTATTTTTGAATTACCATTCGTTTCCTCCGTCGGCATTATCCGAATCAGGTATTAGGGGTTGATTATATTTCTCTCAGCTAGTTTTAGCACCCCCACGATTACAATTTATTATATCATAATAGTACTATTATGTATAGCATGATTGTGGTTTCTCACCCTTTAAAAGATAGTCTTGTTGTAAATGCGGCTACTCATGTGTATACAGTGTTACATAATGCTAAACGTCCAGTAGCATTTTATTACCTTGATGGGATACAATATGATCCTATACTAAGTGAAGAAGAATTCAAAAGAAAAATTTCTTTTGAAGAACAAACGCTTGAATTTCAGAAAAAATTACTTAATATCACACAACTTGTGTTGTTCTTTCCAGATTGGTGGTCTATGCCGCCAGCAAGAATGGTAGGATGGCTACAAAGAGTATTCTCAAGTGGAGTGGCATTTTCTTATGAAAGAGATGTTGAGGTGCCGAGTATTGAAAAGAAACTTAATACGCTTTCTATTGTATATGCTGTTACCAGCAATGAAAAATGTGCAGAAAGTATAGAGATGTCTTTAGATATATTTCATAAAAGATTGAAATATTATACGGGTATTAAGAAAAAAGAATATTGTATATTGCACGATGTAAAGAATTCTACATATAATCAACGTTCACAATGGATATCTCAATGCATAGAAACAATACAAAGAATATATCTATAAAACGTCAATAGCCTTTCTACACGTTCGGTCTATCATTGTATAAACAACTTCAAACCCATCCAAATTATCGTGATTATAATAAGGATCGGGTACTTCATCATCTTCTTTTGATGTTTGAGGATCAAACTCTCTAAATAGATGTATTTTTTTAACTAGGTTGGGATTGTTTTTGAGCATAGACTGTAGCGAGGCAATATGTCCCCTATCCATTACTAGTATTATGTCGAAATTATAAAAGTCATTAATTGTTATCTGTCGAGCAACCTTATCAAGTTTCCATCCTTTTTTTATTGTGAGTTTTTGCATTCGAATATCTGCATTATCTCCCACATGCCATGCTCCAATACCACAAGAATCCACTTCAAAATGATCTTTACGGTTTTTTTCTTTTGCAATTTTTTCAAACAGTCGATGAGCAAGTGGACTTCTACAAATATTGCCTGTACAAACAAAGAGTATTTTTTTCTTTTTCATAATTTTACATCCATTATGTTTTGTATTACTGTACGCAGTACAGTCCAAGTTTTGTTTGTTGATTCAATATTAAGGCGTTCTTTAGGAGAGTGTAAAAATTCAATATCAGGACCGATAGCGATTATATCAAGAGGGTGGCTTGTGTTTGATTTTATAAAACCACATTCAAGTCCAGCGTGCACACAACTCACAAGAGGAGGTGTATTGTAATGCTTTTTATATGATTTTATAAAAAGCTTCTGAAGGGGGGTGTTATATTCTGGTTCCCATGCGGGATAATTGTTTTCTGTATATATGTTTTTTGTTATTTTTTCAAAAATTGAAAGTATAATACGTGAAATGTATCTCTTTCCATATTTTGAATCGAAGCGACTATTATTAACTATAACTATAGAATTTTCATGGGTGCGTATAGAAGCTAGGTTGTTTGAGAGAGAAGAATCATCGCTTTGTGTTCCTCTGCGAAGTAGTACTCCGTGGGGGCATTGTCTAATGAGGGTGAGAATAGTAGAAAGAGATTCCTTTGAAAGTGCATGTGTGTGAGAAGAAGGATCAGTTTCTATATGTGTTGTTATATTCTTTTCAAGAGTGGGAAGGCTTTTCCTAAATGTAGTAATATATGCATCTGATATTTTTTGAATTTTAGTAAGATTGTCTTTATTTGTATGTATGATTACTTTTGCAAAATGTGGTATTGCATTTCGTTTCTCACCACTTTCTATAAAAGAAAGCTGATATTCAAAAGATTCTTCAAATTCTGAGAGGAGGCATTCAATCCCTTTAAGAGCATTCCACCTTCCGTCATAAATTTCCATCCCGCTATGTCCTCCAGAAAAGCCCTCTAAGACAAGCGAATAATGAGAATATTCTTGAACAATAGCTTCTTTACATATGGGGATGGTGGCAACAAAGTCTTTTCCGCCTGCACATCCTATACACAACACTCCTTCTTTGGCATTATCTATGTTAATGAGATATTCTGATGAGAAAAAGTCTTTCTGCATATGTAAGGCCCCGTTTAGTCCTGTTTCTTCGTCAAGCGTAAAGAATAGTTCTAACGGACCATGAGATGTTTCACAGGAAGGGTCTGCAAGAGCCATAGCCATAGCTACTGCTATTCCATTGTCTGCTCCAAGAGTAGTGCCAGAGGCTGTTATCCATTTAGTGTTTTTATATTCTATTGTTTGTAATGTGAGTGCGTCTTCAAAAAAATTGTGGGTAATATGAGCATCTTTTTCACACACCATATCAAGATGGCTTTGTATGACAATTGAAGGGGCATTTTGTAATGTTTGCGTATTTGCAGGAACAGATAATAATATGTTTCCAAAATTATCCTGTGTATACGGAAGATTCCATTTTTTTGCATAATGTATTACCCATTGTTGAGCTTTTTCTTCGTGTTTAGATGGACGAGGAATGTTTGAAAGTTCAAAAAAATATTTCCACAATAATTTTTTTTCTAAAGATTGTAATAATTCCATACTATATTTATAGTACTACATTATTAGGTTACAAGTTTTGTATTATATGACATTATTTTTCGTGCATTTTTAAATATGTCGTTTCGTAATATCTCTAAGGTGTGTTTATGTATGACATGTGTATGGTTTTTACATAGTTGTATTTCTTCAGTAAGGATATCATTATTATGAGCACTTAGTCCTTTTGTAATTATTTGGTGAGCAACAACCCCGTCAGTAAAAACCAACATGGCAAGTTCTTTGATAGGGCATTTTTTTATAATTGTATGGATGTCATGTGAAGAAAGGGATAAAAGCATTTTCCATGATATAAGATGTTTGCTAACATTGTTTTTTAATGTGTTATCTTTAATGTGAGATAAGAGAGTATCCTGTTGTTCTATTGGAAGTTGAGAAAGTATTTCTGTAAGTCGTGTAACGCCTCCAGGAGATTCTAGATGCTCTTTTTCTTTTATAACTTCTGTTATTTTATGCTTTAGTGTTTGTATAATTGCTTGCAAAGCAATGGTGTTTGGATATTTATGCTGTGCCATTTGCATAATTATATGTGCTCTTTTTTGAGGTTTAAAAAAGGAAAGTATTTTTGCTGCCTTCTTGCTTTGCATATATCCAAGAATCACACCAAGTATAAGAGGAGACTCGTCTTTGAATGTTGTTATAAGAATATCTTCGTTATACAGGTTTAAGAAGTCAAAACTATCAACAACTTGCTTTTTAATTAGCTTTTTAAAAAGAGTATCTGCTTTTTTTTCTCCAAAAGCTATTGTATAAAGAGCTTTTACTACTTTTTCTGCTGGTTGAGGTGTTTCTGTCTCTTTTATAAAGATTTTCTCAGATGTAGCATGAGGAGGAGATGCTGTTGATGTAGATGGTATTTTGTTATTAAGGTCGTCTAGAACTGCTTGCCCAGATTTAAGTATTGAGTGTTCGTCAAGGTTTCTAAGGACTTCTCCAGCCTTTAAAGGCGGAAGTGTTAATAAAAGCTGTGCAATTTTTTCTTTTGACATATACCCCCCAGTTTATGAAACTATAACTATGTTTTTAGTATAGTATATTTTTAAAAAATATGGTTAAAAACCCTACTTATATGTAGAGGTTTTAACTAAAGAATATTTATCTTTTGTTTTTAGGAGGGAATGCTTTTTCTAGTTGATTTCCCCATCTTTGATTATTGTCATGATCGTTTCCATTACAAAATCCTTCCCTGTTTTCCAGACCTCTCCAAAATCCTTTTCCATTGTAATTTTCTCCCATCATAGAATATCCCGTATAGCGATTACCAACGGAGATGAATGATCCTAATATAGCGACAACAAGCCCTATGATAGCAAGTTTTCGTATGCCAGTTTTTTTATTAGCGTCAACAAGACCTATGGCACATAATATGACTCCTATTGCACTTAGAGTTATATTTACTAAAATAAGTCCTAATACTGCTAATACAAATCCTGCAATGATAGTTTTATGGGTATGTTTATTTTTTTTCTCTTCTTTTTGAGAATTTTCTGATATATGGTGTTCTTCCATTATATTCTCCTATTTAATATTAATTTTGCTTTTAAGCATATTAGTAGTATAGTAATAAATCTTTATATTATGTGTCACTAATATTGAGGTTTTATTACAATCGTGTAATAAAAGCATTAAATTATGTGTTTGTAGGTATTATTACATAAAACAATCCTTACAAAAGGAACACATAAATAATCTTATAATTTAAAGAGTATGTAATTAGTATTTTATTATCTAATATGCTTTTGCGAATATTGCAATATGTTTTGCAGGAGCCTTGCTGTATATGCAAGATGTAGAGGGAAAAGGTGTTTCATCTGTAAGTATTCGTATGCTTGCTTTTGTTTTTTCTTTTATAGCAATCTCGGTTTTTGTAGTGCCGTCCCATGGTGCAATAATATATCCAGGAAGTGGTTTTTCTATGAGTGATATAAATTCTTCAAATATTTTTACACGATGGGTATTATCCTCTCTAAATTTTTTTGCTTTTTTAAGAAGGTCTTCTTGCATTGTATTGAGTGTGTGTGAAACGTAGTGTGATATATCTCCCCATGCTATATTTTGTTTTTCGCCTGTATCGCGTCTAACGCATACAGCGTGTTTCTTTTCAACATCTTTAGGTCCTATTTCTATTCTGAGGCACGCACCTCTTAATTCCCACTCAGAGAATTTCCATCCAGGAGAGTTATTTTCATCATCATCAAGTACCACGCTATATTGAGATGCAAGATGTTCTCGTATATTGTTTGCAGCAGTACGAATAGCGTGTTTGTCTGTATTTTTTTTATATATTGGGATAATTACTACATGAGTGGGGGCGATTTTAGGTGGAACTATGAGGCCCTTGTTATCTGAGTGCATCATTATAACAGCCCCCACAAGGCGAGTAGACACTCCCCATGAACTTGCCCACACATGATGAAGAGAAAGATCTCGTGCTTGGTACGTTACGTCAAATGCTTTTGCGAAGTTTTGTCCTAAAAAATGTGAAGTGCCAGCTTGTAGTGACTTTCCATCTTGAAGTAATACTTCAATTGCATAGGTATCTACTGCACCTGCAAATTTTTCTTGTTCTGTTTTTTTTCCATGTATAACAGGAAGCGATAAAATATTTTCGGCAAATTCTTTATAGAGAGAAAGTATTGTCTGTGTTTCTGTTTTTGCTTCTTCTTTTGTTTCATGTGCGGTATGGCCTTCTTGCCATAGAAACTCTGTTGTCCGTAAAAAAAGACGAGTTCGTTTTTCCCAACGGATAACATTTGCCCATTGATTTATGAGAAGAGGAAGATCTCTATATGATTGTATCCATTTTTTATACATACTCCATATAATTGTTTCCGAAGTAGGTCGTGCTATGAGAGGTTCTTCTAGCTTTTCCCCTCCACCATGTGTTACTACTGCAAGTTCAGGGGAAAATCCTTTTACGTGTTCTTCTTCTTTTGTTATAAAACTTTGAGGAATAAAGAAAGGAAAATATGCATTTTGGTGATTTGTTTTTTTTAGACGATCGTCTAGCTCTCTTTGCATATGTTCCCATATTGCATAACCACGAGGCCGAATAACCATAGTTCCTTTTACAGGACTATAGTCTGCAAGTTGTGCACGAGTAACAATTTGTACATACCAATCGGAAAAATTGTCTTCTTTTTTTGAAATACTTTCTGCCATGATTTTCTAGTGTAGCATGAAGTGTATTTGATGTCTGCAGTTATTTATTATATTCTTAGAATATATTTTAATAGCATAGCTAAAAGGTTATAGTTGCACTTAATGAAATATATCCCCATGTGTTATCAGAAGGGAATGAATAGCTATGAGAATTATTTTGAATTCTAAAAAAATTATCATCTATCTTTGTTGTAGTTACTGAATATTCTGTTTTATCCTTATATAAATCTCCGGTTTGCCATAGTAATTCAAAGGTTGTATTTGGTATGATTTTTACAATTGACAGACCAATGAAGGTTCTAACATCTATTCTATTTGGATATACTCGTTTCATAGGAAAATTAAGTCCAATATTTTTTATAATTGTTTTTTTGTCGAATATATCAAAAACTTTGCTTATAATACCAATACGTATTTTAAAAAAACTAATAGACACTTCTGTTTCTAACCCTAGACCCAAATCAGTTCTTGATTCTAATCTCACAGATGTATAAGATGTTTTAAGACCAGAAATGTTTTCTACAAAGCCTCCTTGTGAATGGTTAATGTTAAGTATTATCCCTGCTTTCCATCCTTGAACAATACCAGTATTGAGAGTGCTTTCACTTTCCCAGAGAGCAAGTTTTACGCCCAGGTAAGGCACTATGGTTTGTCTAAATATATAATGAACATCATTCCCGTAAATAAATGTTAAAGAGATTCCATCAGTCACATATTCTTGTGTGGTTCCATTGAGGTCTAAATAGTTTCCTTTTTCTTGTGTTTTTTGCAATGGCTTCCATTTCAATTTGATTCCAGCTCTAAGTTCAAAAATATTTATAGGTATAATTGAAACTTTATTTGTGTCTACAAATTGATATAAGAATTTTCCTGTTTCACTTTCGTTTTGGTTTATGCTTTTCATGACTATATGTTTGAACTGTACTCCCAGTAGTGGAGTAAGTGATATTGATGGTAGATTAAAGGTATAGCTAGAAAACATTATAATAGTTAAAGGATTGTCTATATCAAAGGTATTATATCCGTTTATTCCAGTTGTAATTCCAGAGTGTATAAAAAAAGATAGGTTTTTAATTCCAAGGAGTGAGAAAAATAACGAAAGTGATAAGGGGTTATAATTAAAAGGGATGCTTTGTGCATAACTGTACATTGTGGTAATTCCCAGTCTAAAATCAAAATACTCTTTAATAAGTATCCCAATTGAGAGACCAAGGCTACTTGGAATGGTTTTAAAAAATGTTTTTGTAGGTTCGTACTTAAAGGATGGGGTTGGATTTTTTTTATAGCTATTATTCTCTTTATTACTATATAAGAGGGATGATTCTAAATACCCCGATGTTGTCGATATAGGAATAATATCTGTTGATATTACAGAATATGGAATGAAATCGTTTGTAGTATTTTGTATTTTAATAGTATCGTGCAGAATGTTTGCAAGGTTAATATATACGGGGCCGAGGTATATAATCCCATTTATTCTGTCATATGTAATATAGGGTGCAATACTATTGTTATTAGTGGTAGAGTCCTTTTCATTTGTTTGAGTTTGCTTTTCTTTGTAAAATCGTATTTGAACATTTTTAAGAGTAATGCGTGCATATACTTCTGATCCATCATTGGTAAATTCTTCGGTATGTTTTTTGCTAATAAGATATTCTGCTGAAAGTTGTGCCACTCCAGCCATTCCAATGGTAGCAGTATCAATGTTAAATCCAACAGCAGTAGATGTTTTGGGGGTAAATTTCCATTGCACTATGGTTTTTGATGTGATATCTTTGTTAGATTGGGCAAAGGGGAAAAATGGCACTCCCGTAACTAAAACAAAAGTACATAAAAGCAAAAGAGGGATTTTATGGGTATTTTTTATGACCATAAGATTAATTTCTAATTATCTAAAGAAACTTAGACATAAGCCTGTTTTGTTCCTTTTTATATAGAGCTTGATATATTGTAGAAATTCTAATAAGTGCTTTCTTTGTTTTCTGGTTAAATGGAATAAACCGCCAGAATATCTCACGAACTTCTTTGTTTAGTTTTTGTACGCCTGTTTGTTCCCATTTTATCCAGTAGATATAATCCATTATAAATCTTTTCTTAATATCTCCCTTTTTGATATTTGAGTTAAACCATTGAAAGTACCATCCTGTAATGCCTTCTTCCATCCATAGTGGTCCTGAAATTTGTTTTGCTAATTGCCATCTAAAATCTCCGAGTGCATGTAATATTGCAATTTGCAGGTCTTTGGGATACATGGGGATAATAATTCTTCCTAAACTAGTATTCTTTTTATATCGTTCAAATGGTTCCCAACAAAAACCAGAAGCACCATAACTGGGAACAAGAACGATATTTGGGAATATCCTTATATCTTGTCCTCTAATAGTTCTTTTAAATATTGTATGATCTGTTGTTTCAATTTGATGAAGTATTTGTATTACTCTTTCGCGATATCCTATATTGTCAGTTGTAGTAAAAAATGTGTTTATGAGAAGGGGAAATGTATTTCCTCTTCTACCAGCGGTCATTTTACACATTTTTCTTATTATATTAAGCTCATCCGATACCATTCTATTAGAGATTATTTTCGAACCTGAATTTATGGCTTGTTCAATCTTGCTTTCATGATTTTCGATTTGTTCTCTATTTTTTTGAATTATATCGTGTGTGATTTTGAGTTCTTTTGATTTTGCTAAAACACTTCTAATGGTTTGATAAATGTTTTTTGTTTTTTCTATGTTGTTTTGTGTATAAGGGAGAGAATACCCGTCTTCTGTAGGCTCTCGGGAGTTTAGAATAATATCTGACTGGCTTGAAAAATCTGCTATAAAAGTAGAGAGTTCGCTGTCTATTGTTATTGCATGTCTGGTTTGTGCTTCTATTTGTTTTTTTAGTTGGTGAATTATGCTCAGTACAGATTCTCTCGTTTCTTCGCTTGTCTTTTTTACTTCATCTTGCAGTGTTTGTGATATTAATCCTTCTGTAATAGCACGGATCCATTCATCTATGTAGAAGATAGAAATATTAGGCTGATGTGTAATGTCTATGTTGTTTATAATTGTAAGCATGGGTGGGGGCACTACTGATGTTACAAGCATTCCATAGCGGAGAAAGAATATTAGTGAGGTATCATGAATATTAGAAAAGTCTTTTAATGCATCTATACAAAAATCCCAAAAGACACTGGTAATGCGAGTGCGGGCGTATTGTGTTTTTCTTGAATCTGACTGCGTTGTTAATAGAATATTTATATATTTATTTAAACCTACAGAGTATTCTTTAGAAAGATTAAGAACTTGTTTATAAAACTGATTGGGACGGGTAAATATTTGATACTGAGAATCTGGCTTTTTAGGGATTTTTATAAGATCATTATAAAACATTTCTAGTTCTTTGAGGTATTCTTGTTCTTGTTTAATAGTTTTCTCTATGTTTTGTTCAAATTTCGTTAATTCTCTTTTTATATTTTTGTTTTTTTGAGTTGCTTCTGTATCAACATTAGTTTCTGGTTTTTGAGAATACATAAGTTTATTATAATAAATAATACTTTATTTAGCAGAAATATTTTATGTATATATTATGTAACCATGAAACATGGGCGGATACTTTTCGTTATTTCTCTCACTATCATGACAGTGGCTGCATTAAGCAGTACTATTGCTTGGATTACATAAATATCTCGTGAATAAAGAGAATATACAAGTAAACTTCCAAGTCCGGGAAGTGAGAAGAGATACTCTATAAGTATTGTTCCTCCGAGAAGATATCCTATCTGGATAGCAACAATCTCAAGTGTAAATAAGAATGCATTAGGTAATATTTCATACCACCATATTTTCCTTTCGGGAAAACCAAGAGATTGAGAAAAATAGATGAAAGGAGATCTTTTTACAATATTAATTGATGTTGAAAGTGACCGTACATAAACTGGAATTTGTACGATTATGAGAACTGTTATTGGGGTTACATACCGCAAAAGTCCTGTGCCGTAAAAGATGGGAATAGGAATATGAAAAAATGTGAGAATTATTACAAGCAAGATAGATAGTGTAAGAGATGTAAAGGACATTAAAAGCAATAACCCGCCATGAAGTGTTATAAGAGACTTTGTTTTTCTCTCTTTTTGGTATATATACATATGTCGTGCCCAGAATATTGACATAAATAGAGATGGAATGAAGCTGAGCAATGCAAGGAGTGCAGATATTTTCCATCGTTTTGCAATAATAGCTGTAACTGGATTCCCATTTAGTAGAGATGTTCCTAGGTCAAACCTTATAGCATGAGAAAACCATAAATAATATGATTTCCAAAATGGCTTTTGCAGGTTATTAATTGTGTTTCCAATAGATAAGGGCTGCGTTTCTAACCCAGTGAGAACATCTTTTGTATTTCCAGGAATGTTGTAAAGTATGAAAAAAGATATAAAAGAAACACATACAAACAGAAGGGAGAAGCGAGCAAGGATTTTGAAAATGATATATGATATTTTACTCTTCATTAAAATTATAATCCAGGAAGCATGAGTTCTTATAGTATAGTTTTTTTATTCTAAGAAGTGCCACAGTATAGATTATAGTACTTTATTCTTTCTACGACTATTTGTTTATTTTATAATGTGTAGTAGAGCTGAAATTCTAAAGAGCTTGGATATAATTTTGCAGGCTCAATTTCTGTTTCCTTTTTAAAGTTAATATAAGAGTTAATAAAATCGTCACTAAATACATCACCTTCTGTTAGATATTGACTATCTTCTTTGAGAGTGTTTAGTGCAATTTCAAGATTTGCACAGGTAGAGGGGATATTTTTAAGTTCAGAAGAAGGGAGATCGTATATGTTTTTATCCATAGATTCACCTGGATCTATATGATTCCTAATTCCGTCTATCATTGCCATTGTCATTGCTGCAAAATTAAGGTAAGGGCTCCCTGACGCATCACCACATCTAAATTCAAACCTTCGAGCTTTTTCACTTGTTACATGAGGAATACGAATAGCAGCAGATCGATTTGTTGCACTATATGCGAGACGAACAGGTGCTTCATAGCCAGGAACAAGACGTTTATAGCTATTTAATGTTGGATTAGTGAATGCCTGTATAGAGCGACCATGTTTTAAGAGTCCTCCAATTGCATATAATGCTTCTTGAGATAAATTAGCGTATTTGTCCCCTGCAAAGAGGTTTTTATTGTTTTTCCATATTGAGCTATGTACATGCATTCCACTCCCATTATCTCCATAGAGAGGTTTAGGCATAAATGTAGCCGATTTCCCAAACTCGGTGGCAGTGTTTTTAACAGCATATTTATATTTATGAACGTCATCACCTGCGGCAACGGCATTATTAAATTCTATGCCTATTTCTCCTTGAGCTACAGCAACTTCATGATGATGAAGGTGTACTTTCATATTCATTTGTTGCATGCGAGTAGTAATCTCTGATCGAAGATCCATGAGGCTATCTTGGGGTGTTGTTGGAAGATATCCTTCTTTTGGTTGTATCGTATGTCCGTGCCCCCCTGTTTCTGAAGATGAATTCCACGATCCTTCACCACTATCTACATGATGAAAGGAGTAATTGGAGCCAATTTCAAATCCAACATCATCAAATATAAAAAATTCAGGTTCAGGTCCAAAGAATATTTCATCGCCAATTCCTGTACTACGGAGATATTCAACTGCTGTTTGTGCAATGGTACGAGGAGCACGGGTGTATAGGTCGCCACCTCTTGGTTCTTTGATATCTCCAAACACAATTAGAGTTTTTCTTTGTCTAAATGGATCAATAAAGGCACTAGTAGGATCTGGAATAAAAAGCATGTCAGATTTTTCTATACCTTTCCATGCTCGTATGGAAGATCCATCAAATGGGATTCCATTTTTAAGTTGAGAGTGGTCAAGCTCGGTTGCTACAAAAGTGATATGGTGCAGTCTTCCAAACATGTCGCCAAATTGAATATCTACATATTCAATACTTTCGTCTTTTATCCATTTTAAAATAGATTCTGAAGTATAATTCATATATTAACTCCTAATATTTTATTACGTAATAGTATAATTTCAATAAAAAACTACTATTTTGTTATTTTTATTTATTATTACTTTAGATGATAGTATTTTTGTAAAAATAGTGTCAATAAGTAAAGTGGTATTTTTTATAAATAATATTATTTGTGTATTGGTATGATATTGTTTATGGCAATATTTTGTGGTTGTAAATGGAATAAAGTAAGATAGTGTGGGGGGTAAAGGAATCTTGTAGTTATAAGTTAAGACATGTGTTTGTAGTATTTGTTGTATAATCATCCTAAGGAGAGATGAGTATAAAGCATCTTTAATAGATTATGGTATAATTGATATATGAAAGCAGGACAAATAGAGAAAGGAATGTATATCTTTTATAAAAACAATGAACCATTTTGTGTGGTAGAACGAGAATTTGTAAACCCAGGAAAGGGATCGGCATTTGTTCGTTGTAAGCTAAAAGGGCTTATAAGTGGACAAGTACTTAAAGAAACAATTAAAACACAAGATAATCTGGAATGTGCAGATGTTATGAATAAACAGGGACAGTATTTATACCAAGATGACCAAAGATATTTTTTCATGGATAATGAAACCTTTGAGCAATATAATATTAATATAACAGCATTGGCTCATTATAAGTACTATCTTAAAGAAGGGGAATCGTATCAAATGGTTCTTCTGGAGGGGAACTTAGTGGATATTATTCTTCCACCTAAAGTTATTCTTACTGTTATAACGTCTGCCGATGCTGTAAAGGGAGATACAACTACAGGTGTAACTAAAATTGTAGAATGTGAAGGGGGAATACAGGTAAAGGTTCCTGGATTTATAAAGGAAGGGGAAAAAGTAGTAATAAATACAGAGAATGGCGAATATGTTGAGAGAGCACGTTTGTAGCAAGGTTATCATGGAAACAAATACTATAACATTCATAGTACAAAGCACGCTTCCCACTGAACACGGAGTCTTTTCTATTTATATATATCAAGATGATCAAAACAAGGAGCACGTTGCCCTTGTAAAGGGAGATATTGCTACAAAAAAGACAATATTATGTAGAATTCACTCAGAGTGTTTGACAGGTGAAGTATTTCATTCTCTTCGTTGCGATTGCAAAGAACAACTTAATATTAGTCTTAAGCGTATTGAGGAAGAAAAAACTGGGGTGGTATTGTATTTGCGACAAGAAGGAAGGGGAATAGGACTTTCGGAAAAAATAAAGGCATATAATTTGCAGTCTAAGGGGTTTGATACTGTTGAGGCAAATATAAAGCTGGGACATCCTATAGATGCAAGAGATTTTTCTATTGCAGCGTTTATATTGCAAGATTTGGGTGTTGCCTCTGTAAAATTGATGACAAATAATCCAGAAAAAGTCTTACAACTGCAAAATAATGGAATTGTAGTTGTTGAGAGAGTGCCGATTATTCCTCAAAAAATAAATAAGCATAATAGAAAATATCTTGAAACAAAACAAAAAAAGATGGATCATTATTTGTAAATAGGTAAGTATTTATAACGTTTCATCTTATTATTTTGATAAGATTTATATAAAAACATGTTGTTTCAACAAAAAGCATATATACTTAAGATTAAGAATAATTGTATATGTGCTGTGATATACAGTTTGAAAATGTATTTTAAAGAGGCTATGTAGATGAAGAAGATAATATACCATATTACGCAACATATGTATAAACATATGTTGCTTATTGGTGTTATTCTCGTTTTCTTGTTGTCTTGTTCAAAGAAGGAGAGTATAAGTAAGGAAGAACCCCTTACTTATGTTCAAGGGCTTCAAGTTGTTCGTGCTCCATTGCTATCTGTGGTGGAAGGAACGGGGATTGTGCTTGGAAAAGATGAAGTGACTATTATCTCTAAGACACAAGGAACTATTGAAAAGGTATATTTTAATCTTGGCGATTATGTAAAAGCTGGTGATGTACTCGTATCAGTGGAAAGAACTATTCAAAAATATCAGTTTTCTAAAGCAGCTCAAGACCTCAAGAATGCAAAAATATTTCTCAATGGTTCTCAAGAATTATTTAAAAATGGAGCAATATCACAACAAGAATTAGTAGATGCACGATCAAAATATTATGCAGCACAAACTCAGTACACTGCCACAAAGTCCCAATATGAGGATACAATAATACGTGCATCTGTGAATGGGTATATTTCTGACAAGAGCCGTGTTATTTCTGTTGGAAGTGTTATTTCGCAGGGAGCTGTAGTAGGGAGAATATCAAATAGGGAGTGGGCAAGGGTTGAAATGTCTATAGCTGACAGTCTTATTGGTTGGATATCAAAAGAAAATAAAGCGGAAGTGCGAATACAAGCACTTGGCACGTTTTATGTGGCACATGTTCAATCTATATCTGCTGCTATAGATGTGAAAACGGGAGGAGTTAGAGTAGAACTTATATTTTATCCAAAAGACAAAGAAGCTATTCGTTCGGGACTCGTGGCCAATGTAAAAATATTTACAGAAAAGGAAGGAGAACATAGAAATGTGTTGTATCCAATTATTCCCAAATCTATTATCTTCCAAGAGAAAGAACAAAAATATATTTTTCTTGCAGAAAAAGGGACAGTAGGCTATCTAGCAAGGAAGGTTCCTGTTGTTACGGGAAGAGAATTTTTAGGGCGTGCAGAAATTATTTCAGGAATACAAAACAGTAATGCTAATCCTGTAGTGATTATTTCTGCTTTAAATAAGCTAATAGATAAGCAGAAGATATATGTAAGTATTGTTGGTATTACAGATACTTTTTAAAAATAAGATTTAGAAGATATGTATGAGATATGAGATTAGGAAAATTTGCGCTTAACAACCACATTTCTATTAATACACTGCGTGTTGCTTTAGCGTTGTTAGGGCTCTATATGCTTTTTACAATGCAAAGAGAGCAATATCCCAATGTTCCTTTATATTATGTGCATATACTCGTTGCCTATCCTGGTGCAACAGCGTTTGAGGTAGAAAAAGATATTACTCAAAAGGTAGAAGAGCAGTTGCTAGGCATAAGTGGAGTCAACACAATGAATTCACTTATATCTGATGGTTTAAATTTTACACGACTAGAATTTTCACAATCACTTTCAGCACAGGATTTTCAGAATAAGTATCAAGAAGTCCAAGCACTTATTGGAAACCTTGAGCTGCCTAAGAATGCACTCCGTCCCAACGTAGTTGATTTTACATATTTAGATTTCTTATCTATAGTAAATGTAGTGGTGTCATCAAAAAGTGCCTCAGATGAAAGGGTAGAGGGCATTATACGCGACTCAAAAATTGTAAGGGATACCATTAAAACTATTGATGGAGTAATGAGAGTAGAAAGTAAAGGGCTTTTTGATAAGAGGATTGTAATTAATTTAGATAAAGATCAATTGCGCTCTCGTGGTATAGCTGTGCAAGAGGTCAACAAAGCAATTTCACAGTGGAATGTTTCTGTTCCGGGCGGAGTCTTAAGAACGCAAACACAAGAACTTAATATTCGTGTTTCTGGTAATTTCTCCACTGCAGAAAATATTTCAGAGATTATTATCCGAAAAGATGGAAATAATCTTACAAAGTTAAAAGATATTGCACATGTTACAAGTAATTATAATACTCAACTACAACGAGTTCGATTTAATGGAGAAACCGCGGTTGAATTTAAAGTATACAAAAAAGAAAGTGCAGATTCAGTTACGCTTGTTAAAAAAATAAAAAAGAATATAGGCAAATTACAGAATAAATTTGATGAAAGAGGACAAGACATATCTATTAATGTATTTGCAGATACCACAGAAAGTATTAACAATACTATAAATGTTTTGGTTGCAAATGCTTTAACGGGATTTGTTTTGCTTTTCGTTTCGCTTTTTATTTTTTTAGGGTGGCGTTCGGCTGTTATTTCTGCAATAGAAATTCCATTTACGTTCGCTACAAGTTTTTTTGTATTAAAATTACTTGGTATTACGCTTAATAGTTCTACGCTCTTTGCTTTAGTATTAGTGCTTGGAATGATAGTTGACCACAGCATTGTTATTTTAGAAAATATAATACGCCTAAGACACTTTCATAAAAAGAAGAGAAAGCAGGCAGTAATAGAGGGACTGGATGACGTTGCCTTTCCTATAATAACTTCAAGTCTTACTACTATAGGAACATTTTTTCCACTTATATTTATGCCTGGATTTATAGGTAAATTTTTAATCCCAGTACCCATTACTATAACGGTGACGCTTATTGTGTCTACTGTAAGTGCTTTGGTGGTAATACCTGTTCATTATATGACGCTTCCGGGAGATGACAGAACCCATGAGATGAAAATATTTGAAGTTTCTAGGTGCTTTGTTGGCTATGTATTGTCTTTTGTGCTCAAGTTCCGAAAAATAGTATGTATAATAACTGTAATTGTTATTTCGGGGGGGATAGCAGTCTTTTTCTTTGTTCCTGTAAGCTTATATGATACTGAGGACCAGCCTTTTTTCTTTGTCGATATTACTATGCCTGCGGGATCTTCAATGCAAAGATCAAATGCAATTGTAAAAGGAATGGAAAGGAAGATACTTCCATTACAGAGAGAAGGAAAAGTAAAAAATATTCTTACGTTTATAGGAAATACCGAACCTGATTATACAGAAGGTATAAGAATAGATAAGGCAAATAATGCTCAGTTTCAAATAGAAGTGGAGAGTGTATATTCAAATAAGAAGGCAATTCCTATGGATATCGTCATGGAAGAGGTGAGAAGTCGTATTGTATCTATTGCAGGACCAGATTCTGTAAGAATTAGGAAGCAACGTTCAGGACCGCCTTCTACCCCAGCAATTGGTTATCAAATACGTGGAGATAGTCTAAATGCAATGAGCAGAATAGAAAAAAAAATAAGAGCAAAACTTTCGACTTTTGATGAGCTATATAATATAAGAAGTAATTTTGTTTCTAAGACGCCACTACTTATTATAGATATAGATAAAGAAAAGGCTGCTCAATATGGATTAACTCTTGCCTATATTGGAGATACCTTACGGAGATTTTTTGCAGAGGATCCTATAGGGTCTGTATTTGTTAATAATGAACAAACAGATATAGTTGTTAAATTAGGTACAAAATCTGGTCTTAGCAAGAAGGAAATTATTTTTATAACGTTTCCCACTAGTGATGGCACAATAGTTCCGTTTTCCTCTTTTGCTACTGTAAAAGAGGAAAAAAATCTTGCAAGCATATATAGAGAAAATGGTAAGCGAATGGTAAGGATTACAGCTGAGTCTTTTTCAAGAAGCAGGGTGAGGCAAATTAATACAAGTATTGCGGCTCTTGCAGAACAAGAGATTACAAATGAGAAAGAGAAAATTGAATTTAAAATTGGAGGGGAATTTGACCAGTTTTCTGGTTTATTAGAGAGTATTTTAGTTTTACTTTTAGTTAGTATTGTTCTTGTTTATGTAATTCTCACGGCTGAATTTAAAAGTTATTTTCAACCTATTTTGATTATGCTTACGATATTTTTTACAACTATAGGGGTAAGTATATATTTGCTTTTGAGTGGAACGGCACTTTCTATTTCTGTATTGTATTCATTTGTTGCATTGGTAGGGGTAGTAGTTAATAATGCTATTGTGCTTATTAGTACAGCAAATGATAATTTTAAGAAAACATCAAACATGACCCATGTTAAAGCTATTATGCTAGCGTCAAAGCAAAGGTTCAAACCTGTAGTGCTTACGAGTTTTACTACTATTGTGGGTGTTCTTCCTACTGCGTTGGGATTGAGTGGATCATCTCCTATTTGGCAACCTATGGCAAGCACTATTGCGGTTGGACTAAGTTTTTCTACAATTACTACATTATTTATATTGCCTGCATTCTATGCACTTTTTTCTAAAGATGATTATCATGCAGATGTACTTCTTTATAATTCTGATGAAACAATGAATCAGAACCCCATCCTAATTATGAGGAGAGGTATTCTTCCAGGGAAGATGCTTCCTCAAAATGCCTTGTATAAAAAAGAAGCACTATAAAGAAAAAAATGATGAAAAATCATATAAAATAAAAATACATGAGTATAATAAAAAGAGCAAAGAACTAAATGAGGCAATTAATGAACTCATATCTAAAATAAAGGAATAAAATATATGAAGCATCGACATGGCTACTTATTATTTCTAATTATCATTATGCTTGCTTTTTATATTGGGAATGTTTTTTCTCAGCAAAAGAAAGATGTTGTAAGTATTGTAGCTGTTTCACCCGATACGTTTGTTAAAAGAATATTGGATTTTAGTTCAGAACAAAGGCGCATAACTTTACAGAAACAAATTGCTACTAAAGTTCGCAAACTTACGTATTTTAAACTCTTTCTGCCAACCTTTGATTTAATGATACGACCTTTTGGATATGATAAAGCCCAGCTTACCGCTTTTGAGATATTACAACGAAATTCTGTGGGAGCAAATATAGAAGAAAACAAAGTGTTTTATAATCTTGGGGCAGGTCTTAGATTTGCTATTCCCACTCCTTTTGGAGGCCGTTTTGAAACAAATATAAATAATTTCTTATTTATTAAAGAAGGATTAAAAGATTATAGACAACAAATAAAATTTAGTTTTACATTGACACAGCCATTGTTTGTAAATAGTGATCTTGCAGAAGTGGGGTGGTTTACAAGTGAAAAGACTCTTGCAAATAGAGAATACAGTTTGCAGATTATAGAGGCAACAATAAATCAAAACATGCTCATACGCAAGTCATATGAGCAAGCATATGGGATCATAACTTTACAGAAACAAAAGAAACTTTTAGAGCGTACAATTATTGTTTTAGAAGATGACTATGTGGCTATGAAAATACGAAGGAAAAACGGAATTATTTCTGATACTGTTTTACAGGCATTTGAAATTACTCTTAATAAAAAAAAGCAGCAATATAAAAAGGTAAAAGCAGAATACGAAAACATTCGTCGCATTGCATCATATATGACAAAAATGGCTCCTGATACAATTTATATTACGATTCAAAAGGATAATTCTCGGTGGGAGAAGCATGTATTTAATACTATGCCAACAAGAAATGAAATGCAAAATAACTTGCAAGTGAAAAAATCGACTATGGAATATAATATTAAGAGTCGTTCATTTTACTTAGAAAACATAGCAGATGGACCAGTAATTAATTTTGACTTTTCTTTACAACCACAATATCCTATGAGAGCAACTGAGAGGGGTTTTGTAGCTTCCTATGCAGATCTTTTTTTAGATAGTGCTTCACTAGATTTAAGATTTACTGTTTCGGTTCTTATTCCGCTCTTATCTTCGGTAGAAAAAAAAGCTCGACAGAGTGTAAATTCGCTTGCACTTAGTGTTTATAAAGAAGAATATGTAAGTGTGTTAGACGAAGCAATACGGAAAATGAAGAAATTATATGATGACAAGGCGGTACAAGAAAAAGTTCTTAGTAATTTAGAATTGGATATAGCTCTTCAGAAGGCTTTTTTGAATGAAAAGAAAATACAACTTTCAACGGGAAATGCGAGTAAACAAGAAGTAAAGCGTCAAGAGTTACAAGTACAAGAAGTTGATTTACGATATTGGAATGAGAAGAGTAAATACCTACTTCTTATTATTGATACATTAAGTAACACAGGTACTGATCTTATAGATATAGTTCGTTGAAGTATTTTATTTCAACGAAATTTTCTCAACAATCACATCAGGGATATCTGTTTTAGTTAATTGAATTGTACTGCTTGTTCCAAAAAAGGATAAACAATCTCCAGCAATAAAAATTTGCCCGGTTTGATTTCTAAGATGGTTAACAATTATATCTTTAATTTTAATATTAACATCATCTACTGCAATTTGCCAGTACGTTTTGTTGTTTACCTGTATTGTTGGTGCGTTATTTTTAGTATTGGTAATATAAGTTTCCATTGAGGCATAGTCGTTGTTAATATATGCT
Organism: Spirochaetia bacterium; assembly: GCA_965216965.1. Taxonomy (GTDB): domain Bacteria; phylum Spirochaetota; class Spirochaetia; order WTKD01; genus CBDAKK01. Next base: position 84,562 of record CBDCGX010000050.1, on the reverse strand, counting down.
GATAAATATGTTTTAATTTTAGTAGAGATTTGCCCAGAAGAAATATCATTAAGTGTTTTGGTGAGTAGTGTGATTTGATCGGTTTTTGGTACATCATTATAAAATGAAGCTATTGCAAGAGTTTCAGATGCCGTAAGGATTCCTTTAAGGGGTATGGATGCATTTAATGCTCTACGTTCTATATGATTTGATATTGAAAGATTAATAGTTGTTCCTTTGGTCTTTTCTCTAACTTCTAAAATAAGATTAAGAAACCATATTTCAATATTTTGTTGTTTATAGGAATTAAGATCTTTATTTGTTATGGAAGAAGATGATGGTATTTGGCCTAAAATATTTGTAGGTAGAGTCGCTATTGAATTTGCTTTATTATCGGTAGCTTTTTGCAATATTGATTTTGAAATAGATGAGTAGTCTTTAGACAAATTTTCTAAATATACCTTTTGTGATGAGGATAAGGCGGTTCTAACTTTTTCTGGTATAGGAAAAAAAACTTTTTTTTGTATTTCAATTGTAGCAAAAAGATATACAGTAGCATTATTATTTGTAAGTTTCCATAAAAAGCCAGAGGTAGAAGGCTGTTCTTCATTATCAATTTTATTACAAGAAGTAAATAATAATATACTCATTATGAATAATATTTGTTTAAATATTCTAATATATTGTTGTTTCATGATAATAAATATAGTAAAATAGTGTTATTTTGTCAATATGTAAATATATTTTTTGGGAATTAATTAATTGTGAAATATTTAGTTTATAGTGATATTTTTTTTAAAGTATGCTATACTATAATTCGTATGACTGAAATAAAATCTGCGTTTGAAAAAGCGATGGAACGTTTTCAAGATGTTCAACCCAATAAGCACTCTCTTTTACGAAAAGAAATAAAAGATAAAGGAAGACTATTGTGTGCACATGTTTTAGAAGATTCTACCATAGATATACAAGGAGAAATAGAAAAACATCCTTCCGAAGAGCAAGATTGGATTAAAGAGGGTATAGGAGAAACTCTTATAGGACAAATTGCACTTCCGTCTGATGCGACAGTTTTAGAAAGAATAAATATAATAAACAGCATTGCAATGAAACTTTCTTCTAATCCTGCTGTAGTTGAACAACTAATGAAGCAGTTTAAACAGATATGTGAACAATATCTAAATGAGCGAAATAAGATTACAGAACAAATGCAAATACAGCTTGAACAGATGCAAAAACAATATAGTTCTGCAGATTCCGCTCAGCAACAATCTATACAAGCAAAATTAGCACAAGCGGTAAGAGAACAACTCAAAGAAATGGAAGAGCATTTTCAGCCTGCTGTAAACAAAGTAAGAGCAAACATGAGGCAACTTTGTGGATTTTCGCTTGAAAAGTAATAGTGTGTACTAACGTTCTTGACATAAATGTGTACTTACCATTACTATAATATAAAATACTACTATAAATTTTAGGGGATACTAATGGCTAAAAAATCAAAAGGAAATATAATGCGAGTGCGTCTTAAGAGTACAGAAAGTAAACATAGTTATTATACAACTAAGAACAAGAAAAACATTCCCGATAAGATGGAGTTTAAAAAATATGATCCTGTAGTGCGTAAACATGTGCTATACAAAGAATCGGGAAAGGTCTAACCTAACAAGGAGAATATATGGCAAGAAAATGTGTATTTACGGGTAAACAATCATTGTTTGGTAATAATGTATCTCATGCTCACAACAAAACACGGCGGAAGCAGCTATCCAATATTTGTAACAAAAAATTATATGTTGAGGAGCTTGGCAAAACAATTAGAGTTAAAGTGAGTGCTGCTGCGTTAAGAACTATAGATAAAATAGGATTTATGACGTATCTTAGAAAGAAAAATCTTACACTTAAAGAAGTAAGTTAGACAATTTCGTAATTGGTATCTATAAATTAAAAAATATTCTCATATCATAAAACTCAGTTTAGAACGTGTGAGGTCGTGATGTTAAGCAGCGCTTGTATTAGAATTTTATGCTTGTCATAACATTGTAAAAACTTTTTAATAGATATTTATCTAAATCTACACACATCTTTCTTGACATATTGGGATCCATTTACTATAGAATAATATGGGTTTAATTAATTTATTAGGGAGACACTATTTATGATACAATCATTATTTTCTAACATAAGAAAAAAAATATATTTTCTTGCAACGGTCCTATTTGGTTCTGTAGTTTTTTTATTTTTTATGGCATACGGTGCGACTCCAATTGCTTTTTCTTCTGAGATTTTTCATGCATCTTTGAAAATAGGATATGGTTCTTATAATTCGGTTGCACATCATCCTACAGAAGACATAGTTGTTGTTGGCACTACTTCGGGGAAAGTGTTATTTTATACCTATAATGATACAAAGGTTACTCTACTCAGACACTTTGCTGGCCATGATGGAAGGGTTAATACAGTTGCTTTTAACTTTGCTGGAAGCAAGGTTGTGAGCGGTGGTAGTGATGCACTAATTAAAATATGGGATATAAAAACGGGAACCCAAATTGGATCTGATTTTATTGGCCATGTCGATAAGGTAAACGCGGTTATCTTTAATCCTGATGGGAGTAAGATTGTGAGCAGTAGTAGCGATAACACAATTAAGATATGGGATGTGAAAACAGGCAAACATATTAGTTCTGCTTCTACTAACCATGGCGACGAAGTGTGTTCAATTATTTTCAGTGCTGATGGTAGTAAGATTATTAGTAGTGGTAGTGATAATACAATTAAGATATGGGATGTGAAAACAGGCAAACATATTGATTTTTCTTTTGCTGATAGCAATGATGAAGTAAGTACACTCTTGTTATAGTGTTAGTAAAATAGTATGGCTTTTTACCTTGCCTCTTGATATATGAATTATAGCTATATAAATAATATATAATAAAAAAATTAGGAGGATGTGTATGAAAACTACTATAATACATTTTTATATGTACAATCTTTTACAAAAGTTGTAATATAAGATCCTAATATAATAGGATCATAAGAATGAAAGGAACACATTAATGTGTACTACAAAATTATACAGTAAGAATTATAATAACAGGATATTTCTACATACGAAATTAGCGTTGAGAGAGCTTAGTTTTCTTGTGGTTTTTCTTATTACAGCGTATGTAAGAGACTAGAGACAGAGGTTGAACAATTCCCTATAGCACATCATGGATAGGTGTTCGTGCTGTTAAATTTTCTATTGAAATAAAACTGTTGAAACACAAAATACAGGCATTATTATTTGCGTAGCAACAGAAGCTTCCACATAGCGGTATGCAAAATAAGAAAAAGTCTTTTAAAAGATATCCTCGTAATATATAGTAAAAAATTACTATATACTGCTATGCATTACGGACAGATTTTACAGCATAGCGGTAGCCGATGTACTTACTCGTTATGACATATTTATGGATATGTCAGCACTAATGGTTTGGAGACATTTTCATGCATCGTCGATAACAATTGTTTTCTTTGAGGAGTAGCGATTTGATATAGCCTAACTATACTTGTCAAGAATATAGTGAAAACAACCAATACGGCTGTTTATTATTCTTAGCTTATTATGAAAATAGGTAGTTTTACTCCAAAGTAGATAATGGTATATGGAAGATTGAAAATGGATCTACCAGAGGAAGTTTGGTAAATTACAATTTTTACGAATTAACATGCCCTATACAGACGGATATATCTATGCTGTATAGAATGTGGATTATAGATATAATCTATGCATTATTAAAGTCATGTAGTATACTATGCATAATTATGTCTTTTCTTGTTTTTGATAAAGATTTAAAAAAAGAGCTTGCAAGGAAGTTGTTGCATCTTATTTTTTTTCTTGTAGTACCTCTTATGAAAGTACTTTCTAATAGGGAAATAGAAGGGATTTTAGTTGTTGGTGGAATACTTTACTATGTAGTGGAGGCGCTTAGGATGAGAGGAGTTCCCATATTCATACTTTCTAAAATACAATCATGTATGCTTAGAAAACAAGAACAAACCAAGATATCTTATGCTCCCCTTACTCTTATACTTGGAATAATATTATCAATGGAGCTTTATGTACAGCCTGCTGCCATTGCAGCAATTATAGCAGTAACAATAGGAGATGTATTTTCTACCATTGTAGGGAAAATTATTCCTAAGTGGAGGGTTTTTTGGAACAAAAACAAAACAATATCGGGTACCATTGCCAATGGTCTTGCTGTTGGATTCGTAATAGTATTTTTTTTTGATATAAGAACAGCATACATAGTGGGGATAGCATCGGCTCTTATAGAAAGTTTGGAGCTTGAGGAAGTAGATAATCTTATGGTTCCTCTTTTTGTAGGCACTATAATGTATTTATTTGTATTGTGAACAAATATAAAATTATGGCATTGTTATACTAAATAAGTAGACACACAAAAAACATAGTATGTGCTACAATAACAAAACAGAATATATAGTGTAAGCCACATTATTATAACCATAAAGGAGTGAAATGTGAAGTCTTTGATACGATGGATACAAACGCCATTACCATATAAAACATACAGGCATAGTGCAATATTTATTTTCATATGTATTACTGGTGTTGTTTTTCTTATTCAGCGATTTTTTCCATATATACAAGTATATATCTTTCTTAATGCACAACTTGTAATTAAGAAAGGATACGTTTGGTCGATAATTACATATATGTTTGCTCATGGAGGAATTTCTCACATACTTTTTAATATGTTAGGACTCTATTTCTTTGGATCACCACTTGAACGAATGTGGGGAAGCAATGAATTTATATTTATGTATCTTTTGTTTGGAATAGTTTCGGGAATAGTATCGCTTATTGTTTATGCTATGTTTGGGGCATGGGGTGTGTTTTTATTGGGAGCTTCGGGAGCGGTATTTGGAGTAATGCTTGTATTTAGCTGCATGTACCCACATGCACGAATATATATATTTGGCATATTCCCTGTTACAGCAAGAGTATTAATGATAATTTATATTGTATTGCAGTTTGTGTCTCTGAGTGGAAGGACAGGATCAGGAGTGGCGTATCTTACTCATTTAGGTGGAATTGCCATAGCATGGATATATATGATTGTACGACATAAAATTGATCCTTACACAAGACTATTTAGGAAGTATTAAAAGAATAATGTATAAAACTTTTTTTTTATTTTTATTGAGCGTAGGCGGAGCTCTTTTTCTTATAAACGCACAAGCCTATTCGTATAAACTTGACTCATATAAATCAAAAGTTATAATTGTAGAAAGCTGGACAGAATTTTCACAAGGAGGCATCCCTTTTGATAATCCAGACATGTTGCGTGCTACAAATAGTGACATGCTCAAAAGTTATGTGAGTAAAGAGCATTTTAGACAGATAGATACATGGACTCGAGAAGTGCTTTCGGGGCAGATTTATGGGTATACGTTTTCATATACACCCAGCGATGCAAAGCGAAAGGTAGAAGGTGTTTGGAAATTAGAAAAAAATGATACAATACGTAATCAGGATGATAAGTTATTCTTAATTAGTGTTTCGGCAGATGAGGGAAAACTTTTTGGTGTGTATAGATATAATTTAGATGATTACCAAATACAATATGTGAAGGCGTGGGAAACAGTACAAATACTTCCCAGTATGGGAGTAGGATATGCTGTTATTAAAAACGATATGGTACAAAGTAAAATAATATCTATGGAAGATGCAATCAGAGACGCAGTAAGAACACGTTTGCGACTCCACGTAAATAATAAACCAAAAGAAGTAAAGGGGATTGTGAGACTTAGTATTCTTCCCGTTGTTTTATCAAGTGGAGGCACAACCTACACTACAAAAGTTATGGTAGATATAAAAATAAATACCGTGAAAGATTATCAGCTTTTTTAGCGCAGTGAGTAAGAATGAGTTTTTATATACTAATGGTCTTGTTATAGGAAGGTTTCTTCCTTTTCATATAGGGCATTGCTTTTTAATAGACACAGCACGAAGCATGTGTAAGAATCTTTATGTATGCATGTGTTCAAAGAAAGATGATAGAATATCAGGAATAGTCCGATGTATGTGGATTAAAGAGCATTATTCTGTAACCATAGCTCCTTTTGGAAAGGTAATAGTAAAGCACATAACAAAAGAGATACAAACGGCACATATTTCTAATATTCGTGCTCCAAAAATATGGGCAAAAGAAATTCTTTTGATCCTCAACAAAAAAATAGATGCTGTATTTGCCTCAGAGCCGTATGGTGCACTTTTCGCAAAGCATCTTAATGCGAGCTTAATTCCTGTGGATGTACATAGAGATATAATACCAATTTCTGGTTCTCTTATACGAAGTAGACCTCTGGCATATTGGAAATATCTTCCGCCCGTTGTACAAAGAGCTATGATGTGTATTGTGGGGATAGGAGGAAATAAAATGCTTATTCATAAGTTTATAAAACGAACAAAGGCGAGTGTATATATTCCTTATATAAAAAGATGCAAAAATAATTCTCTAACTCAACCTGTTATAGAAAAAGCTTCTCTTGCAGAGCTACGATCATTATGTTTGTATAGTAATAGTCCAGTAATTTGCGTTCTTCTTCCGCATGGAAACTACCAACACATACCTGAGTATAAGAAATGTCAAAGTGTTTTAATGCTTGATTCTGAAACGTCTTTACGAAGAGCATATAAGAAGATACGTGAAATGCTATTATGTGTTATATAGCATCTTTATGAGGGAATAAGTTTTTCTGCAAGCTTTTTAGTTGGTGTAAATAAAACAGGGTGTTTTGCAAATGTAAGACCATCCCAATATTTTTCTGTAATTGTAAAGGGAAGTTTTTTAGCTGTGCGTGTATTGGGGTCAAAATAAAAAGGAGAAAGTCCCATGTTTTTAAAGAGCCCTATACAGCCTGCAAAGTCCCATATATTTGCTTGCCCTACATAGCCAAAATATCCCGAGGTAAGTGTTTTTGCTATTGAATAGACACAGGACCTATTTAGGTGAAAAGATCTATCCGTACGAGCTATCCTTCCCTGGCTTGCATATGATGCAGCAAATAAAGTATATTTACCATAATTATGATGCTTTACTATTGAAAGCGGTGTTTGTATGCGAACGTTTTCTTTTACAAGATTAAAATCTGTGTTGAATTTTTTATAGTATACAATATTTTTGTTACTTATAAATATTTCACGAAGTTCCGGAAGTGCAATTGCACCCTCGCATATTGTATTGTTTTGTACATACCCTATACTTATTGCCCAATTAGGAAGGCGATTGAGGTAATTGAGCGTCCCATCTATAGGGTCTATTACATATGCCTTAGTATTAAATGCCTTGCGAATTTCATCTGTGTTTCTATAGTTCCCGATTGTTTCTTCACCCAATACGTATACATTTTTTGAGGGGTTGTGAAGTGCTTTTATAAAAAAATCTTCTATGATGATATCACTGTTTGTACATAGATCAACGTTTCCTTTAGTAATCTTTTCTTTTACTTTAAGCGATTTTTGTAAAGAAAGGGCTTTTTTTGATGCTTTTATGAGAAGCGATAGGATTTTATTTTTATTCCAAGAACCATGCATAGTGTTATTATATTAAATGTATATGAATTATACAAATACATTACTGCGAGATTTTAATACTTCTCATAGAAATGATGGGTATGTGCTATTCCCTTCAAAAGACACAAGGCAATTTTGGACATATCATCTTGCCCGCGAATGTGAATGTGTGAGAATAGATGCGTATATTACTTTGTATGAATTACAACAAACGTTGTGCGAGAAGATATCAAGACATATAAATATTCCTCTTAGATATCTTACGTTTGAAGAACATACAAGTATGCTTTTATCATTTTTGTGCAACGATGAAATAAAAAAACATGTAGAAGTCGTAGAAAATGTAAGAGAAAAAGCTATATTTAACGATATGATAATTGGAAGTAATTCTTCAAAAGACATGTTTGCGATTGAATATGTGGAAAAACTCTCAAATATATTTTCACATTACCCGCTTTTTTATAAATATAAGAGGGAAAATGATGCTTTGTATCATAGTGTTTTTGAACTTTTGAGAAAATACTCAGAATTTCTTTTACGATACAAAAGCATAGATGTCCATGTCCTTTCATTTATATTATATGAGGGAACTCATATTCTTGAAACTCTATTTGCAAATAGTTGTAAGAAAGACTTTTTTTTAAATGAAAAACCTATTCTTACATGTTGTGTATTAGAACCTTTGTTTTCTCCATCTCAAAGGCTGTGGTACGCACATTGTATTAAGAAAAACATTCTGTCATCGTATGTCGATTCTATCAATATAAAAAAGAGTAAAGAAACATTTCAATATCTTAAAACATATGAGGAGAAAATATTTCCCAATACTGTTTCCGAACTACATGCCATTGCCTCTCACATATCACTATTATTGCATGATAAAAAGGTTTCCCCTTCATCTATTGCACTTACTCTTTGTGAGAATAATGTATATGTTATGAGCTGGCTTTGTTCGTTAGCATCTCAATATAATATTCCTTTTTCTATACAAGAAAGCGAAGGGGAAGAAATAATGAATGTATTGCAGATGATTTCAGAGTGTGTTGAGACGAATATGCATCCAGAAGTTCTTTGTATGTTTTTCTTTCATTCTTCATTACAGTGGAAAAATAGAGATGTACATATATGCATAGTTGATGTTGGAATGAAATATAATTGTATAGATGATGCTTGCTTGAGTAGATGGAAGATGATGCTGGAAAAAGATGCAGATGAAAGAGTATTTGAATATTTTATGGGTCTTTATAAGAATCTTAAAAAAATTGTCCAAGCACAAACAACAGAGGAACTGAGAGAGAACATTATTATTTTTGGAAAACAATATTTAGATAATGAAAAACTAGAAGACTCTTCAAAAAGCATAATTGCCCAAATCCAAAATGTTATAAATAGAATTGTAATATACGACAACTATAGAAAGAGGGTGTCGGGGATAGAAGGAGTGCCAATGGCTTTGAAATCTCCTTGGAATCTTATTTGTCATATTGCAAAAAAGTGGAAAACAATGGTGCAAAGTAAAACAAAAGATGTGAAAGTGTTTATATTTCCGCAGTCAACAGGCACCTATTTTAAGCATCATTTTTTTGCAACACTTTCACAAAAAGCTCTTACACAGACGTCTTCTCATACTGTTATTGTAAACGAATATAGAGATAGTGCTTTACAAGATAATGAAGTTGTAGCTATGCGTAAAGAAACAATGCATTACTGTAGAGAGCATATAAAAAAAAGTGCTTTACATGTATATTGCAGTACAAGTTCTAGTAGTTTTAATGGGAAAAGAGAATTCCCTTTGTTTTTTGAAAAGGATGTAAACCATGTAGAGGATGATAAGGAGTACAATGAGTTCTTTAAAGAAAAAAAGTACTGGGAAGATTGTATTAAAAAACAAATATTTCAGAAAAAAGGAACTCAGCACAGCGACAGTATTCATCCTCATTTTATGCTTATAAAAGATCAAGTCAGCGGAATGCGTGCACAGCAATATACAAAGAGAAAGAGTCATAGGACCATGTATGGTGCTTCACTTAATAAAGATTCTGCAGATATTATAAAAAAAAGACTTGCTACATATTCTATTTCTGCAGGAGATGTAGCGTATGTAATGACATACCCCATGTTTTTCATGGTTGAGAAGGTGTTTGGTATAGTGCCTTTATTTAACACCCTTCATAGCGAATTAGGAGTTGGACGACAAATGTTGGGAAGCATTATGCATAATATGCTTAGATATGGAATGTATACAGCACCCAATGAGGGTTTTTATAAAGAAAGAATACAACAATATATAAGAAAATATAGACCCCATTTTCTTTTTATTAAAATGCTAAAACAATACATGCAAAGCACGTCTATTCATAGCATTGTACGTGAGATTAGAAAGTTTTTTCTTAGTGGGGATTTTGATGTTAAAAATATTGAAGAAAAACAAAAGAACACTATTTGCAATTTATTTGGAGTAGAAATAGAGTGTGCTATTACTGGCATACCAGACCTTGTGCTAATACATAAACAAACACAGCATATCTACATTGTAGACTATAAGCTTTCTGCTAATAAAAAACAGAATCTAAGGCATTTTTCACAACTATGGATGTATCATATGCTTATAAGAAAAAGTATGGCAAAAGAGAGTAATGTTTTTGATAGTGAGAAAAGTATAAGTTTGTTTTTTCTTAAAGAAAATAGTAAAAACATAAGAGATGATAAAGAATTACAACAATACATTCCTTGTGAAAAAGATATTTCTATAATTCAAAATTACAAGACATTATTTTTAGATGGACTTGCAAATATTATAGAGGGAAATTTTAAACATAATAAAGCAATTGAAAATCTTTATAGTGAAGAGGCACAGATTGCAGAGGGAGTGTATATTTCGCAGAGTATTTTAGATATATTTAGAGATTCTTTTTATATATATCCTAATAAGATTCATAGACACACACGTGGTAGGTAGGGTAGAAAGGTGCAATTAAACGAGGAACAAAAAAAAGCGGTATGTTCCGAAAACAATAGCCTTATAATTGCGGGAGCAGGGAGTGGAAAGACAACTGTTTTGGCAACACATGTTCTTTATTTGCTTATTCGTAAAAAAGTGCCGTTGAGAAATATTTTGGTGCTTACATTTACTCGCAAGGCAACTTCAGAAATGTATGAGCGTATTTATAAGCTTCTTTTAGAATGTATTAAATCGCAACAATTTCTAGAGTTTTCGTTAGATACCAATGATATAGAGTTTATCAGAAAACAAGTAGAGAACTTTGAGGATTCCAATATATCTACAATAGATTCATTTTGGAATAGAATAGTTGTTTTAGGATCTATGCAAATTGGTTTCACAGATATACGTATTTCTACAGATGTTCATAAAATAATAAGAAATTTTATAGTAGATTATTTTATCTTACAAAGAAACAATTCTGTACTTCATACGCTTTATAAACTGTATCCTTTAGAGGAGCTTTTAGAAAGCTTGTTTATTCCTTTTCTTAATACTGTAGAAATAGTATCCCATAATTCTTTAAAGAAGCGTGCTGAAGAAATGTTACAAAAAATGCAAGAAACATTTGTATTAGAAATTCAAAATATAAGACAGAATGCTCAGAAAATAAAAGACATGTTTAATAGTAATAAAGGTTCTTCGTCTAAAAGCGTTTCTAAGCTCATAGCTACTGCTATACAAATATTAGAGTCAGATATTGATGATCTTGAAATAAAGAAAGAAGATAGTCCTTATCTCACAGCCTCGTTTACACTTATTGGGGTATCACGGTCGCTAGCGAGTGTTCCCGATGTTGTGTGTGTTATAAAAGATTTGGTAATTGCTATAAGAGATTCTCAAGAGAATTGCAAAGCAATAATGTGTACACTTAAAAATAGAGATTGGATTCAAGATTGTTATGCTTTTACAGAAAACATGGCTCAACAATGGTTTGCATATAAGAAACAGAAGAAGATTTTTACATATCAAAGCATTGCAAAATATGCAGAATATCTCGTAGATCATTCCAAAGAAATATTACAGTGGATTTTACGTTCTTTTACTCATATTATTGTAGACGAAGTACAGGATAACTCTGTAGAGCAAAACAGAATGTTTAATACATTATTAAAGTACTTTGAAGAAAGTAAAAAAGCAACACATTTCTTTTTTGTGGGGGATCCGAGGCAATCTATCTATAGATTTAGAGGAGCTGATATACAAGGGTTTTTGGAACTCATCAAAAGTACATTGTTTGATACATGTGAACTTTCTTATAATTATAGAAGCACAGAAAAACTCATACATTTCTTTAATACGTGGTTTTCATTTCTTTTTAGGCATGAGATAATAAATGCAAGTGCATCTGTTACATATTTTCCTCAAAAAGTATCTTGTAATTCTTTTTCTGCACCTACGCAGACAGATGTCTCATATAGAAAAATTATTATGTGTAACGAAAATGAGAATGTACAAGGAACAAAAAAATCAAAAGAAGAAATAGAAGCATTTTATATCTCTGAATGTATAGAAGAGATACGAAAAGAAGGATATGCTTATTCTGATATAGCTGTGCTTACATATACAAAAAAGTTGTCTTCATATTTACAGAGTGTATTTCTTATAAAAGACATCCCTCATATGGTAGAAGAAAACATAGGATCTCTTAAGGAACTTGCATATGATTTTTATGTATGGCTTACACTTTTGCTTATTCCAGAGGATACCGTTGCGTATATATCGTTTTTAAGGGGACCAATAGCGAATATTTCTGATGATACGTTGATCCATATAATGGATGACTTGCAAAAATGTAATGCTACTACTATTTTTAATGTACCGCTTTCCATTAAAGGGAATAAGCACTATGCCCATTGTGTAGGACGACTTTCACGCATGAAGGAAAAATATAATGAGGCTAAACAAATTCTTATAGAAGAATCTTTAACCCATCTTTTAGATCATTTTTGGCTGTCTTGCGGGTATCGCTATGTACTATTAAGAAATATAAAGTACCACCCCTTTTTATCTCAGTATAGTATGCTTAAGAATATTGTAGCATGGGCAGAAAAAAGGGGAGGCATTGCACTTTGGAAAGAACTTGAACACATAGTGAAGAATGGTACGGTGTCCGAAGAACTCAAAATGTCTGAGGTGCTCTTAGAAACAACAAAAAAGGGAGTGCATATTATGACTATACATAAGGCAAAAGGATTAGAATTTCCCGTTGTTGTTCTTGCCCATTTAGGAGCCGAAATGAAAGGGCATTACTCGACAAAACATGCTTATATAGATGGTATACATTATATTAATTTTAAATCGCCTAAAGATGAACATTATGCATTGGGAACTGCAGGGAAAAATGGCATTCAGAGGATTCTTACACAAAATAGCTCAAAAGATATGGAAGAACTTCTTCGTATATTCTATGTGGGAGTAACTCGTGTGAAAAAAAGATTATACCTCATAGGCACAATACAAGAAAAAAAATATAAGAAAATATTGGAAGCACCCGATAAACTTTCTTTAAAAACATTTATTGAATGGTGCGAAATTAGTTTGGAAGTGTTGAAGAGTGAACAATATGTGTTTGATGAGAAGGAAATACGTTCAGAAGATATAGAAAATAGAATAGGGATATACTACGAAAAAGAAGTACAAAGCAATACTATTTCTGAAGAGTTGTTTGTAGATATTGTAGAGGAACTTGCAGGTAATTATGAAAATCAAAAAGAACGTTCTTTACAACAAAGAATTATAGAAGTAAATGCTTCGGCTGGAGAAGATGTTTCTTTTTATAAAGTGCCAATAGAGAAAGCAAGTCTACTTCCCAGCCTTCCTTGTGAGAACCTTCTCGTTGAGAAACGGCTGTATGCCTTTTTCGGAACACAGTGCCATTCTTTGCTTAAATGTCATTGTGAAAATATAAATCCAGAATATGAACAGCATGATATAACTTCCGGAATACAATTATTGGATATTACTTCTTCTGAAAAAGACATACTTGCTTCTTCTGTAGATCGTTGTGTAGGGAATTTTTTACAAACTTCTATATGGAATACGAGGAGTAATAATAGCACGTCTCATGTTATTGCAGAGCAGAAATTTTTACTATATAGTAAGGATTTTGATGTGTACATGAATTGCACAATAGATGTAATATTCTTTTCAAAGAACCCCTGTCTTCTTAGTAAGAGTGAAAAACAAGAAAAAGGAATATGTACCATTGTCGATTATAAAACAGATAGATATAAACATCCACAACATCACACGCTGCAACTTGATGCATATAGATATGCTGTAAGCACATATTTTTCTTTGCCAGTAGAATCCATAGAGACAGTATTATGCTACCTCCGCAATGGAGAGTGCGTATGCGTAAATGCACATTATACGGAATACGATATTTTCAAACACCTTATTGAAAGAAAGCAAAAAATGTTAAAAGAAAGTGCGATGAATTTAAGAGGCAGCACTATAGAGCTTTATATATAAAACTCTATAGCAATATTATTCTTGTGAGAGTTTTTGCTTATTTTTTGTTTTTTTCTCTTTACGAAGTCGACGTTTATCTAATACTGGTGTAATTGTATCGTTGAGTAATTTTTTACTTAAATAATATGGCCATTGAGGGATCTTGCTATTGTTTGAGAAATTATCATATGATGCTATGAGCTCGTTGAAATGCTGAGCGGCTTCTTCGTAGTGTTTCTTTTTTAACAAGATAAATCCAAGTTCGTAGTTTATTGTTACTGCAAGAGCGGCGTCAGTAGGATTTTGTTCTTTTATGCGATTAAATATTTCTTGTGCAAGAGTAAATCGAGTCTGTGCAATCATGTCTCTCGCAATTGCCAGTTTGATAGTTAAATTGTCTGTATTATCTACTTTTTCTAAAATACTAGAGACACAACTTATAATAGACAGAAAAGCAACCACAATAATTAAAGAGTATGCGTATTTCATCATGTTTATAGCATATGATAAGCATATGTATTATGTCAAGCAAGGTAGAACTACTGTAGTTTTGTATACCTACAATGATCGTTAAGAATAATAATCTTAATCGGGCTGACTGGACTCGAACCAGCGACCCCAAGTCCCCCAGACTTGTGCGCTAACCAACTGCGCTACAGCCCGATATCATAATTATAATATATATTAAATATTACGTTAGTGTGCCATAATTTACATTATATTTTGATATAATAATGGTGTGTATTTGTTCATGGTACTCAACCCACTCCTTGTATTCTTGTTTTTTATGAGTGTAAGAATGTTTTCATACAATACGCCCGAAGGAAAAGAGCACATTATACATAATGCTATTTTTCTTCAAGCGGTTAAGATATCATCTATGCTGATACTCTTTCTATTAGTGCCATTGCTTTTACTATTTCGCTATTTTATAAGTAGAACATATGTGACTTATACTTCAAGGTTTTTTTTAATATATAGCATAATAAATATATCTATACCTGTAGTAATCCTTGTGTGGCAATATGTATTTCTTAGAAAGGAGTCTTGGTGGATCAAAGAATATATTATTATATGTGCTTGCCTTACAGAATTATTCTATGCATTTACAACATTTTTAATAGCAAAAAATTTTTTTCTATATATAGAATATTTCTTATTTCCAATTATTAGACTATCGTTGTTGATTATTGTATGTATGTTTGTTATTAGAAAAGTACATTCTGTATTTTTAGTGGGTTTTTCCATAATCATATTTATAGCAGGGGTGTTTTCTGTGTCATCTGCGGTAGTAGCAAATATAGAAAGAATGCTATTTGGAATAATTGTGGTGGTTTTATGTATTTTCACTGTTGTACAAATCTCCACTTATAAAAGATATCAGAGCCTTTATGCTTAGTTATATTCCTTTGTGGAAAAGATATGAAAAATAAAAAAAAAACCATAACCATTTTCTTTCTCTTACTATTTCTCATTTCTTGTGTTCAGAAAGAATCCTCAGAACATATTAATACCATACTAGAAAGAAAGCGGTGTAGTACTGCATATTCTGAGGATGTTGTGCTTTTAAGTGATCCTTTTTTTGCAGTAAGTTTTATAGAAGGAGTATCAGAAGAATATAGTCGTTTTTATACACTATCGCAGAGGTATGGAAAATCTTCGACTCTTTATGTAACAGTTGATAATCCTAATAAGGTTTTGTTTGTAAATAATGTAAGAGTGAATATAAGTTTATGGGAAAATAACAAAGAACTTTCTATGCGGAAGTTCTTGCATGCTACACAAGCTCGGATGCTTATATTATCTCCACTTTTTTTATATTATTCGCCATTGCAGGCAAATAATATATACAAACAAAGAGGTCAATGTGGAAGGTTAATGCCACATATTCTTGAAAATACAGGATTGCAAAGAGATGAAAATTTCATGACGATAGATTATTCGTATGCCACTGTAGCACTTGCAAAAGATATTGCAAAACAATCAAGAAAGATGACTAAAATAACAGATGATTCTGTTGCATTACCCCAGTTATATATATTTACAGATGTAGTAGATATTAATGTACGTCGTACTCTACAAGTTTTTTTACGATATTTTTATTTGCTTGCACCTAATATTACGGTAAATATGTCACATTATAACCGTACGCCTAGCTCTGATTTATTTACACAAGAACAGATAAAAAAGATAAATTTAAAGAATGATATAATGCTTTTATATGTTGGACCTCATACGCAGAGGACCTTGAAAGAATTGTATCAAGGAAAATATAAAGAATATGTACAAAATATTTTCTATATAGGAGGGTGGAATAATAATATGAATCTTTTGAGAAAGAGTATTCCCGAAGATAGACAAGCACATGCATGGATTAATGCACCGCTTTCTGCAATATTTCAAGATGCATTATTTGTGTCTGCAAAAATATATCGGCTTACTACTATTTCTAGTACAGAATAAATATAACTATAATATTCTACAATATGTATATATAATGTATAAAAAAAGAATAGCTGTTTTTAAACCATATAATGCAAGACGTAATAATGCTTTTGATTCTGGCGAATATCATATTTATAAAAGGATACATGAAAATGATAAATATGAAGTAACTTTTTTCTTAGATGATGAAAGTGTGAGTTTTGATGGAGTTGTAAATAGATATATAATAATTAAGAAATATATAAGTAATGTTTTAGATTTTTTAAGAATAAAGTGTAATATATCATACATAAAAGTTTCGTATTATGGAAATCTAGACTTTAGTAAGTATGATGTTGTAATTACCGAAGGACTTCATTATCTATTTTTATCTTATTTTAAAAATTTTAAGGGAAAGCTAATTCTTCATGAGAGTGTTACAAATATACAGGCGATAAAGAAATTGAAAGCAAAAGTAATACATAGATTATTTAAGAATAGTATTGTAGTATGTGTTAATAGTAAAATACCATTGCTGTATAAAGAACAAGGAATACATTTAAAAACACAAGTTCTTGGCTATGCATTACAGTTAGAATAGAATAAAGTTTAAGGAAAGAAAAAGATTTAGTGGTAAGATGGTAACTGTTGGGAGGTTATCTAAAGATAAAGGTTATATCTATATATTAAAGGCAATGAAACAAGTAGTAAAAAAACTGCCTAATATAACGTTAGATATATATGGACAGGGACCACTGATGACCGAATATTTAGAGTATATTAAAAATAATGATTTAGAGAATAATATCTTTTTAAAAGGATTCTTGCCATATGCCGAACTTTTATCAAAATTATATGATTATGATTTATTTTTGTCTCATTCTGTTGAGGAACCTAATGGTCATACTGAAGAATTTCATATGGCAAATATGGAGGCAATGACAAATGGTATGCCCCTAATAACTTCTAATTCTGGAGGTATTCCATATGTTGTTCAAGATAAGGCAATAGTAGTGAGACAAAAAGATATTAATGCTATAGGAGAAAATATTGTTTTATTGTATAACAACAATAAATTGTGTAATCGGATGTCAATTGAAGGAAGAAAATTTGTAGAAGAAAACTATAATCCAGAGATTATTTATAACACGTGGATGGAAATAATAGATGGATAATACAATAGTGTAAGCTGTTTTTACGTTTTAAATGCTTTATTATTTTGAAAAAAACGGGAAACATTGCGTGTTTATTGTCATAATATTAAGTATGTTTTCCTATTTATTAAAAAACTATTTTATATTTATAGGAATATACCGATTAAATATTATGAAGTAGTATAAAATATAAATAAGCTATAATTTTTTGGGAGCAGATTCTCTAAATTATAGACATTTTAATTAAATTTAATTATACTATTTTGTAGTATAACATTGAATTATAAGATTTTCTAATTTTTAGATAAAGTCTTAGAAAAAACAAAAGGGGTATATATTGTGGTACGACAAATACTTTTATCATTACTAATATTATTTGCAGTGATTTTATCGACGGCAGCTCAAAGTAGCAATACTAGTCTGTATAGTTTATTTGATAGATCAGATAAGGGAACAATAATGGTTCATGACTTTGATGTTGAAGAAGGTGGCATTAAAAAAGACATTACATGGGAGGTAAACGCAAGTAGATATATAACAAAAACAGATCAAAAGCCGTATCCTCAGATAGGATATATTAATGCTTATCCTAATGAATTGGGAGAACTTTTTTTAAAGGAAAATGTAGAAAATATGCGAGTACTTGCTATACGAGCGGCCTTTAATAAAAAAGATTATAATTACGTTAATATTATTCCTTACGAAAACTCTGAGAAGTTTGCAGAACAAGGTGTAGACGGCAATCAATTGCCTGGGATACATTTTGATTATCCTATATTTAACTTGGGTTTATATGTATGGAGTAATAGTCGATTGTATTCTTTAGAAGCAGAGTTTGAACTATCAAATGGAAGGCGTTTTATAGTATCTCTAGGAACGTTAAATTATAATGGGTGGAAGATACTTTCTGCTAATATTCCTGCAAGTGTTTATAGAGCGTCGGATGTAAATTCGACCAATAGAAGTTTTATTATAAAAATTACTAAACTTACCATATGGACAAATCCTAAGGAAAGGGTAGATGATTTTGTAGTATATGTTGATAATATTTTTGCCAGGAGATTGTTTACAGATCTTTATTATGATGGTAACAAGCTTGGAAAGAAGGAAACAATTGAATCTATTCAGTGGCAAGAAGGAAGCACTGGAAATAATAATAACCAAACAGGGCAATGATAGCTCTAGGAAATTATATAAGAGGTAATATATGAGAAATAAAACAATGAGAAATCTTTTTATAGTTGTGTATGTCGTTGTGGTTTTTCCAATGGTTGTATTTTCGCAAGATACAGCAAATGATAACACTACAGGTCAGAATGTTAATAATGTTGACACTGGCCGACAGCTATTACGTGAAATAGTGATAGATACATTTGATGATCCTACAAGATGGGAAGCGGAGATGGCAATAGATAGAGGTGTTATCACTTCAAGAAGACAGTTTGGAGGGTCAAAAGAGAAGACACCTGTTCGTACAGAAGAACAAATTAATGGATTTAATCCTACTGATAATTACATCTATGGTATTAGAGTAGATTATTTTTCGAGGAATAATACTAACATTTATTTGAGAGCTGTACGTCCAATCTATGTTCCGGGAATAGTAAAAAACATATCTGTATGGGTTGCTGGAAGAGGAAAAGATCACAATCTTATTGTTGTTCTTCAGGATATGAAAGGAAATCTTAAAAGATTTCCACTGGGAAAGCTTAATTATAGAGGGTGGAAGAAACTTGAAATAAACATTCCAGTAGAGGTAGACCAAGAAGGAGTACAGGGTGTAGTAAACGGCTTATATATCAAAGGCTTTATAATTGATACTAACTTTGTTGACACTGTAGGAAGATACTATGTATATTTTGATGATATTCGTGCAATATCTGATGTTATTGATGAAGTGTATTCTGCGGGCGGTGACGACCCATCAGATGGATGGTGATACCATAATTTAATTGTTTAAAAAAATACAAAAAAATCAATCAAAAGACTATGCCTTCATTATTATGATGAGGGCATGATTTTTATGTAAGGAGTTTTGTATTGTACATGTTGTGCCTTTTCATGATGGAATTCTATATGCGAAGTGCTTTCTTCAAATTTGTATAAAGTATGTCTGCGAGAGATTCCATAGTAATGTTTTTTATTTTTGAAAGAGTATTATATAAATAAGGAATATATAAAGGGCTATTGTATGTATTTTCTTTTTTGTTTTTTTTCAATAGTTTCCGTATTGTTTTATGCAAGAGAAAGGGAGAATCTGTTTCTAGTAGTAAAAAATCGGATGGTATGTTTTTTGCACTGTGCTGTAATATAGGTGTGTTTTTAGATATAATATTTGAAGAAAAAGAAATATAGAATCCCAAGTCAATGCATTTTTTTGCCTGTTCATAGGTTCCAGAAAAACAATGCATAATACCACCTTCTGTGTGATTCATATATGCTAGGACATGTAAGATATCATCAATACTATTCATTTCATTCGTATTACAATTTTTATTATTAGGAGATTTTCCACAGTGTTGTTCCGTTACATAGTCTCTAGCATGGAAAATAATTGGCTTTTTATGTGTTTTTGAGATAGCAATCTGAAGTTCAAGAAATTCTAGTTGAGTGTTTCTTGGGGCATACATTTGGTACCAATCAAGACCACTTTCCCCTATAGCGGTTGCTTTTGAAGCATGTTTTTCTATAAGAGAAAAGGCTGACTCTATGGTATAGAAATTATAAAGTGAGGGGTGTAATCCAATACTAAAGTATATTTCTGAAATATTAGAAAATACTTCTATTCGTTTCTTCCAATCTGTGGGATCTATTCCAACGTCAAGAAGACATATTTTTGTAGTTTTTAATTTATTACAAATATCTTTATCGTGCACAAGTACTTTCTGCAAATGGCAGTGACTATCTGTAATAGTAAAGGGAATATGAGAGCATGATATGTATTCTAAATCATTAGATGTCATAGTAAACAGTATGATAGTATATTGTATATGATTATACAATATACTATGGCAATGTGTATGTATATTCCTTTTATTTATATTAAATATTATTTTGTATAGAAAAATAATTTCATTGTTAAACTTAAAAAAGCATTCTTTTTAAATTCCAAGAAACAAGGTAGAAAATGTTGACAAAAAAGAAAAAATTACTATTTTGCGTAATGTAATATGGCATAGAGACTATACCAACATGCATAAAACATTATTAGATTTAAGTATCTTAATATAAATAATTATATAAATTATAGGAGAAAAGTATGGAGAAAAGAAGCATTTTCTATGTGGGAGTGTTGCTAGTAGTAACGGGGATTTTTTTAAATTATGTTGCCTGTGAAGCGGATGATATAAATAAAACAGGAGGAACAGGCGATACAAAAAAAACTCCAATATTTTTATCTGGTTATATAGCTATAGCTTTACAAGAAAAAACCACTATTGATGTTTTAAGCAAGGAAATAAACATCAAGAAAATTGTGGGGTTAGATAGCTTTGATCTTGATTTATTTAATATAGCAGTAACAACAAAAGAAAGGCACACACAGTCTTTTGTTACTGCTAGGGTAGAAGATAGTGCAATAGGAAAAGTAAAAGTAGAGGTATTGCTTCCTTCAGAAAGTGGTGAATATTTTATAGTTTTTACTCCCAAAGATAATATTGGTAAAGATAAAATATTTCGTGTCTTTGTAGGGGATGCGATTGGAAATAAGGGGATTGTTACTGATCGTCAGGTAGGAAAAGGTATTAATGGTAAAAATTTTATAGTATATGAAACTGTGACGTCTATTGAGAGTAACGAGTATAATGCACATACTTTTACATCAATTATTTTACCTAATTCTATTACTTCAATAGGTACGGGAGCTTTTCGCAATAGTCAATTTAAGCAGCTTGTTTTACCTAATTCTGTTGTTGAGATAAGAGATGGAGCATTTAGAGATAGCAGGTTAAATAGTCTCACTATACCAAATCTTGTTACTATTATAGGCGAGAATGCTTTTAGAGACAGTATCTTAAAAACCCTTATTATATCTAATTCTGTCACTATGATAGGCACTAGTGCTTTTCGAAATAGTCGATTGAAGGAGCTTATTCTAGCTGATTCTGCTGTTACTACAATAGGCGATAATGCTTTTAGAGATAGCCCATTAAGAGATCTTACTTTGGGTAATTCCATTACTATTATAGGTGAGAATGCTTTTAGAGATAGTGAATTAAGAAGACTTGTTATTCCAGATTTTGTGAGAAAAATAGGAGCGAGTGCTTTTAAGAATAGTCCATTAAAGAGTCTTGATTTAGGAAGTTCTGTTATCACGATAAGTGCTAATGCTTTTCAAAGTAGTGAATTAAGAAAACTTGTTATCCCAGGTTCTGTGACAGAAATAGGAGTGAGTGCTTTTAAGAATAGTCCATTAAAGAGTCTTGATTTAGGAAGTTCTATTATCACTATAAATGCTAATGCTTTTCAAAATAGTGAATTAAAAAATCTTACAATACCGGATTCTGTTAATAAAATAGGCAATGATGCCTTTAAGAATAGTAAAAAAACTCTTGTAAAGATACAATTGCCAGATATCTTGTATAACAAGATGGGGAGGGGTAGAGTAACGGAATTGTTTGGTAGTGATGCTGTTATAAAGACGACAGGGGGGAGTGGATCAGACTGATAATACTAACTAGTATGACAATTACACAATGAAGAAAAAACAATGAGAATATTGAAAGAAAAAATGCATGAATTAATATTGCGTAGTAATTATGCTAGAGTATTATATTTTTAAGTTATATGTAAATACTAGGTATGCTAGTGATAGCAGTACTTGTATTAAATAAGATATGTAAAAGGTTTAGGAGAAAGACATGAAAAGAAGCAATGTGATTTATATAAGTTTACTTTTATTGGTAGTAATGGGAGTGTTTTTTAGTTTTATGATGTGTGAAGCAAATGGTATAAACATGATGGATAAGACGGATAAAACAGATCAAATAAATGATACAAATGAGTCCAATAGAGAATTAATATTTTTATCTGGGTATGCAAGTATATCTTTGTCATCAGTAAATAAAGGCGTTAAAGACAAGGTAATAACAATTACAGGATTTCCAGTTTTAGATAGTTTTTATTCCTACACAATAGGAATAAAAACTAAAACAGGGGATATCCCAATTGATATAACTGTATACATAGAAGATGAAATAAAGAAAAAAATAAGAGTACGGATCGCACATACCGCAAATATAGGAGAATATCATATAGTATTTAGATCTAAAAACAATACTAAAGATAAGGTATTTCGACTTTTTGTGGGGAATGATAACGGAATTAAGGGCATTACTATTAATGATGTAGGGGATTTTTTTGTAGTTAAAAAAAATGTAACAACAATTGACTCTTCTGAGTATAGTAAGAGTTCTTTTACATCCGTACTTCTTTCTAATTCTATTACCACAATAGGTAGTAACGCTTTTTATAATAGTACATTAACAAATCTTGTAATGTCTAATTCTATTACGAATATAGGTAACGAAGCTTTTTATAATAGTAGATTAACGCGTCTTGTTATACCAGATTCTGTTACAAAAATAGGTGGAGGTGCTTTTTTTGAGAACCCATTGAATACGCTTGTTCTAGGAAATGCTATTATAACAATAGGTGCTGGCTCTTTTAACAATAGCTTATTAACGGAACTTGTTATACCAGATTCTGTTATAACAATAGGTGCGGATGCTTTTTCTAAAAGCCCATTAATACGTCTTGATTTAGGATCTTCTGTTGTTTCAATAGATAGTAATGCTTTTAGGGATAGCTTATTAACGGAACTTGTTATACCAGATTCTGTTACAATAATAGGCGAGAATGTGTTTCATGGCAGTAAAGCGACTCTTAAAAGCGTGGTTTTAACTCAAACTTTATATGATAACTTAGGAACAAGACGGGTAGAATTATTTGGGGATAGTGTAGTTATAATACGACCAAGTGATAATTAGTGGTAATAGGAACTTTTGTTTTATATAAGAAAGTTAAGAGTTGTACTTTGTACTTTAGTTATTGAAGTGTTTTTGTTCAGAAAGAACAGCATTTCAATGCAATTGTATCTATTTTTAATTTGTAAAATAAAAAACATGACTAAAAACATGACTAAAAACATGGGGGGTATTGAAATTAGCCATTATTTTATCTATAATTAACATATGTATACTTAATAACTATGGTTTTATATTAGAATAGTTCTAGTAGAGGCTTATCTTAAAACATATAAAACAAAATAAATAAAAAACAGAGTAATATATGGGGGAGAACATACATAAAATATTAGATTTTAGTAGAAAGATGGTGTTAATAATGGGGATAATACGAGGAATAGGAAAAGATCTTGCATTTGCCAATGCCGACGTTCATTTTATAGCACATGATAGAAATACAAAACTACTCACTTTGCTAATAAAAAATAAAAGAAACTCCTGTTACGAAAAAAAATGATAAAAGAACCCGCACAACAAGGCAGAAGAAAATAATATGAGTCTTATTCAATCCTACAAAGCTACACAAAAGGGGTTTTCTCCCCTTCTATTTCAAAAGCACTGGCAAGTTGCAATACTTTCTTATGTGTCATTTCAGAATATTAAAAATATAGATAAAGTAGAGGTACATACACAAACTGATGAAGTTTTTCTTTTACAAAGCGGTTCTGTTATATTAATTAGTGCTCAAATAAAAAATAAAACCATTAGTAAATGGGAAGTAGTACTTATGAAGCCTAATGTAATATATAATATTCCTCGTGATTTATGGCATAACATGGCAATGAAGAAAGATTCATCCGTATTTATTGTAGAAAAAAGAGATACTCACAAAAATGATGTACAATATCATTCTTTGAGTAAAGAAGAAATATCAAAAATGAGATCTATGGTGAAAAAGGAATGGAATAACGTATGAATATAGGATTGAGTCTATATTGCTATATGCTTACAGAAGAGATTTAGATTTGCGTACCAATGTGGAGCTACCCATGTTGTGGCGTATTTAACTGATTATTTTTGCAAAGGGGAAAATAATTCTGTTGATAATCACTCGTAGGAATAAAAGACGAATGGGAAATTGTGGAGAGCAATCCTATAGGGGGTGATGATTCTATTTCTGTTTTTAAAGAAATTAATCACGTAAAACTTCAATTATTGTAAGAAAAATCTTGTGGAGGAAAAACCTGGGCATTTTCTTATTGACATATTTTATTTTTTCTTTTATGCTATAAAAAATGCTAGAAAAACACAAGTTAATTTCAAGCATCATCGACACTGGTATAGTAGCAATAATACGAGCAGACAATACTTCTCAAGCGGAATCAATGTTGCAAGCCTGTATATCAGGAGGGCTTCCTGCAATAGAAATAACATTTACTGTTGTAAACGCTCCTCGTATTTTAGAAAAAATATGTCAGCAAAATAATATCATAATAGGTGCGGGCACTATTCTTGATGCGGCGACAGCTCGCATAGCAATACTCGCTGGAGCTTCTTACATAGTAAGTCCTTGTTTTGATGTAGAAACAGCAAAAATATGTAATAGATATGCAGTACCATATATGCCTGGTTGCTATACTCCCACAGAAATGGTACAAGCATTGGAATATGGAGTAGATATAATCAAACTTTTTCCCGCAAATTGTCTTTCTTTCTCATCAATTTCTACATTCAAAGCACCTCTCCCTCAAATAAATATAATGCCTACAGGAGGTATAAATACAACAAATGCAGCTGATTGGATAAAAGCAGGAGCAATAGCACTGGGTGTTGGAGGAGATTTAGTTTCGGGACCAAAAGAACACATCATAAAAAAAGCGCAAGAATATAGAAAAATTATTGCAGAGGTGCGGAAACACATATCGTGAAACAAAGCAAAAGAGTAATCACCTTTGGAGAAATAATGCTACGCCTTTCTCCGCCACCCTATCAAAAAACATATTTTACTCGAACATTTGATGCGTGCTACGGAGGTGGAGAAGCAAATGTTGCTGTATCTCTTTCTCAGTTTGGACTTGACACTGCCTTTGTTACAAAGGTGCCTTACAACGCTATAGGAGATGCTGCAATTCGAGTATTACAAGAAATGAATGTACATACTAGATTTATTGCACGAGGAGGAACACGACTTGGCATATATTATCTTGAACACGGAGCAAGTATACGTCCCTCTCAAGTGCTATATGATAGAAGCCATTCGGCAATAGCAGAAGCATCGGAGAAAGATTTTAATTTTCCTACAATCCTAAAAGGAGCACATTGGTTTCATGTATCGGGTATTACTCCCGCTTTATCGCCTGCATGTGCACAATTAACAAAGAAGATTTTAATAGCAGCAAAAAAATCAGGGCTCACAACCTCATTTGACCTAAACTATAGAAAAAAACTTTGGACTCCACAGCAGGCACAAGCAATATGCATCCCTCTCATGCGCTACGTTGACGTATGTATAGGAAACGAAGAAGATGCAGAAATGGTATTGGGAATTACTCCAGAGAAAACAGATGTGCACAAAGGAAAATTAAATATTGAAGGCTATTACACAGTGTGTAGATATCTGCAAAAAAAATTTAAATTTAAATATATGGCAACAACATTACGTCAAAGCATATCGGCATCAGATAATAACTGGTCTGCAATACTCTATGATGGAAAACAATTTTTTCAATCAAAAGAATACTCTCTCCATATAGTAGATAGAATAGGAGGTGGCGATGCATTTAGTGCAGGTTTGATTTATGCGATGCTAGTACAATATCCACTGCAAAAAGTGGTGGATTTTGCAGTGGCAGCTTCTGCACTAAAACATACAATACAGGGGGATTTTAACCAAATATCAATAGCAGAGGTACAGACTCTTATCAAGAGTGGTGGGCGAGGAAGAATCATCAGATGAAATCTTAACTGTAGATAGTACCAATCAAATTGTTCAATGTTATTATTTAAAGATGACATCCTGCAATCCGTGGCAGTATAAGAGCATTAAAGACGAGTCTTGTTGAAGCAAAGACAAGATAATAACTCATATTTTTTTAGAAATAACCCTGATAGCTTAAAGGCGTTTTGAAAGAATTAAAATCATACTGATAAACTAAATCAGTTTCTGAATTTGAGTCGGCACGGACAATTTTGATCTTAATGTATATACTAGCAATACAATCGAATGAAGGAATCTTGAAAACTACCTATTTAGTATAAGAAGAGGCGATCTGGCAGGGCAAATAATAATAATAATAATAATAATAATAATAATAATACAAGTGCTATCTACAGCTATTATAAGAAATATTCTATATGGTATTCCTATTTGTGGCATTGTAAAAGTATTAACGTTGTTTGTGAAAAATGTAAATTGATGACTATGTGTTTTGAATATATAGTATGTGCAAAGAAATCTATAAGAATATATTGAAATTAGTTATTATATTAGCTATAATACCATTATTGTATATTCATGGTATACCATGAATAAGTAAAGTTGTATGTTTATTCTAAGATATAGATATATTGTGTAAAAAATATAGGAGAAAGACATATGAGAAAAAGAAAAAGTATTTTCTATAAATAGGATGGATAGTAGGAGCTGGGGCGTTGCTTAGCTTCATTGCATGTAAAGCAGATAATATAAACTTAAATAATAAAAAAAAACAAGACATATTATCTTTATCGGGATATGTAACTGTTGTGATAGATGCAACGACTCCTGTAGATAAAACCAAGGCAATAACAATTAAAGAATTTGCAGCGTCAGGAGGTAGTCTTACTGCATATGCAGTGTTAATAACGAAAAAAGATGGGATCTGCTCAGACTGTTATTGCTGCAAGTATAACAAATAGTGAGGCGGGAGAAATTAAGAGTGCAAGTATCGTCCACAGCGGGTAAAGGAGAATATTCTATAGTGTTTAGTCCTAATAGTGGCGAAAAGCAAGAATTATCTATTCCGTTGTTTTTAGGAAATGATAATGGGCAAGGAATTACTATTGATGATGCAGAACAAAAAATTATAATTTAAGGAGAGTGTAACGAGTATTAATGCTAATGAATATAGCACTAATAATTTTTTGGAAGTAATTATACCTGATTCTGTAACCACGATAGGTAATAATGCTTTTGAGAAAAGTCAATTGGCGAGTCTTACTATACCAAACTCTATAACAACGATAGGAGTGGATGCTTTTAAGGATAGTAAGGCAACTCTTACAAGTGTAAGTCTTACGAAGGCTTTATATGATAGCTTAGGAGCAGAACGAGATGCATTGTTTGGCACTACCGTAACATATGCATATACGTAGTTAATTAAAGCTAAAACTATATTTTTGGCTCTCTATTAAGTTTTTATATTTATATGTTTGTTTTGTAGTTATAATAGAAGACATGAAAGATATTACCTTTATTGCTACAGATTTAGATGGAACACTTCTTAGAAACGATCATGTTCTTAGCGAATACACAAAAGATGTATGGATAAGACTTCTTGATAAAAACATACACTTTATTCCTGCTACGGGAAGACCTCTCGTGGGGGTAAGAGATACTATTCCTGTGGATCTTTGCGAATACCTCGTTACTACACATGGAGTTCATGTTTACAAGAAAAACAAGGATGAATTTGATCTTATTTGGGATAAAAGTATGGGGATAGAATTGTTTAGAAAGATTTTTGCTATAAGAGAAAAGCATGCACCTTCTATTCACATGCATTGTGATGCTGATGGGAGTTTGTGTTCTTTTGGGAATGGTAAAGAAATTGAAGAATATTCTCAACGCATAAGTACTAAGGCTCGCCTTTTTAAAGGTATAGATGAATTTTCTGGAGAAAAAATATCAAAGGTAATGTTTATAGCAGAAAATGAGAAATTATTAGCATTGCAAAAAGCCTTCTTGCAAGAAGAAGATTTTATGGCAGTATTTAGCATGGATACATATCTTGAGGTTTTTAAGAAAAATGCGTCAAAAGGGACTGCACTTAAGCATATAATGGATGTTTATGAGGTAGATCCTAATAATGCACTTGCGGTAGGTGATTCTTTTAACGATATTTCAATGTTTGATGTTTGTAAGTATAGTTATGTTATGAAAAATGCCATGCCCGAAGTAGCTCCTACAATAGAGCGCACTGAGTATGATAATAATCAAGATGGTGCAGCTAAACTTTTTGAAAAACTTCTTTTATAGTTTTTATTATAGTCGTGTTTATGATCTTTGCATCTTTTGTTGTATAAAAAAAGCACACCCATAAAGTGATACATTGTAGTCTGTAATTATATAGAGGGGAACCCTTTTAAGGAGATTGCTTATAGTTTTATTGTATCCTTTGGTAAAGCTATCTGCAAAGCTTTTCTGAGGAAGACATTTTGAATATTTATATGGTTCTGCAAAGAGCCATATGTTTTTTGCTGCAATACCCCCTGCTAAAAATAGTGCATCAAATAATCCAAAAATAGTGAGATTGTTACATGATCGTGCATATAAATATGACCAGACTTCTAATACGGCACATGAGCTTGTGTTATCGTTTTGGGCATCTATGCTTAATTGTTCACCAATGTTGTGAGATTCTGTATTAGATATTAAATGAGTAAGATATGCAATATCTATATCAACCCTATTTTTCCAATATTCTTTTAAGAAATTACAAATAAGAAAAATCCCTCTTCCTCCAGAAATAATGTCTTCCCAACACACGGGGCGATGTTTAAAAGCTGTATTTGTAGCATGGAGGAGATTTGAGTGTGATGCAAAATCATATAGTTTATAAGAGAAGCTATCTGCTGATAGAGAAAAATCCATCCACCCACCTTCGCCTGCTTGTGTAAATAACATATGGTTATAAGAATGTGCCTGCGAAGTTCCAAGTCCTGTTCCAGCTCCTACTATGGCAAAGGAATGAAAAGAATGAGGTTGGTCTGTATTGTAGTGTAATTGTGCTGTGTCAGGAATATGATATATTTTCTTTTGATCTATCATAGTAGTTATTCCGTAACTTATAGCACTAAAATCGTTTATAAGATATACTTTTGTATTATATTCTGTTTCCAATTTTTCTTGAGAGAGAATATAGCTCCTTGGAAGATTGCTTGGAGTACACAAGCCCTTTGTAATGGGTCCACTTGCAGAGATGCACAAGATGGGTGATGAAATAGAGTAGGTCTCTGAGAAAATCTTCATAGCGTTCTTAATTGGTTCAATAATAGAAGGGAAGTCTTTTGATTTGTATTTTTCTATAGCGAGCAATACTGGGAATTTGTTTTGCTTGTTATGAGAAAATGTAAGAAGTCCAATGGTTATATTGGTTCCTCCTAAATCACATGCTACACAATACATACTCATATTAATATTATAGCTTGATAAACAATAAAGAATTGTTTTATGATAGTAGTTAAGGACGGTGGTGTAGCTCAGGTGGTTAGAGCAAACGGCTCATATCCGTTGTGTCGGGGGTTCAAGTCCCTCCACCATCATATGGTTATAGTATGATTGCTGCCATTATGGAATGGCATGTGCTATATGAAATGCATTACTTAATGATGGGTTTTGCGAATGTGTACACATTCGCTTTTAGGAAAAATTATGAGTGAAATGTCCCTGCATTTTTTATCATTAAACGAAGCAATAATTAAGCTTTTTGATGGAGCAAAAATAACGCACGAAGTATTGTGTGGTGGTGGATGTATTAGCACCGCAAGAAGAATAAGGCTAAATAGTGGCAAGGAACTCTTTTATAAAAAAAACAATTCTATATACGCAAAAGATATTTTTGAAGTAGAAGCATATTCGCTTGTAAAAATGAAAAAGGCATGTTTGGAATGTAATAGTTTATATGTGCCTCAGGTATACGCCTTTGGAGATGATTATATTTTAATGGAGTATATAAATGAAGGTCATCCTCATGATGAGAATTATTATGAATTTGGGTATGATGTAGCACAGTTTCATAAGAACACCCAATCTTCTAGCTGTGGTCTTACAAGAAACACATTTGCTGGAACTGTAATGCAAGATAATAGTCAGAGTGAAGATTGGGTGGTTTTTTTTAAAGAAAAAAGACTATTACCTATTCTAAAAGCCGTACTTGATAAGTATTTACTTGATAAGAAATTTGTAGTAGCATACGAAACACTGTGTAAAAATCTCTCACATTTTTTATTGCCACCTGATGATGGAAGGGCATCATTATTACATGGCGATCTTTGGGCTGGGAATCATATGTGGAAGGAACATGAAAATAAAACTATCCCTGTATTTATAGACCCCGCAATATATTATGGACATCGTGAGGTGGACATAGCACTTACTACACTTTTTGGAGGATATCCAAAAGGTTTTTATAATGGCTATAGTGATAGTTGGCCACTTGAGAAAAATGCATGGGAACGATTGAGTATATATAGTTTATATCATATAATGATACATATGTTGCTCTTTGGAATATCGTATTATGATATGGCAAAAAGAATTGTGTATAGATATTCTTAATATAAAATTTTGTCATAATGGTGTTGCTTGATGTACCTGTTTTATGATATACTTATAAATAAATAGAGAATTCATGTTGTTGATAGTTATAGAGATTATTATGCAATGATATTTTTAATAAAGCTATGGCGGTTGTAACCATGTATTCTTTACTTAAAGTTATAGAGTTATATTTTAATAGTGATATTATGATATTATGATAAAATAGAGATGAAAATACGCATGTTTGCTATGCGTAAAACATATTTACAGTTGTAGGAGTATGTATGGAAGTACAAATAGATACACTTATTGAAAAGGTTAAGAACTACGGTATTGAAGAAGGTAAAAAACATGCTGAAGGTATAATTGCTGAAGCGCAGAAAAAAGCAGATGCCATTATGCAAGAAGCAAGACAAGAAGCTACACATATTGTAGAGAATGCACAATCTGAGGCCCATGTTCTTGAAAAAAGAGGGAAGGATGCACTTATTCAAGCACATAGGGATTTATTGCTTGTAGTCAAAAGTGATCTTGAAAAAATATTGCGAGCTTTTTTTGAGCGGAAAACAAGAGATGTTCTTACAACAGAATCACTAAAAGAAATTATTACACAGGCTCTCTCTAAATGGGATTTTGGAAATGAGAAAAATATTTTCCTATCTCTTTCTAAAGAAGATGCACAACGCATTACTCAATCTGCGATAGAAGGCCTTTTAAAAGAAAAAGGAGAGAAAATAACTATACAATCAAGTGATAAGGTTTTGAGTGGTTTTATGGTATCTCGAGAAGGAGATGGTGTTCTTCAATTTGATTTTACAGAAAGAGCACTATCTCAATCACTTACTGAATTTTTGACTCCAACATTAAGGGAGTTATTACAATAATATGTCAGGGTG
Organism: Spirochaetia bacterium; assembly: GCA_965216965.1. GTDB lineage: Bacteria > Spirochaetota > Spirochaetia > WTKD01 > CBDAKK01. The sequence goes on along the minus strand of CBDCGX010000050.1, from coordinate 52,588 downwards.
TGTGTATCTTCTTTCGACACTTCCTCATTTATCTATAGATTTTTCATTCCCAGATGATGTTTCGACTAATAGAAAAGAACAAGATTCAATTCCAACTGAAGATGGATTTCTAGCGGTATGTAGTAGCGTTCTTTCTAGCGGAGATACCAAAAATATAGAGTGTGCTATAAATAGTCCTTATGAAAGCACAATTCCTTTAGTTCATGATCTCATTGAGTATCGGTTTTCTATAGTAGATGCTGTAGCACAAAAGCGGTGGTCGGTATTGAGGGGAGGAACATATGTACATACAATACAAAACGGAAGAGTGCCCGTGTCAGCAGATGCTTCAATTGTACTTGCAGAAGCTCAGAATGCAAAAAACCCACTTGAACGAGAGGGGATTATTGGAAGGGCACTGTGGGCATATTTAGAACACCGTAATGCACAGTATCAATTTTCTATTGAGAATGTAATTATTTATGGATATAAATTAAAATTATATTATAGATTTCGCAATTTTGTGAAAACAAAGGGGCAGACTGCTTGGGAAAAATTAACAAGTACACTTGTAGAAAAAGCAGGCTTTTCTCGTGATGGTATAACAGGAGGACACAAGTGAGTGTAAAAGGAACGGTTTTTGGTGTAAATGGAAATATGGTCACCGTGAATATAAAAGACAAGGTTTCTATGAATGAAGTTGCATATGTAAAAGTAAGCGATGGCAAGAAGTTGAAATCAGAAGTTATTCGTGTGCGAGGCGAAACAGCTGAGTTACAAGTTTTTGAAGTTACCAAGGGTATTCAGGTAGGCGATGAAGTAGAGTTTACTGATCTACTTTTAACTGTAGAATTGGGACCAGGTCTTTTAGGACATGTATATGATGGTTTGCAAAATCCTCTTAATGAACTTGCCGAGCGATGTGGTTTTTTCTTAGATAGAGGTGTGTATATTGAGCCTCTTAATAAAAAGATAGAGTGGAAATTTACTTCATTGGCAAAAAGCGGAGATGTTGTAACTGCAGGAGATGTTTTAGGAAGTGTCCCGGAAGGAATATTTACTCATAATATTTTTGTTCCTTTTGATGTACAGGGTTCGTGGAAAATTAGTGATATTGTTTCTTCGGGAACATATCCCATAACAAAAACGATTGCAACAATTGTATCGGATGATGGGAAAAAAAGAAATCTTACAATGACATTTTCTTGGCCCGTAAAAATCCCAATTACTAACTATAAAGAAAGACTTATGCCAGTGGATCCTATGGTTACAAAAGTGAGAATTATAGACACCTTTTTCCCCGTTGCACTTGGAGGAACATATTGTGTTCCAGGACCTTTTGGTGCGGGAAAAACTGTTTTGCAGCAAATTACGAGTCGAAATGCCGAGGTGGACATTGTAATTATTGCCGCCTGTGGTGAGCGAGCTGGAGAGGTTGTTGAGACGCTACGAGAATTTCCCGAGCTTGTAGATCCAAAGACGGGACGATCGTTGATGGATAGGACCATTATTATTTGTAATACAAGTTCAATGCCAGTTGCAGCTCGTGAAGCATCGGTGTATACCGCGGTGACGCTTGCTGAATATTATAGACAAATGGGGCTTAATGCCTTGCTTTTGGCAGATAGTACTTCTCGTTGGGCACAGGCTATGAGAGAAATGTCAGGACGACTTGAAGAAATACCAGGCGAAGAAGCATTCCCTGCATATCTTGAATCTGTTATAGCATCGTTTTATGAACGAGCAGGAAGAGTTATGTTAAAAGACGGAACGGTGGCATCTGTTACAATAGGCGGGGCTGTGAGTCCAGCAGGGGGAAACTTTGAAGAGCCTGTTACTCAGGCTACGCTTAAAGTTGTAGGGGCTTTTCATGGGCTTTCCCGAGAACGTTCAGATGCACGTAAATATCCATCTATACATCCTTTGGAGAGTTGGAGTAAATATAAGGGGCCTATATCTCGTTTATTAGTACACATGTCGCATGAACGTCTTGCTCAAGGTGATGAAATTGGACAAATGATGAAGGTGGTTGGAGAAGAAGGTACGAGTATAGATGACTATGTTATATATCTCAAAGGAGAGTTTTTAGATGCGGTATATCTCCAACAAGATGCTTTTGACAAAGTTGATTGCTCTGTAAATCTGGAAAGACAAAAATTTACATTTTCTATCGTATTCAAGGTTCTTTTTGGAAAATTTTTGTTTCCAACTAAAGAAGAAGCTCGGACATGGATTTCTCAGTTAACTCAGCATTTTCTGGATTATAATGGAAAGGAATGGAAGAGTACTGAGTTTGAAGAAGTATTGAAAAAAATACATTCTCATATAAATGAGAAATTTGATGGATACGAAGAAAAAGCAGAAGTAGTTTTGCGTGCAGAAGGAGGATCCAATGCATAAGGTTTATACAAAAATAGAGTCAATAAGTGGAAATGTTATCAATGTGAGAGCGACGGAGGTTAAGTATGGAGAAACGGCTGTTGTAAATACACGGTTTGGAGATTCTCTTGCAGAAGTGATTAGGCTTAAGGGCGATCTCGTTTCGTTGCAAGTATTTGCTGGTGGTCGTGGAGTATCAAGCACTGATAGTGTTACATTCTTGGGAAATCCTATGAAGGTGTCTTTTTCTGAAAATTTACTCGGTAGAATCTTTAACGGAAGAGGTGAGCCCCGCGATAATGGGCCGAAGCTATCTGATAATCTTATAGAGATTGGGGGGCCTTCCGTAAATCCTGCAAAAAGAATTATTCCTACAAAGATGGTACGTACAGGAATACCTATGATTGATGTGTTTAATACTCTTGTGGAATCTCAAAAGATACCAATATTCTCAGTGTCTGGAGAACCTTATAATCAATTGCTTGCACGTATTGCACTTCAAGCCGAAGTAGATATTATTATACTTGGAGCTATTGGTGTTAAATATGATGACTATCTTTTTTTTAGAAAGGCCCTTGAGGAAGGGGGAGTGCTTTCTAGAACAGTGTTTTTTGTACATACTGCATCTGATCCTATTGTAGAAGCATTAATGGTGCCTGACTCAAGTCTTGCCATTGCAGAACGATTTGCAATTGGAGGTAAGAAGGTTTTAGTTCTTTTAAGTGATCTTACAAATTTTGCAGATAGTCTTAAAGAGATTGCAATTACTCAAGAGCAAGTTCCATCTAATCGTGGATATCCTGGAGACCTTTATAGTCAACTTGCGTCACGATATGAAAAAGCAGTTGACTTTGAAGGAGCGGGTTCTATTACTATATTGAGTGTTACTACAATGCCTGGCGATGACGTAACACACCCGGTTCCCGATAATACAGGATATATAACCGAGGGACAGTATTACTTACGTGGAGGAAGGATTGAACCATTTGGGTCTCTTTCTCGATTGAAACAAATAGTAAATGGAAAGACACGAGAAGACCACCGTGCTATTATGGATGGACTCATTAAATTGTATGCAAATTATAAATCGAGTCTTGAAAAACAGTCTATGGGTTTTAGAATATCTGAGTGGGATAAAAAACTTATAAAATATGGAACTCTTTTTGAAGAGAAACTTATGGATTTATCTGTTAATATGCCACTTGAGAAGGCGTTAGATACAGGATGGGAGATTTTGGCAGAATGCTTTGAATCGCACGAAGTGGGATTAAAGTCTTCGCTTATTGAAAAGTTTTGGGCAAAAAAAGGATAAGAGTATACACATGGTAGGATTTGTGAGAATTGTGGTGCATACATATATTTATAGTTTAGAAATACAATGGTAAAACTTACAAAAAACGAATTAAAAAAACAAAAAGATTCTCTTAAACGATTCAATAGATATCTTCCTACTTTGAAACTGAAGCAACAGCAATTGCAGTCTATGTTGCAGAAGATACAAAATCAGGTACAAACACTTCGTGCAGAGTATGAAACCTATTATGAAAACATTCAATCTTGGATATCAGTTTTTGGAGATTATGGCACACCGCTTATAGAAGAATATATTATTCATATAACGCTTAATACTGATGAGCAAAATATTGCGGGAGTTAGTATTCCAATTTTCCGCTCACTTGATTGTGAAATAAAAGAGTATGATTTTATAGTTACACCATGGTGGATTGACGATGGAATTGAAGCAGTTAGAAATGTGCTTGAAATGGCCGCTAAAATAGAAGTCTTAGAAAAGCAATATGCACTTATATCAAGAGAATTACAGATTACAATACAACGGGTAAATCTTTTTGAGAAGGTGAAAATACCCGAAACAAAAAAGCTCATAAGAATTATACAAATTTATTTAGGAGATCAACAAACGGCAAGTGTTGTACGTGGTAAAATCACAAAATCTCGTATAGTGGAGGTAAGTGCATGATAGTTCCAATGAATAAAGTACAGTTATTATTCTTTTCTAAATTCTTAGAAGAAGATATTGCTAAGCTACAGGAGCTAGGTATTGTAGATCTTAGTTTTGGAGAAATAGATTCTGATTTGGATGTGCTAAAGAATCATGCTAATGTGTCAACTGCAATTACAGTGCTTGAAAATGTTTCGGGAAAAGAAGATTCTTTTTTAGGGAATCTTGCTCGTAAAAGTGTAAGAGAAGTTGTAGGTGAGATCACCGAAGTAAATACTCTTGTAAATGATTTAACAAAAGAGATATCTGAGCTTGAATCTATGGAGGAATTTGCAAAGTGTTTTGGCAATTCAAGCAACCATGATGTAAAGGAACTTGAAAAAGAAGGTGTTCTCCTCAGTATTTATAACACGAGACGAGATGAGACGTTAAAACGTATTCAAGCTCATAATAAGGAAACTGCTACAGAAGGTAGCAATTATTCATTTGTATGTTTTCATAAAGACAAAAAAAAGTCATTATGGGCAGTGTTTTCCTTAAAGAAAGCCTCCTTTAAGGCTCCTGATGATTGGGTTCCAATTCAGTTTTTAGATATGACCTACTCTGAGATAGTAGAGAGAAAAGAAAGCCTTATAAAGAGAAGAGAACTTTATAGAGCAGAAATTAAGAACAATTTACAATATAAACACACGCTGTTAACTGAAAATGTAAAGCTTTCTAACGAAATTGCAAAGCAAGCTGCTATTTGTGGGGCAAAAAATAAAGATGGATTATTTTTGTTTGATGGATATGTTCCAGAAGACAGTATTGCAGAGCTATATAAATCGGTAGAAGAATATGGGTGGGGATTAGTATGTCAAAGACCAAGTGAGGATGATGAGGATGTTCCAACAAAAATAAAAAACTTTGCACCTATTCGTATTATAAAACCATTATTTTCATTTTTGGATGTTGATCCAGGATATAGAGAGGTAGATATAAGTTTCTTATTTTTAGCGTTTATGTCTCTTTTTGTAGGAATGATAATAGGTGATGCTGGATATGGTAGTATACTCTTACTTGTAACCTTTATAACGATAATTATATCTCAAGTGAAAGGGAACCAAATAAGTTTAGTTCAATATCTTTTTTTATGGTTCTCGTTTACTACAATTGCATGGGGTGCCATTACTGGGAACTGGTTTGGATATGAACCTATTTCAAAGGTGTATCCTTTTTCATTTTTTGTGTTTCCACAGTTTTTTGCATTTTCGCCCGAGAGTGCTGTAAATGTGCAACTTTTCGCATTTAGAGTTGGAATTATACAACTCACTATTGCACATTTTCTGGGATGTATACGATTGTTTAAATCAGATGGGTTTCTTGCATCTCTCAATCAAATAGGTAATGCTAGTATGCTAATTGGACTTTTTTTTCTTGTTTTACGATTATTATTAGGAGAGAATTTTCCAATGCCTGATTATGCATTAACACTGATTGTTGCTGGTTTTATTACAATAGTACTTACATCCGAACAAAAGAAAGGGAAAAATATTTTTATAGGTGCTCTCAAGGGAGTAGCAAATGTTATAACGATAGGACTTGATAGTGTGGGTGCTTTTGCTGATATAATATCATATATACGATTATATGCTGTTGGATTGGCATCGTTTTCTATAGCAATCTCGTTCAATGGCATGGGACAAGGAATTATGGAGTCTGGCGGAATATCTATAGTTTCTGGTATACTAGTAATAGCATTGGGACACACGCTTAATTTAGTTATGGCATTGCTTGCAGTAGTGGTACATGGTGTGAGACTTAATGTCTTAGAATTTTCAAGACATATAGGAATGGAATGGTCGGGGAGAAAATATAACCCTTTAAAGAAAAAAATAATATTGCGGAGGATATAAAAATGCAAAATTTAGGTTTAATTGGTGTTGCAGCGGCATTAGGATTTGCTGCATTTGGGTCTGCTCTTGGTATAGGAGTTGCAGGCATGTCTGCTATTGGTGCATGGAAACGATGTTTCCTTCAGAACAAAAAGGCACAGTTTTTACTCATGGTGTTTGTTGGTGCTCCACTTACGCAGACATTGTATGGGCTTATTCTTATGCAACAGCTTAATGGAGCTGTAGGCACTACAGATGATGCGTTTTTGCTTGGTGCAGGAATTATAGGAGGGCTTGCAATGGGAGCGTCTGCATGGTATCAAGGAAAGGCGGCGGCAGGAGCATCAGATGCTTTGGCAGAAACAGGGAAAGGTATGGCATATTATCTATTAGTACTTGGACTCGTTGAAACTGTAGCTCTTTTTGTTATGGTGTTTTTACTGGGGCAACTATACACATAGAAGGTACGTGCTGTACAAACAGTACAGTATTTTCTTAGGCTATAATAATGGATTACTTAATTAAGAATGGTATGATGAAAAATGTATTTATCGTGCTATTCTTGTTTGTTTTTTTCTTATTTATAAATAATTTTTATCTCTATTCTCAAAATACTACTGTGCAATCTGATTTAGAATCCATTTTGAAATATGGACAAACAGATTCTGTGAGCAATACATATAATTATCAGAGAGATCTGAATAAAGCGAAATCATATGTGAGAGCGAAAAAATATCGCGAGGCATTGAGAATGTATCTTGATATGCAAGATGTATATAAAAGCACTTTTGATATAAAACTGGGGATAGCTAATGTGTATTATATGCTTGGAGATATAACGAATGCAAAGTTTTTGTATACTAAAATTGCAGAAAATTTTAGTATACAAAAACATAATAATTGGTTCTTGGTAAATTATAGACGAGCTCAATTATTATACAACGATGGAGATTATGAAGGTTTTGTGCAGCAATTACAAGAGATTGTAGATTCTACAAAGGATGTAAGAGACCCTGCAATATTTTCTATAGCATTTTCGCAAGGTATTGATGAAATGGTAAAAATATTTAATATAGAACCACTGTATTCTTATATGGCATATCGTGAGTTAGGGGCATATCTTATAATAAGTGGAAAGTCATTAAGAAATGGCTTAGAATACAGTTTCATCGCTCTTTCTATGATGACACATTGGGCAATAGGGGATATCCTAAAGAAAGAGGAAAATAGATTTTCTTTTACTGATATGGAGTATTTCTTTGAAAAAATGCTGTTGAAAAAGGAAGGCAGAGAATTTTTAGTTGAGTCGGGAGCATATCGTATTTTGTATGCATTACAGTATTATTTTAGTTTGGGAGAAGGTAATAGGATTGAAGAACAAAAAAACGTAGAAATCCTTCTTAAGGGTAGAAGTATAAATTACAAACAATATGTTACGAGGCTTTTTAACATACTTGGAAGAAGTCGTATATTTAGCTCACAAATATTAGAGGGATATTACCCTGTTCTTGTATTTTAAACATTTGTATTATCTAATGTGCAATCTAAAATATATTCATGTTTTGTAATAAATAGATATTTGTTACAATAATATCATGCATGCATATATTTCTATAGTAGGCGCTTCGGAGCATAATCTTAAAAAAATATCAATAAATTTACCTCGCAATAAACTTGTTGTATTTACAGGAGTGAGTGGGTCAGGTAAATCGTCTCTTGCGTTTAATACTATATATGCTGAGGGGCAAAGAAGATATTTAGAATCGCTTTCGACGTATGCTCGTCAGTTTATAGGAAGACTTGATAAACCTGCAGTAGAGAGCATAGAGGGACTTTCTCCTGCAATTGCAATAGAACAGAAAACAATAAGCAAAAACCCGCGTTCGACAGTAGGTACTATTACAGAAATATATGATTACTATAGATTATTATATGCTCGTATTGGAGTGCCCCATGATCCAGATACAAACAAACCATTAAAAAGACAAACTATTGATGAAATATGTGATTCGGCTTTTTCGTATGCCAATGGGACAAAACTTACTGTACTTGCTCCTGTAGTAAGAGCAAAGAAAGGAATGCATAAGAAAGTATTAGAGGATGCAAAAAAGTTGGGGTTCCGTCGTATAAGAATAAACGGAGAAATAAAAAATCTTGAAGAGACTATAGTTCTTTCTAAAACGCATAAGTACTCTATAGATATAATAACTGGACGAGTTGTTATTAAACCTAATGCACATAAACGTATTACAGAAATATTTGAACGTGCTTTGGAACTTTCTGCTGGGAATGCTATTGCCATATATGAGACCGAAACAAAAACGCAAGAATTGCATTATTCTCTCCATTATGCATATACAAATACAGAATTATCTGTTCCCGAAATGGAGCCTAATTTATTTTCTTTTAACAACCCTATGGGATCTTGTTCTGCCTGTGCTGGATTGGGTAACACTGTAGTGTTTGACCCTCATTTAGTTATTCCTGATATGAAGAAATCTTTTAATGAAGGTGCCATAGTGACGATAGGTAATTGGAAATGGTATATAGCACAGGTGACAGCATTTATAACTATTCATAATGAATCTTTAGATACGCCGTTTACTTCATGGAAAAAAGATTCTTTTAATGCGTTATTATATGGGTCTCCCAAGGAAATTACTTTTAGCCTTAATGGGACTAGAGTATATAAAAGACAGTTTGCTGGTATTTTGAATGATTTAGATAGATGGTATAAAACTACAAGTAATCAGAAATCTAGAGAATGGCTCGAACAATTTACGAGTAGTAATGTGTGTGGGCTGTGTAAAGGTGGAAGACTTCGCCGTGAAGCACTCCATGTGAAAGTGACAAACATCCCCATTCATCGTCTCACACAAAAATCTGTGAAAGAAAGCATGGTTTTTTTTAACACCCTTACTCTTAATAGAAAAGACAGCATTATTGCAAAAGAAATATTACGAGAAATAAAAAACAGGCTTGCTTTTTTGCATGAAGTAGGGCTTGACTATTTAAGTTTAGATAGATACGCAGGTACTCTTTCGGGAGGGGAAAGCCAGCGAATACGGCTTGCATCACATATAGGGTCTGCGCTTGTGGGGGTTATGTATATCCTTGATGAGCCTACTATTGGATTGCATCAAAGAGATAATGATAGGCTCATTACTACCCTACAGAGATTAAGAGATTTGGGCAACACTGTTATTGTAGTGGAGCATGATGATCAAGTAATTCGTTGTGCTGATTTTGTTGTGGATATTGGGCCCGAAGCTGGAAAAAATGGAGGAACTATTGTTGCACAAGGAACACCAAAGCAAATAGCAAAGATGCATAAGACTCTTACAGGAAAATATCTAGCGGGAAAATTATATATGGATGTTCCTAAAAGACGGCGAGAAAACAACACCACTTTTTTAAAAGTATTCGGGGCAAGAGAACATAATCTAAAAAACATAGAGGTATGGTTTCCTCTTGGATGTTTTTGTGTTATTACAGGTGTGTCAGGATCGGGCAAATCAACTTTGCTTCAGGAAATTATATACCCTTATGTATATAATCAAATATACCATAGCAAAATAAAATGTGGAAAACACAAGGAAATACAAGGGATAGAGCATATAGATAAAATTGTGGATATAGATCAGAGTCCTATAGGACGTACACCGCGGTCTAATCCTGGAACATATGTAAAAATATTTGATGGCATACGTGATTTGTTTGCACAATTACCAGAATCAAAGGCACGGGGGTATTCTAAAGGTCGATTTTCTTTTAATGTTTCGGGGGGGCGTTGTGAGGCATGTCAGGGAGTAGGGACACAAATGATTGAGATGCATTTTTTGGCAGATGTACATGTTACTTGCGATATTTGCAAAGGGAAACGATTTAATAGAGAAACACTAGATGTATATTATAAAGGAAAAAATATTTATGATGTGCTGTGTATGACTGTTGATGAAGCAGAAGATTTCTTTAAAAGCATACCAAATATTGCAAGGCGGTTGCGTACTTTACAAGCTGTTGGCATGGGATATGTTGGTATAGGACAACCAGCAACTACATTGTCTGGTGGAGAAGCACAGCGGATAAAATTGGCACTTGAACTTTCGAAAGTAAGTACTGGGAAAACATTGTATTTATTGGATGAGCCTACTACTGGATTACATCAAGCAGATATACTTAATTTATTAGGTGTTTTGCATGAGCTTGTAGATAGAGGAAATACTATTATCATTATAGAGCATAATCTTGAGATTATAAAACAAGCAGATTATATTGTTGATTTAGGGCCTGAGGGAGGAGATAATGGCGGAAGTGTTATTGCACATGGAAGTCCTGAAAAGATTATGTCGGTTAAGGAATCATTTACAGGGAAATATCTACGTAAATATATTACGAGATAAATGAATATTCTAAGATGTATAATGACTAAGTTTTTAACTAAAATAGTAATTTTTCTTTTTATTATTATAATACTGAATGGGAATATACTCTATAAAACATATTCTCAAGATGTAAAGACAGATGGTAATGAGGAACAACCGTTAAAAGAGAATAATAAAAATGGTATTATACAAAACGAGAAAAAAGTACCACCCCAAGAGATACGTATAAATAGTGATCAGGAAAGCATCATCAAAAATATAAAGATATCGACTGATATAGATATTATGCTTTGGTTAAGCAATCTTGGACTTTCTTTTCAGGGAGATAGAAAAGAGCAAGAAAAACAGCTTTTAGAGTATTATAAAATCCCGCAAAATGCATTTAATAAATTAGCTTTAGATAAAAAGAAAAAAGAGGAAGAAATAGTAAAGAAAAAAAAACATGAAGTTCCTAAAGATGAAAAAAAAGAAGATAAGCTTGTAAAGGAGGATGTATATGATTCAGAAACCTCAAGAGGTGTTGCAAATGAAATTATTATAAAAAATGCGGAAAAAGCACAATATTTTACTTATGAAAAAGTTAATGAGAATGTCTTTACTCTTAATGGTAAGATAGAAATCTGGATAGTGCAACGTTCAAAAAAGAAGCTTCATATAATTTCTGCAGATAAACTTGTGTATAATGAAGCACTCAGGATAGGATCCGCAATAGGAAATGTGTATTATGAAATATTCGATCATAGTGGAGATAAAACTCCGTCAACACGTCCTGTAAATTCGGTAGAAAAATTTTCAGGTGAAGTAATTTCATTTAGTATAGATGATTTTAATGCTGACATCCTTAGGGGGGCGGCATATTCTAGTAAGTCTGTAAAATATGGAAAGAATAAGTCGCTAAAAGAAGAATTAAATTTCTATATTTATTCCCCTCATGTTAGTAAATCAAAGGATGATATTGTGGTTGTTTCTAATGCTTCACTTACTTCTAACGAAGTAGTTCCTCCGCTTTACACAATTAAACTAAAAAGGATGTGGCTTCTTGCTCCCAACGAGTGGGCAATAAGTAGAGCTTCAATTTTTATTGGGAGCATCCCTGTAATATGGCTCCCCTTCTTTGTAAACCCTGGAGATAAATTTTTCTTTCGCCCAGGAATAGGATATAAAACGCGGAATGGTGGGTATATTAATACGACTACATATATTATTGGGAGTCCTAGTAAATCAGAACGAAGTGAGTTTTTAGATATTTTCAATATTAGTGGACGGAAAGCAAGAAGAAAGATAATCAAAGGGTTATATCTTAGAGAAATAGAAGAAGGAGATAAAATAAAAACCTATCCTAGTGGCTGGTCATTGAAATATATACTTGATTACTATACGACAGTAGGTATCTATTCTGCTTTAGAAGGAAAATTTTCTAATTTATGGAAATTTGAGAACGTAGCCTTTAAAGGATCTATTGCTTTTAGCGAGACAGTTTTTGATAATAATGGGTTGTATTTTAATAATTATGTTGACAAAGAAGGAAAGATAAAAAGGAATACAGATAAAGGGGTTATTTTCAATATGAGAGTTCCATTTCGATATGAGTTTTTATTTAAGGCGAATGTGAGGTTTGGTAGCTTATATAACTCATCTGTTTTATTTGAGCAATATTCTGATTCTTTTATGAGTAGAGATTTTGGGCAACGAGTGCTTGACTTTGATTGGCAGCAGGTAATAGATCCCACTCAAGGGGAAAAAGATCTTAAAAGTAGACCATCACAAAAAACTGGGTATTATTGGCAATGGGATAGCAACCTAGTGCTTCCTACACAAGAGTGGTTTGGAAATTATATTAGTAATTTTTCTGTATCAAATTTTATTCTTAAGATGAACTGGAAAAGAAAAAATATGACAACAGATTCTCAACCGGAGGCGTATTTTTTAGGTAGTGGTAACATAGAAGAGAGAATTGAAGGGTATTTTTTTCATCCTTCACAGGTAAGTGTTCCATCGTACCAGCTTAGGACGGGCGGCACATTGCTTTCTATTGATTCTGAGAATATTTATTTAGACAATGGTATTAGTGCAACTAGGTGGAGACGAAATCAAAAAAAAGACAATAAACAAACAGAGATAACAGATCAAGATAAAAACAAAGTGGACAAAGTTTTGGGAGAAGCGTCTAACGGGGATACCACCGTTTCAACAGATCAAGATAAAAACAAAGTGGACAAAGTTTTGGGAGAAGCGTCTAACGGGGATACCACCGTTTCAACAGATCAAGATAAAAACAAAGTGGACAAAGTTTTGGGAGAAGCGTCTAACGGGGATACCACCGTTTCAACAGATCAAGATAAAAACAAAGTGGACAAAGTTTTGGGAGAAGCGTCTAACGGGGATACCATTGTTTCAACAGATCAAGATAAAAACAAAATAGATAGCTATACTGTTTTTGCGAGTCCTTTTAGGTTAGAAGAATCCAATATTAAGAAACAAGATGAAGGCGTAGACATCAAAGAAGATGAAAGTGGTTTTGTGCGTCCACAAGAATCTTTTGTAGTTCCGAATGCTTCCCCTTTTAATTTTAGTAGGATAACCTATAAGATAGATTATAGCGTTAGTCATGTGTTGGAACATATTATGTTTTTGAATACAAATAAATGGAATCGTCCCGAAGATATCCGAGTTTTCACAGATGATTTTATTCAATATGGGCAAGCTACAACTAACAATAGATTTTCGCTTACACAAAATGTATCTTTCCTTAATGAAATGGTTTCGTATACATATGCTTTGCATTTTCAATTAAATAGGCGTGTAATTAATAATGCCAATACGCTTGCAGAAAAAGAGAAAAACACAAAGGGAAAAAGTGCTTTAAACTACACAACAGAAGAACTTAGTAACAGTCATAATTTTGTGGTAAGTCCCTTAAAGATGTTTTCTGTATTTTCTGGAAGTACTATTTCTTATGTGGCAAATTTTGATATAGGAAAGGATGTTTTAAATACAAAAAAAACCGCCACATGGTATGTATTTGATAATGAGGAATGGTGGAATGGGCATAGTATTACGCAAACATATGTTGCTCAATATGCAGGGATAACAAACACATTGAGTTTGGGAGTAGAACTTCCTCCTTATGATACTTCATACTCTCCTTCGTATACCCTTGGGGTTGGATCTTATTTTACGTTTGGTAGTAGTACTAGGATAACTAAAAATAAAGAAAAAGAAAAATATTTTTATACCCCGCTTTCTATGAATGCCAGATTCAATTTACTTGAGAATAATATCTCATTTACACAAGATGTAAAATATAATTATGAAAATGCATATGTAGATAGCACTTATAGTGATCTTAAATTATGGTGGTTTTCTCTTTCGCTTTCCTCGTTATATTCTCAAAAGAACGTATTAAATTTTAATACATTTTCTTTTAAGCCAGAAGGTGGAAAACTATTGAGACCCAGTGTGTTATCGTTTATTGTGAATTATAAAACTAAAGATATAAAGTTTTGGAAAAACCGAATAAGTTTCACTTTTAATGTAAACATGAATTACAAACATGATTTTTTAAAATTCACGAATAGTAAATTTACTATGTCATACCAATTTAATTTCACTATATACCAAATATTAACATTAGTATTTAGTGCTGCTATAAAGAATGATGTGGTGTTTTTATATTATGATGAATATGCACAACAAGCGGGGATTCGTAAACGAAGTCTTTGGAAAGACATTGTGGATGGGTTTTATTTTACGGACCAGAATAAGCTCAAAGACTCTGCATTTAAATTAGAGAAGCTTTCATTGCAATTCTTACAAGATTTTGGTGGATGGGTACTTAATTTTGGGTATTCAGGATCGCCTAGGCGAGTATTTGAAAACAATCGTGTGAAATTTGAATGGAAAAACACTTTGGAAATAAGCGTTTTTTGGAAACCTATAGGAGATTTAAAAAGCACCGCGTATTTCAAAAATAAAACATGGTCATTAAAAGAATGATAATTAAAACAATATCACATTTCTTATATATAAACTATGTGTAGTTGTTAAAAACACAGCTAATAGGACCAAGTGCTGGACATATAATTGTGTTGTCATCAAGTCCTTCGTATTGTAAAAGAATTTCTGACATACTTTTCTTTTTACTACTAGTAGTGCCATTTTGGAATATGCTGCCAGAAAAAAGATAGGGGAAGATGTATATGATAAGCATGTGATAATCATTAAAGGATGAGTGGAGTATATAAGCGAGATGGTTTTTTGTTGTAGGGTGTTTTATTGAATATGGTTTACAGTCTGTATATATATGCTCATAGGGAGTGATGATAGGATCAAACGAACTGATAGGGAGATATATTATAAATGGGTATATTCTTAACCATGATTTTACAAATTGTTTCTTTTTGTGTTCACAACTTGTAAGTATAATAAACAATGAATTTGCATTTATGTTTTCGATAATAGAGATAATGTCTTGACTTACACGTGGGGGATCTATCAATATTACAGTTTTGAGGGTTATATTACAGTATATCCATGATTTGTGCTTATCATCTTGTATTGCATAGAATTCAATAGTGTGTTTTTGAGTAGCTTGTTTTGGAATCTTCATTTTTGTAGTATTAGTTGATTTCAAAAAATGCCTCCTCGGTGTTACAATGCAGGAATTGTATTACGCCTTCTTCAATATTCTCGTAAGAGATGTCAAATAAGACACTGTCAATATTACAATCTTCAAATATAAGATTCGTAAAAAATGAAGATAAAAACCTACTATGAGATAATACACAACTTGAAAAAAAACAATCATCCCATTTTGTATTGTTAAATCCACTATAGGGGGCATCACATTCTATATACTTGCATGAAATAAAATGATTGCTTGTAAATGAGCTCAACTGTATGTTGCAGTCTTCATATGTAATATTTTCAAAAATACAGTTTTCAAATACAGTAAGTTGTATAGATTCTCCTTTAAGATGAGCATTGGTAAAATAACACTCTTTATAGATAGCATTTGT
The DNA here is from genome assembly GCA_965216965.1 of Spirochaetia bacterium. Lineage (GTDB taxonomy): Bacteria > Spirochaetota > Spirochaetia > WTKD01 > CBDAKK01. Next base: position 36,993 of record CBDCGX010000050.1, on the reverse strand, counting down.
TTTTAATTGGGATACAGCTTCATCTTCAATAAATTTCTTGTTGGTATATTTAGGGAGAAGATTAGTGCTATTTAATTTAATAATTTCCACCTAATAGTAAGTATACTATTAAGTAATGGCTTCTGTTGCGTTTTTTGATTCGGGAGTAGGCGGAATAGCATATTTAAATAATTTTCTCTTAAAATATCCATATTCTCAGCACTATTATTTTGCTGATACGGAAGGATTTCCCTATGGTGTTAAGTCTGATAGATGGTTGATTGACCGTCTTGTACGATATGCAAAAGACATATGTAAGAAAAAAGGTGTGGATATATTTGTAATTGCTTGTAATACAGCGAGCGTTATTGCCTTAGAAGAGGTAAGAAAGACACTGGGGAATAGTGGCATAAGGGTGGTAGGAGTAGTGCCTGCTGTAAAGCTTGCGGTAGATAAGGGGTATAAAAGGATATATGTTATGGGCACTTCTTTTACAGCAGCAAGCAAATACACAAAAGATCTTGTTGCAACATATGCAGGTACTGACACAAAAATAATATTACGAGGTATTCCAGAACTTGTAGAACTTATAGAAAAAATAATGATGTATTCTAAAGATGCAGCACCATATACTGCTTATATTTCATCGCTTTTAGATTCAATAGGTTATGATATATTGGGTTTTAATTCTGAAGTGGTTGTACTAGCGTGTACTCATTTTTTACATATAAAAAATATGTTAAAAGATATTTTAGGGAATCGTGTAGCTATAATAGACTCACTTAAAGGAGTTACGAATAGGATTATGGCACTCAATAATCTACCTGATAGTACTCAATCACTTAATATTAAAAAAACCAAATTTTTTGTTACATCTAATGTTGACGAAACAGTATTTCAATCTTTTTCTCAAAAAAACATGTTAATATACCAAGGAATATGGAATATAAAATTATGAGAGAAGATGTGTGTAGGGGAGTTGTACTCTGGGGAACAAAGAATGTATTTTATGTATTGCCTCATAATGACTATAATTCTTACATGCAAGATGCTAATATTCAAGAAATGTATTCAAATAATATAATAGAATGCAGATTGAAAGGGAAGCGCCAACATAATGAGGGTGACGTATGTACCACGTTTTGTACAGCATCAGATAATGTAGAATATGTTGTTACAAATCCCACAACAATTCCTATGCAGGGGCTTATTATAAAACGTCACGAAAGAAAAAATAAGATTGTCCGCAATAAGGGAAACAGACAACATCTTGTAGCTGTTAATATAGATGTGTTGGGGATAGTGACATCTGTGGGGGCTCCAATGTTTAAGCCTCAATTTATAGATAGGATCCTTTGTATAGCTTTACAGCAGAAGCTTGACACTCTTCTTATAATCAACAAGGTAGATATTTGGAATGAAGAAAGCACATGTCAAGAGGAAGAAATAGAAAAAATTAAGGATGCAATAAAAATATATACGGAAATGTGTCAGATAATTGTATATACAAGTGTGCCTAAAAAAACGGGCATGAAAGAACTTGTAACCCATTTAAAGGGGAAGCGATGTGCTTTTGTAGGACAATCTGGAGTAGGAAAGTCAAGCATAGTAAACTTTCTCATATCTTGTGCAAGTCAAAAAATTGGAGAGGTGTCAAAAAAGTATAATAGGGGAAAACACACTACTATATGCCCTACTGTAAATATAGGGGAAGGGTTTTACATAATAGACACTCCGGGTATTCGTGATTTATCTCCTGCAAATGTTACAACAAGAGACATAGGATTAGGGTATTATGAGTTTTTAAAATTTTCTGTACAATGTAAACATTCAAAATGTTTACATTATAAAGAACCTGGTTGTGCGGTGAAGGAACAAGTTGGAAAAGCAATACGTATAGGCAGATATAAATCATATATACAGTTGCTAGCGGAAATCTTAGAGAGAGAAAAGGTGAAATGGTATCGAAAAAAACATTAGATGTGCTTATGTTTGATATGCTTCTTATTGAGGTAAGTAGGTTCTGCATATCAGATGATACACTTGTCGTTATGAGGAAGAAATATCCTCTTGTAAGTAAAGAGGATATAATTATTTCACATGCGCAAGTGAAAGAGATGATGCTAGTATTAAAAAATAAAAGACATGATTTACATGTTGAAAGTTTGCCATCTTGTAAGTTGTTTTTTTCTTCTCTAGGAAAAAGAATCTTTTCGGAAGAAGAACTGGGAAGGTTATATGTAGTGTTATTACATATTTCACACTGTGCACAGTGGGTCAAAGAGTCTTTTATAGAAGACGGAATTACTAATTATCATACAAATATCCGATTGCGTATGTGCATGATACCACAACATGTTTTTTCTTTGTTATCACAAATATTTAATAATACAGGAGAGTTAGATCGAAAGCAGATAAAGGAATTACGAATTATAGATAACAAGAAATTTGCTATACATAAAAGGAGGAAGCAACAAGCACATTTATTTATTAATAATAACAGAGATTGGTGTATTGCAGATGAACCTACACTTTATTTAGATAGGATTGTATTAGGTATAAAAAAACCGTATAAGTCTCAGGTAGAGGGTATATTACATGGAAATTCAGGATCAGAAAAGAGTGTTTTTATAGAAATACCAGAGCTTTATCATCTTAATAATGAAATGGAAATGATATGTGTAGAAGAAAAGAAAATTATATATAAAATATGTAAAGATCTTAGTGAAGCTGTGTGTAAGTCTTTATCTTCTCTTCAGAAATTGTATGATGCTTTTATTGAATTTGATTGTGCATATGCTCAGGCGCAATATGGTATAAAAAACGATTCTTCATTGCTTTGTTTTAATATTAATGCTTCTCAATGTAGTATGACTCCTATAGAATTATATGGGATAAGGCATCCTTTAGTAAGGGATGCACAACCAATTGATATTGTAATGAATAATAAGACTCTACAACTTGCACTTACAGGACCTAATGAGGGAGGAAAAACGTTTGCACTTAAAACATTGGGGCTTGCTATTCTTATGAATCAAAGTGCTATTCCTGTTCTTGTGGAAGCGCCTTGTGTTAGTACTCATATGGTGGAGCGGGAATCACGACTTCCTTTTTTTTGTGATGTGTATGCTGTGATTGGTGATAATCAAAATATTATTAAAGGACATTCAACGTTTTCTTCTCATATTAGTGATGTACATGGTGCTATTACATCTGTGGAGAAAAGCTATCATTACCCTGTAATATTGTTGTTTGATGAGTTTTGTGGGGGTACTGATGATAGAGAAGGAGGGGCGTTAGCGTGGGCGATTTTAGAATATCTTCATAATAGAAATGTATATACTGTTCTTACAACACATTTGGCTATTATTAAGCACTATGCCCTCACTCATGATCATATACAAATAGCAGCGATTGAGCCTGAGAATAATTATAACATTGTGTACGGAGCAATAGGTGTAAGTGAAGCAGTAAAGGCAGCAAGGAGAGCAGGTATTTCTGTCGCTATTCTTTCTAAATACAAGAAGGTTATGAATCTTTTTGGAAAAAACTATGATAGTCTTCTACAAGAAATACAGAAAACATATCAAAAAGCAAAAAGAGTTAGGGATAAGAACATAGAAAAGGAAAAAATGATAACTAACGAATTACAATTGCTAGAAGAAAAGAAAAGAATTCTTGCTAAACAAGAATATAATTTTTATCATAATACTATGCAGGAAGGATATCCCCTTCTAAATAAAATGAGGAAAAAATTTGAGCAACTTACAGCAGAACTTGCTGGTATGCATAAAAACAAAGAAAAAAAAACAAGAGAAAATACAACCCTAGTAAACGAATTTCGTACTTCTGTTAAGTGTTTTGAAACTTCTATAAAACAATTACAATTAAAATCAGAACAATATGTGCATGCCATGAATCTCTGTGCACTTAAGGAGGGGGATATTGTGACTATAATTGATAGTAATGTTAAAGGAGTAATAATTAGAAGGATAAAAAAGAATACATATCAGGTACGAGCAGGAATTATAATGTTAGAACTTTCTCGCGAGAAACTTGTTTATAAGCAAGATCTAGCCAAACATAAGTTAGAAACACAATCTTTTGATAAAGACAACATGCAAAGTAATTTCCGGTTGGAACAAAAAGAGAATAAAGCATTGTATCAGATAGACGGAGTAGTATTGCCTTCATTTACTATAGACGTACGGGGATGTAGTGTTGAAGAGGCTCTTTCTTGTGTAGATGCACAGTTAAATAGAGCAATAATTTCTCGTATAAAGTGTTTTAGCATTATTCACGGGAAAGGGATGCATACACTAATGAGAGCAATACATGAAGAAATGAAAAAGCATCCATATGTGAAAGAAATAAAACAAGCAGCTCCTTCTGATGGCGGAAGTGGAAAAACATATGTGCATCTTTTATAATATTTATAGAGTTTATGTAGAAAAGTTTTTATTAAATTGTGTTTTTGGTCAAATATTTCCTACAATATTAACATGAAAAGGTTTTTATTCATAAACGTATTGTATATGTATGCGGATAACTTTAAAAGGAGTAGAGAACTAATATGAAGAATAGAAAAGAAACTATTTTTGAGTATATACAAATAAAGAAGAGTGTTTCAAATAAACAAATATCAGATTTTTTTGATGTTTCCCGAATGACAGTTCATCGTTTAACGAGAGAGCTTTATGAAGAAAAGAAACTTGAATTACACCATGGTTGGGTCAAGATTGCAAGTGGTTTTAAAGAAAAGAACTTCATTGAAGATGACATAGAAGTGAACAAAGAAATAAAACAAGATATTGCAAAGTATGTAAGCAAAACATTTATAAGATCTCAGAAAATGTATTCATTTGATACTAAAGCAATTATTTGTTCTATTATTGATCAGTTGAAGGATTCTCCTTTAACTGCAGATATTGGTGTTGTTACTAATAGTTTTTTTATAGCAAACAAGGCAACAAGAATACTTGATATAGGCTGTGTGTTTTGTTCGGGAGGGTTGATCCGATCAGCTTCTCTTAGTACTATTGGCAAAGAAACAGAGTCATTTTTTAAAGACTATAAAACAGAAATTGTGTTTTTAGGATGTGATTCTATTAATTCCAACCTTGATATTATAGAGTCTGATATTTCAGAAGTTGAAATTAAAAAACAAATGATGCTTAATGCTAATATGACTATATTGCTCCTTGAGAGTAACCAATATAATGATAATGAGGGACATGTGATTTCTAATCTCTCACATGTTGGACATGTTGTGATAGATAAAAATATATCTCATCTTATGAAAGAGAAGTTAGATGCTCTTTCTAATACTAAATTGCATATTGTAAATACTGGTGTATAAATAATAATCCATAAAAAATATGAAATTTGTTGGGGAGTCAAAGGAGTTCTTACAGAAAGCACTTATAACATGGGGAAGTGCAGGATATGATAAGAAGCATGGTGGGTATGTAGAGGCTTTATCATTTTCGGGGAAACCACAATATAATTTAGATAAACGGTTTAGGATACACCCTCGAAATATATTTTCTCATAGTGCTGGTACGGTATGGGGGTATTCAGATACCCTGTCGGTTGCTAAAGCTGGTGCATTATTTATGATGGAAAAGTGTTGGATGCCAAGAGGAGGCTTTGTATCTCTTACGACTCGTGATGGAAGTCATAAAGATAAACATATTCGTACGTATGAACATGCTTTTGTATTATTGGGATTTGGATGGCTTTATTACGCTACTAAAGATGATATCTATAAGAAATGGCTTTATAAAGTATGGGGCCTTTTTGAAACCATATTTGCCCATAGCGATGGAGGATTTGTTACGAGTATTCCAGATGATGGAAGCCCGCGACAACAAAACCCACATATGCATATTTTTGAGGCATTGCTTAATTTATATGAGTTATTTGGAGATAAGCATTGGATTATTGCTGCAGAGAAAATATATGGTCTTTTTAGAAAGCACATGTGCACATATGAGGAAAATATTATTAGGGAATTTTTTAAAGATAATTGGATGCCTGATGAGCAAAAGGGAGAGTTGGTTGATCCCGGGCATCATTATGAATGGATTTGGCTATTATGTAAATATGAAAGGCTTACTGGCAAAACAGTAGATGTGATTTCTAATTTATATACGTTTGCTCTTTTAGGAACAAGCCCTGTGACAGGTTTAGGATACGATGAGTGTTATTTTGATGGAAGAATATATCGAGACACGCATAGACTTTGGGTACAAACAGAAAAACTAAAGGCACATCTTGCATTAAGAGAACGTGCTACGGATTTATCAAGAAAAGAGAAACATTTAGATCTCGCCGAAGAGACACTCAAGAAAATATTTTCTTATTATTTTATAACAGATAAAGGGGTATGGTATGATCAGGTTGATGAACACTATAATAATATATCAAAAAACGCTCCTGCAAGTACTCTTTATCATGTTCTCATAGCATTGCACGAATATATATGCTTTTGTAGTAAATAGAGTTAATAGTTGTAAAAAAGCACATCTTTGTTGACTATTTATATCCAACTTTATTATAATACGGAGTATGCCTATTGTATCTTTAACTTTTAAGAATCGATTCCGTTTGATGACATTAACTATTTCATTAGTATTGCCAATGATGTTTTTATTTATTGCTCCTCAATCATATCCATTTAATATGTTTACAGAAGTAGAGATACGTATTGCTGCTATATTTATTATGGCGGCATTGCTTTGGATTCTTGAGCCTATTCCGAATTTTTCTACTTCACTTCTTGTTATAGTACTTGAACTTATTACTATTTCTGATAAGGGTTTTATTTTTTTTCGGAAAGAAGGGGTGGGTGAGCTCGTTCCCTATAAAGACATAATGGCAGCATTCTCTGCACCAATTATCATTTTGTTTTTAGGTGGATTTACACTTGCCTTTGCCTCATCTAAATATAAACTCGATTATAAAATTGCAAAAACTATCTTAGTCCCTTTTGGTAAGAACCCTAACAATGTATTGCTAGGGTTCATGCTTATTACAGCAGTCTTTTCTATGTTTATGAGTAATACTGCGACTACAGCAATGATGCTTTCTGTGCTTATGCCAGTATTTAAATCTATACCAAAAGAGAGCAAAATAAGAGTTGCACTTGCTTTGGGAATACCTATTGCTGCTAACATAGGAGGAATGGGAACTCCTATAGGCACCCCTCCTAACGCAATAGCCCTAAGAGCTCTTGGTCCTGATGTTAGTCTTAATTTTTCTAAGTGGATGATGTTTTCTATCCCTTTCGTATTGGTGTTGTTACTATTTAGTTGGATTGTTCTTATTATATGTTTTCGTAGCAAAGGAACACAAATCCGTTTATCCTTATTTGAAGAGAAAAAAGAGGTTAGCAAAGAAATAGGAAAAGAGAAACGATGGAAGAAAAGAAAGAGCATTATTGTGTCTGTCACGTTTGTATTTACTATCCTTTTGTGGATGACAGATTTTATACATGGAATGAATAGTTATATAGTTGCGATGATACCCATGCTCATATTTTTCATCATGGGGATATGTACAAAAGAAGACTTAAAAATGTTTAACTGGGATGTGCTGTGGTTAGTTGCGGGAGGAATTGCTATAGGGGTGGGACTTGAAAAAACAGGACTTTCTGATCGTGTTACAAGTATTTTAAAGTTTGATAATACTTCTTTTACGCTTGTTATAATTATTTCCATGGGAATAATGTATATACTTTCTAATTTCATGTCTCATACAGCGGCTTCAAATCTTCTTATACCTCTTCTTGTTGCTATAGGATATGCAATTCCAGATGTTTTGCAGAGTGATATTGTCTTATTAATTATAAGCGTTACATTTGCAGCATCACTTTCCATGCTGCTTCCTATAAGTACGCCACCTAATGCGCTTGCTTATGGAACAGGCCTTATAAAGACGAAACACCTTGTGTATTTTGGATTGCTTATAGGGGTGGTTGGAATGGGATCAATATACTTTTATCTTTCTTTTATAAGAATGCTTGGTTTTTTTTAATATAATTGTAAATTTAATAGTGATTCCTCTAGTAAAAAGACATTAGAAAGATTTAACTTAATATATTATTGTAATATAACTTCATTACACATGCTTACATAGTGCTAAAAACTATTTTACTACATTATTTTTATTCTTAATAAGTTCATTGAGATTGTTTTGTTGTATTTTTATTGTTTTCTTATTTAATATCCTGTTTTTGAAGGGGAATAGCATATTTTTGTTGTTGTTTATTCTCATAAATGTAGATACAGAAGGTAATATATTAAAATATAAATAAATATAATTTATATTAGGGAATATATGACTTTTTTTTATGAAAATGTTCTATAATTATTGTATTATGATTGAAAAGAAGTTCTTCGTTGCAGAAATAATGTTGCAAATAATGGAACAACAAGGTGTTGAGTATATTTTTGGCTATCCTGGTGGTGCTGCAATACCTATTTTTGATGCGCTTATAAATTCTTCTATAAAATTCATCCTTACTCGCCATGAGCAAGGGGCAATGCATATGGCAGATGGATATGCAAGGGCGACAGGAAAGACGGCGGTTGTTTTGGTAACTTCTGGTCCAGGGGCAACTAATACTGTAACAGGACTATTTACAGCAATAATGGATTCTATTCCTATCATAGTTATTTCGGGACAGCAAACACGTGCCAATCTTGGGCTTGATGCATTTCAGGAAGCCGATGTTATGGGGATTACCTTTCCTGTGGTAAAACATTCTTATCTTGTAAAAGAACCGAATGACATCGTAAAAATTGTAAAAGAGGCATTTTATATTTCTCAAGCTGGAAGACCTGGGCCAGTACTTATAGACATTCCTAAAGATGTTTCGTCTTTATGTATTACACAAAACTATGAACAAGAAAAATATCTTCCTGGGGTCAAATCAGTACCGAGTCCAACTGATGAATCTGTGGCATATGCAGTTGAACTTTTACAGAGTGCATCAAAGCCAGTTATTCTTGCAGGACATGGGGTTATACTTTCAAATGCGGGAAGAGCTTTGCTTAATCTTGTTGAAAAAATGTCTATTCCTGTGACTAATACTCTTTTAGGTAAAGGAGCATTTCCAGAAACTCATGAATTGAGTCTTGGCATGCTTGGTATGCATGGTACAGCCTATGCAAATAAGGCTGTTGAAGAATGTGATCTTATTATGTCTATAGGATCTCGCTGGGACGATAGAATTACTGGAAAGACAGAAGAGTTTTGCAAGACCGCTCGAAAAATACATATAGATGTAGATGAATCTGAATTTGAAAAGATCATTCCACTTGATTGTGTTATACACAGTGACGCTAATCTGGCACTTGAAAGAATTGCTTCAATAGCACCGTATAAAAGACATCCCGAATGGATTACTATTGTAAATCGGTGGAAAAAGAAGTACCCTCTAAAATACAAAAAAGGTGGAGGGCTTAAAGCAAGGCATGTGATAGACGAAGTGTACAAACAAACAAAGGGAGAAGCTATAGTATCTACTGATGTTGGGCAACATCAAATGTGGGCAGCACAATATTATAAAATATCTCGGCATAATCATTGGCTTAGTTCGGGAGGAGCTGGAACTATGGGGTATGGACTTCCTGCAGCAATTGGGGCTCAATTTGCGTGCCCCGAAAAAGTGGTTGTTGCTTTTATTGGAGACGGAGGATTTCAGATGACATCATGTGAGCTTGCTACAATTGCTATTAATAAACTGCCTATAAAAATATTTATTATAAATAATAGATATCTAGGAATGGTAAGGCAATGGCAAAGCCTTTTTTATGACAATAGACTCAGTGGAGTAGAAATGAATGGAAATCCCGATTTTGTACGACTTGCATCTGCATATGGAATAAAAGGTATTCGAATACGACATAGCGCTCATGTATCGCGAAGTGTACAAAGAGCATTAAAACATAAGGGGCCAGTTCTTATAGAAGCAGAGGTAGAGAAAGAAGAAAATGTTTTTCCTATGATACCAGCGGGTGGAACATACGATCAAATGATAATAGAACCGCCAAAGAAAAAGCTAGATAAACCAGAGGGGAGTACATGATGGATGGAGATATAAGAACAGTACTTACGCTTCTTGTAAATAACCAACCTGGTGTATTAATACGAATTGCATTGGTTTTTGCAAGAAGGTCATACAATATAGATAGTCTTATAACACATCCAACTCATGATAAAAAATTCTCGATTATAACAATATCTGCTAGAGGAGAAGAAAAAGTATTAGGGCAAATACTTAAGCAACTTAATAAACTAGTTGATGTCATTCATGCTGTAGATAGAACACATGATGATTCCGTGCAGTTAGAAATGTCACTTATGAAAATAAAGCTTACTGTAGGGAATCGTTCCGATGTATTGCATTTGGCAAATACTCTTGAGTGTACCATTGTTGATATTAGTTCGCATACAATCATCTTAAGTTGTATGGCGAAAGAAGATAGACTAAACTCTATAGAAAAAATTATGGAATCTTATGGTATAATAGAAGTAATACGAACTGGCACGGTTTTGATGTTACGAGGCAGCACCCCTACCGCATAACATTCTCATATCGTGTTTTTTGTTTATTGTAAAAAGTTGAGGAAGGTAGATAATGAGTAGCAATACATTATTTGATAAAGTATGGGATATGCATAAGGTGTGTACACTTGAGAGTGGACAGGATCAACTCTTTATAGGGTTGCATCTTATTCATGAAGTTACTTCGCCACAAGCGTTTCAGATGCTGAGAGAACGAGGTTTGCGAGTGAAATATCCTGAGAGAGTGTTTGCAACGGTAGATCATATTATTCCCACAAAAAATGTAGAAAGACCTTATAGTGATGGTCTTGCAGAAAAAATGATGGAAGAGCTTGAAAAAAACACAAAGGAATTCGGACTTGCATTTTTTAGTCCTGCAAGTGGAGATCAAGGAATAGTACATGTAATTTCTCCAGAACTTGGGCTTACACAGCCAGGTATGACTATAGCATGTGGAGACAGTCATACATCAACACATGGTGCGTTTGGGTCTATAGGATTTGGAATAGGGACATCACAAATAAGAGATGTGTTTGCAAGCCAATGTATAGCACTTAAAAAGCCTAAGGTACGTCGTATAACTATTAATGGAACGCTTGCATATGGAATATACGCAAAAGATATTATACTTCGCATTATAGCTGATCTTGGTGTTATGGGTGGTTTAGGATATGCATATGAATATGCGGGGTCGGCAATAGAAAAATTGGGCATGGAAGGGCGAATGACCGTATGTAATATGAGTGTAGAGGGCGGTGCTCGTGTGGGATATATTAATCCCGATGAAACCACTTTTTCTTTTATTGAGGGGAGACGCTATGCTCCTAAGGGAGAAGAATTTGAGAAAGCAAAGATGTTTTGGCAATCTATTTCTTCTAGTGAAGAGAGCCATTATGATAATGAATATACTATTGACACACAGACGCTTGCTCCCATGGTTACTTGGGGAATAACACCAGGACATGCTATCTCTATCGATAGCACTATTCCAGCTTTGAGTAGCTTTTCGGATGATGAGAGGATGCTTGCAGAAAAAGCACTTCAACATATGAAATTTCAAGAAGGCGAGTCAATGATTAAAAAGAAAATAAATGTTGCATTTATTGGTTCTTGCACAAATGGAAGACTAAGTGATCTTACAGAAGCTGCACGTATTTTAAAAGGAAAGAAAATATCTAACAACGTATACGCCTTTGTTGTTCCGGGATCAATGGAAGTTGCACGAGAGGCAGAGAAACAAGGACTTCCAAAAATATTTGAAGAATCAGGCTTTGAATGGCGCGGAGCAGGATGTTCAATATGTCTTGGAATGAACACAGACAAGCTTTCTGGTGATGAATTATGTGCAAGTTCTTCTAATAGAAATTTTATCGGTAGACAAGGATCTCCTACAGGAAGAACTTTGCTTATGAGTCCGGCAATGGTAGCATCAGCAGCGCTTGCTGGCGAAGTTGTAGACGTTAGAAATAATATATAAAAGAACAAGGAGTACAAATGAAAAAAATATGTAGAATAGAAGGGAGGGGCATAGTGGTATCTGGAAATGATATAGATACTGATCAAGTTATTCCTGCTCGATATATGAAGGAAGTTACCTTTGAAGGAATAGAAAAATATGCATTTTACGATTTAAGATATGATCCAGAAGGAAATAAAAAAGAACATCCCTTTAATGATGAAAAATATAAAGGAGCAAATATACTCATAGTAAATAGTAATTTTGGATGTGGTTCATCAAGAGAGCATGCCCCACAAACGCTTATGCGTAGTGGAATAGATGCTATAATAGGAGAATCTTTTGCGGAGATATTTTCGGGCAATTGTATGGCACTTGGTGTTCCCGCAATAATGCTAGAAAAGAAATCAATATTAGAGATACAAAATATTATACAGAATACTCCACAAACGCCAATATCTATAGATATTGAGCAATCAAAGATTGTGGTAGGAGAAAAAGTGTATGTTGCAAATATTGCTCCTCAAATACAAAGTGCGTTTATTTCTGGCATATGGGACACTACAAATGTAATGTTATCTCATGAAGATGAAATAGCACGCGTATATAATGCCCTTCCTTATATAAAAGGTAAATTTTAGATATTAAAATTGTAATATGAGGAGTTTATGTGAGCTTGCAAAATAAAAATATTTATAGTCAAAAGATGACAGAGGGGGTTGAACGGACTCCTAATAGAGCAATGCTTCGTGCCATTGGAATGAAAGATGAAGACTTTAGTAAACCCATAGTTGGTATAGCGAGTGCTGGGAGTGACGTGAGTCCTTGTAATTTACACCTTGATAAAATTGCAGATATATCTAAGAAGCGGCTAAAGGAAAAAGGTGCATTTCCTATGACATTCCATACCTTTGTAGTAACTGATGGAGAGGCTATGGGACACGAAGGAATGAAAGCGTCTCTTGTATCCCGAGATACTATTTCTGATGTAATAGAACTCGTTGCCATAGGCCATCAAATGGATGCAATACTTGGAGTAGGAGGGTGCGATAAAACAATACCAGGAACGGTAATGGGGATGGCACGACTCAATCGGCCTGGAGTGTTTGTGTATGGAGGTACTATTCGTGCAGGATATTGGATGGGAAAAAAACTTGATATAGTATCTGCTTTTGAAGCTGTAGGCTCTTTTGGTGCGAAAAAGATAGATGAAAAAGAAAGATATGCTATAGAATGTAACTCTTGTCCAACGGCAGGTGCCTGTGGAGGAATGTATACTGCAAACACGATGGCAGCAGCAATGGAGGCAATAGGGATGGGAATTACAGGTTCTTCGTCTATGCCTGCAGATGATGCGAAAAGAGCTTCAATAATGGAGGCATCGGCTGATGCACTTGTCGTATGTATAGAAAAAAATATTACCCCTAAAGACATACTTACGAAACAAGCGTTTGAAAATGCTATAAGGGTAGGAATGGCACTAGGCGGATCTACTAATATGGTTTTACACCTTATTGCGATAGCAAAAGAAGTAGAAGTAGATGTGTCTATAGATGATTTTAACGCTTTTTATGAAAGCACTCCCATCCTTACAGATATGAAACCTGCGGGAAGGTATGTGATGGAAGATTTATATAGAGTAGGAGGAGTTGAAGTGATAATGAAAATGCTTTTAGAGAGAGGATTGCTACATGGAGATTGTCTTACTATAACAGGAAAAACAATAGCAGAAAATCTTGAAAACATTGAATATTCACTTGATGGGCAGAATGTAATTAAAAGTTTTGATAATCCCGAGAGAAGTAAGGGACCTATTATGGTACTAAAAGGCAATCTTGCAGAAGAAGGAGCGGTGCTTAAGGCCTGTGGTAGTCATGGTGAGATTGTTCACAAAGGTCCAGCTCGTGTATTTGATAGCGAAGAAGCAGCATTACAGGCAATACTGAAAGGTAAGATAGCAAAAGGAGATGTAATTGTGATACGATATGAGGGTCCTAAAGGTGGTCCTGGAATGAGAGAAATGCTTTCTCCTACAGCAGCTATAGCAGGAGCAGGATTACAAAAAGATGTAGCACTTATAACTGATGGTCGATTCTCGGGAGGAAGCCATGGTATTGTTGTTGGGCATGTATCTCCAGAGGCGCAAGTGGGAGGAGTTATAGCTTTTATACATGAAGGAGATATTATATCTATAAGCACAGAAAAACAAGAAATATCCGTGGAACTTTCTAAAGAAGAAATTGAAAGACGACGCTTACAGTGGAAAGCTCCTGCGGAACGATATTCGCGGGGCGTATTTAAAAAATATGTACAATTAGTACAATCTGCAAGCCATGGTGCAACAACGAGTTAGTTATTAATGACTTATAGGAAAGTATTCTTATGAAATCCTTTATAGTATAGTGTTTCATTGTAAGAATGCTATCTTTTTGCTGTAATCATTGATTAATTACATGTATCATTAACATGTAATTATGGAATTTTGTGTGCTGTAATCATTGACTAATACTGTAGCATATGATATGCTAATTACATTGTGTATGGTATGTTCTAATTTTATAGATGCATCTAGGCGATAAAAAATTTATTAATTTATTAAAGAGGAAAAAAGTATGAATGAATTACTGTTATTATTAGCATCACCGTCTGGCGGATCTGGACAACAAGGAGGCTCTACAATGTTTAGCTTACTTACATTTGGGTTGCTTTTTGTTGTAATGTATATGTTTCTTATACGTCCGCAATCAAAAAAGAAAAAAGAACTTCAGAAGAAGTTAGCAGAAATGAAAGTAGGGGACGAAATTGTTTCTATTGGGGGAATATATGGCACTGTTGCACGAGTTGATGGTGGCCATATAATTGTAAAGATTGATGATAACGTTAAAATGAAGTTTGCTAAGGAAGCTATATCTACTATTATTCCAAAGGAATCAAAGAAAAATATTTCTGAACCAGTAAAAACTTCTAACTCAAAGAGTGAAAATCCAGTAAATAAGGTAGAAGATAAAAAATAATTAAAATCTTTATAAAAAGATTAATTATTAAATATACATTAACTATAGTATGTAATATTGAGGCATAGAGTTTATGAGTAAACGAGTTCGCTTTTTCCTGCTAATAATTTTAATTGGATTGTCATTGTTATCATTGTATCCCACGATACGATGGTATTTTTTGTTGCCAGAAAGTGAAAAAAATCTTGCACAGCGATCTCGTGAGTCTATTAGAAACTATTCATTTAAAGAGGCAGAGAAAGATTCAAAAAGTATAATCTCAATGACAGAAGAGGGTGCAAAGGATGAATTTAAAGCACAACAATTTAGCACAGGTGGAATTGCTTTTGTGTGGAAAGAAGCACAGAAGAGGGCAAAAGAAGCAAATAAAACACTTCAAAAAAACAGTACTATAGAAAAAACGCTTAGTCAATATACTAATAAAACGGATGTGTTTAATACACTGGTATCCTTTTATAGAGAAAAAATTATTATGCTCAAGGAGCAAAAAGCACGTATTATTACTCTTGGGTTGGATATATCGGGTGGTATAAGCGTTACTTTACAGGTAGATAAAAAAGATCTTGCAGAGCGTTTGGGAAAAAGTACTCCATCGGCTCAAGATCTTTCTGATGCCATTGAGAGAGCTATTTTAGTTTTACAAAGTCGAATAGACCGATTTGGTGTTAGCGAACCAAAAATACGAAAACAAAATAATGATAGTATCCTTATAGAAATACCTGGAGATAATGATACGGAAAGAATAAATAGTTTTATTAAGGGAAAGGGAACGATGGCATTTCGCATTGTAGATGGTGATGCAACAGACGAACTTATACGATTACAGGAAAGTAATCCATCATGGGTTTATAACCCTAATGAGTCTTTAGATTTTATTCCTGCGGGAACAGAAGTAGTAGAGTATGTAACACGTGACGAGTTTGGCTTAGATAAACATGTTCGATGGATAGCAATATATCAAGATTCTGATGTGTATGGTATTAATGGAGAAAATCTTGAAAAGGCACAAGTGACTTCGGATCCACTTACCAATCAGCCGATGGTTAATTTTCAGATGAATAGTGTTGGAGCAGAAAAACTAGCTAAAATAACAGGCGATTATCTTGGACAATCGATGGCAATTTTGCTTGGAGATAAAATAAGGGCATATGCAAGATTGAGTGCTGTTATTAGCAATGGGCAGGCTGTTATACAAGGGTTTAGCTTAGAAGAAGCCAGTAATATAGCAACTATTCTTCAAACTGCTGTATTGCCAGTAACGCTTACGATTGTGAATCAGCAGGTAGTAGGACCTACTTTAGGAAAAACTGTTATAGAAGCTGGGCTTAAGGCAATACTTGTTGGTATTATTTTAGTAATTGTGTTTATGATCCTTTATTATAAAGGAGCTGGAGTTGTTTCTATAGTTGCACTTGCTTTTAATATGCTTTTTCTTGCGGCAGTTTTGGCCTCATTTAGTTTTACTATAACTCTTACTGGTATAGCTGGGATTATACTCACTGTGGGTATGGCTGTGGATGCAAATGTGCTCATTTATGAGAGAATCAAAGAAGAGCTGTTACTTGGAAGATCGCGGGCAGTGGCTATTCAGGCGGGATTTAAAAAAGCATTTCTAACAATAGTAGATGCAAATACAACTACGTTTATAGCGGCATTCTTTATAGCACAGATTGCTTCTGGACCTATACAGGGATTTGCAGTAACATTATCATCAGGGATTATTACTACACTTATATCTGCATTGTTTGTTTCTCGATTATTTTTTGATTTCTTTACGGATGTATTCAAAATAAAACGAATTAGTATTACGTGGAGGCGATATAATAATGAATAAAATTATAGCGTTTTCAAAGTTTAATACAACGGGACTTATAATATCACTATTTGTTACATCAATTCTCATAGGGATTACTGTTTATAGAGGTGGTTTTAACCTTGGTATAGATTTTAGGTCTGGTCAAAGTGTAGAAGTTTCTATACCATCTGTATCAAATGCAGATAATATCCAAACTGCTATAGCAGGTGATTTTCCCCGTGCAGTAATAACCCCTGTGGGTAATGCGACAAAAAGAACATTTAGTATAAAAATATCTTCTACAGAAAAAGATCAAGCAAAGAGAATTGCATCATTGAGAAGAGTTCTTGCAAAAGAATATCCTTCTATGGAAATACTTGGATCATCTTTTATAGGAGCTACGCTGTCAAAGAGTTTGTTTAGATCGGCGATCACGCTTACGCTTCTTGCCTTGGTACTTATTATGCTTTATGTTGCATTGCGATTTAAGTTTAGATTTTCGCTTGCAGCTATTGTTGCACTTGTTCATGATACTGTTTTTGTACTTGGATTTATAGGGGCATTTCAAATTGAAGTAACCGTTTCTACTGTTGCGGCAGTGCTTACTATTGTTGGCTATTCGCTTAATGATACCATAGTTATATTTGATCGTATTCGAGAAAGTGCAAATCTTATGAAAGGAGCATCTTTTACGGAAATTACCGATACAGGTATAACACGTACTCTTTCACGAACTATTATTACGTCATTTACGACTATACTTGCAGTAGCAGCTATATACTTCTTTGCTCGTGGAGACATACAAAATTTTGCTCGCGTATTGCTTTTAGGGCTTGTTGAAGGAGCATGGTCGTCTGTGTTTATTGCAACTCCTATGCTCTATGTGTTTGGTGTTCAAAAAATATTTATGAAAAGCAAAAAGGGAAATATAATTGCCGATAAGAATGTAAGACAAATATCAAATACTTCTCAAGTGACAAAAAGTGTGGTAGTTGCTCCATCAAATGAAACAATATCCTCTACAGATGTAGACAAAATTCGTGCGGAAATATTAATTCAAAAAAAGAAAAGAAAACATAAGAAAAAATAAGATGGTTTTATAATTAAAACATTATATTCGTCGGTATCTTTTGACATTCATTTTACTAAGTGTCCATGTGTACTTCTTCATGGGCTTTTTGGCATGTCTGATAACTTGGCAAGTGTAGGAAGAATGCTTCAAGATACATTTGATATCATTCCTTATGACCTTCCTAATCATGGTAGATCACCTACCTTGGAAAGTGCAACGTTTGTAAATATGGCTCGCATGCTTGATTATACATTGCACCAACACGTATATTTAAAGAATATAGATAAAGTGCATATGGTGGGGCATTCTTTGGGGGGAAAGCTTGCTATGGTATATTCTCTTTTATATCCGCAGAGAATTAAAAATGTTGTTGCTCTTGATATCGCACCAGTTGAATATCCTCCAGAACATATAAAGGAAATAGAAGCTCTTGTGGATCTTAATCGCCTCTTTCATTCTTCGAGAAAAAAAGACATACTTACAAGAGAGGTTATTAGGTCAACTATTGAGTCTCATATTTCTGATAAAGAAATAGCTATGTTTCTTAGAAAAAACGTTTATACAAAATCTGATGGGGTGTTGGGGCTCTATGCAAGGATTGAACATATTAAAAGAAACTATGATATATTGAGATCTTTTCCAGTAAGTGAACTAAAGCACCTTTCTTATAATGGAAATATTCTTTTTGTGATGGCAGGACAGTCTGACTATATTAAACCAGAATATTACGAGAATATTGAGCATTTCTTTCCAACATGGGAGCTTGAAGAGATAAAAGATTCCAAACATGCCATACATGCATATAAACCGCGTGAATTGGAAGAAATATTGCGGGGATTTTATCAATTTCATAGTGCAAAACATGAATAATTGTTTTATAAAGAGTTTATTTATATTCTTTTTGATAAGAAAAAGTGATTTCTGTTTTTTCAAAAGATTATAATCTCTGGTATAATGGAAATAAACAGTTGTTTGGAGGATATATGAAGTCTATTAATAAAAAAGATTTAGAAGTTATACTTGAGTGGTTTGAGAAGAGCAGTCTTACATCAACTACCATAGAATATAATGAATCAGGCGGTTTATATAAAATTAAATTGTCACGAGAAAGAAATGTTTTTAAACATGATGCGATAACAGTTGAGAAACATGTTACATCTTCATCTAAGGTGGCTTCTCCCTCATTAGAACATCCTTCAGATATAACGCAGGGTGATGCGGTTATTTCACCAATAGTTGGGACATTCTATAGGTCATCTGCACCAGATCTCCCTCCATTTGTACAAGTAGGAGATAAAGTGGAAAAAGGCGATGTGATTTGTATTTTAGAAGCAATGAAAGTTATGAATGAACTTGAAGCTGAGTTTGATATGGAAATAGTGTCTATCCTTGTAGAAAATGCAAGTCTTGTGGAATTTGAGCAAGTATTGTTTGAGGTCAAGGCTTTATGATGAAATCTATTTTTATTGCAAATAGAGGAGAAATTGCACTTCGTATTATTAGGGCTTGTAAAGAGCTTGGTATAAGGAGTGTTATTGGGTATTCTCAAGCAGATAAAGATTCATTTCCTGTTTCCTTTGCAGATAAGAGTATTTGTATTGGTCCTTCCGAGTCAACAAAGTCATATTTAAAACAAGATAATATTATTGCGGCTGCTTCTGGAAATGATTGCGATGCTGTTCATCCGGGGGTGGGTTTTTTAAGTGAGAATGCGGAGTTTGCAAAAAGAGTTATAGATGAAGGTCTTATATTTATTGGACCCAAACAAGAAACAATACGGCTTTTAGGAGATAAAATATCTGCAAAAAAAAGCGCTGTAAATGCACATGTGCCAATTGTTCCAGGTACGGAGGAAGCAGTAGATTCGGTACAGCAAGTAGCAGATTTTGTTAAAGAACATGGCTTCCCCATAATTATAAAAGCCGCAAGCGGTGGTGGTGGTAAGGGAATGAGAGTAGTAGAAAAAGATTCGGATTTTGAGCATGCACTTCAAATTACTTCGAGCGAAGCAGAAAAATCGTTTTCTGATAAAAGAGTATATATTGAGAAATTTTTAGTTAATCCTCGGCATGTTGAAATTCAGATTTTAGCAGATTCTTATGGTAATGTTGTGCATTTGGGAGAACGAGATTGTACAGTGCAAATGAGACATCAGAAAATTATAGAAGAAAGCCCTTCTCCAGCAGTAGATCAGGTGTTAAGGGAAAGAATGGGAGAGGCTGCAATACAACTTGCTTTGTCTATAGGCTATGAGAATGTTGGTACAGTTGAATTTTTGCTTGATGGGAATGATTTTTATTTTATGGAAGTGAACTCTCGAATACAAGTTGAACATCCTGTGACTGAGCTTGTTACTGGTATTGATCTTATAGAGTGGCAGATACGTGTTGCATCAGGAGAAAAACTTTCATTTTCGCAAAAAGACATAGTTCATAAAGGTTATGCAATGGAATGTAGAATAAATGCACTTACTCCAGGGACTATTGAAAATATTAATATTCCGGGCGGTATGGGGATACGAGTAGACACATGGGTTACACAAAATACATTTGTAACCCCCTTTTATGACTCGCTTCTTATGAAACTTCTTGTATATGCAGATGATAGAAAGAAAGGAATACAAAAGATGCTGAGGGCATTAGAAGAGCTAGAACTAAGTGGAAAAGCATTAAGTCACAATAAAGAAATGCTCAAGAAGATATTAACAAACTCCTTGTTTAGATCATCACGATTTAATCTTAGGTTTTTAGAAGAGAGTGGAGTCTTAGGGGAGAAAAGATAACCCTATAAGAAATAAACAATAATAGTTTATATTATAATAGTATATATGGCAAATTTTAAATTTCAAGAATTTGGGCAAAAAATAAGATCGGGAGTTATGGAACTCCTAGGAAAAAAAACAATGCCAACTCTTGGAAATGTTCGATTTCAAGATCAGCAACTAATTCTTGATAAGAAACAATGTCCGCAGTGTCATGCTCATTTTGATGATGATGAACAAATCAAAAATCTCTTTGTTTGTGTACAGTGTGGATATCACTTTAGAATAGATGCTCACACGCGATTCTCTATTTTGTTTGACGGTGGAATATACGAAGAGATATCGTTTAGTGCGGCTTATAATAATCCTATTGATTACCCTGAATATGAAGTAAAACTTAGAAAGACAAAGGATAAATCAGGTGAAGACGAGGCAGTATCCGTTGCTATAGGAAAAATTGTAGATAAAGACATTGTAGTTGCATGTATGAGCTTTTCCTTTTTAGGCGGAAGTATGGGGGTAACGGTGGGAGAGCGGATATTACAAGCTATTTTTACTGCTATAAATCGTAATATTCCTTGTATGCTTATTACTGCAAGTGGTGGAGCTCGAATGTATGAGGGGCTTTTTTCTCTTATGCAAATGGCCCGTACATCTCATGCAATTGCACTATTAGAACAAGCAAGATTGCCTCTTTTTATATTGTTTACAGATCCTACGACGGGAGGAGTGAGTGCATCGTTTGCTATGTTAGGAAATATTATTTTAGCAGAACCAAATGCGCTTATTGGATTTGCAGGTCCGAGAGTAATAGAAGGTACTATTAAGCATAAGCTTCCCGAAGGATTTCAACGATCAGAGTTCCAATTAGAAAAAGGGTTTGTGGATGCTATAGTACAACGTGATACGCTTAGAAAGGTGTTGTCGTATCTTATAGACACCCATAAACATGATAAAGGAAAGTAAAACATGAGTAAAGATATTGATTTGTATATAGAAAAAATTAAAAGTCTTGCTAAACGTTCAAAGTTAGATGTAGTAAAGATATTACAAAATGCACAAGAACAATTAGAAAAGGATACGAAAAAAGATACTGCAATAGAGTTTTTGGAAAAAGAATATGATAAGAAAGAAGTAAAAGAAAGCATTGAAAAAGAATATCAGGGAAGTGCTTGGAAAAGTGTTACTCTTGCTCGCAATCCTAATAGGCCTAATGCTCTTGCATATATCAATTATATGAGTGAACAATACATAGAATTTCATGGAGATAGATGTTTTGGAGATGATACTGCACTTATAGGTGGCATTTGTACTATTAATGGAATACATTTCACTTTTATTGCAAACCAAAAAGGTGCAAATATGAAAGAAAACATAAAGCGGAATTATGGGATGGCACATCCCGAAGGATATAGAAAAGCGTTGAGGCTTGCAAAGCAAGCAGAACGTTTCTCAAGACCCATACTTACTCTTATAGATACATCTGGTGCATATCCTGGACTTGCATCGGAGGAACGGGGTATAAGTGAGTCTATAGCAACAAACCTTAAAGAATTTTCATTGTTACAAGTTCCTATTATTTGCATAGTAATAGGTGAAGCTGGATCTGGAGGGGCATTAGGAATTGGTGTTGGCGATAAAATATTTATGCTTGAGAATGCTGTATATTCTGTTATTTCTCCCGAAGGATTTGCCTCTATTCTTTTAAGAGAACCTAAGCGTATGCAGGAGGCTGCGGAGCTTATGAAAATGACTGCACGTGATACCCTTGGGTTTGGTTTTATAGATGGTATTATACCAGAACATCCCGAGGGAGCACATATGCATTTTGAAGAAACGGCAGACGCAATAAAAAGTGTTGTCTTGCATGCGTACAAAAAATTAAAATCACAAAATCCTCAACAGCTTGTAGAGCAACGTTCTAAAAAAATTATTGCGTGGACTCGTGATCGCATCTCTGCTACAGAAGAAAAATCTCCTAAACCGCTTTTGCAAAAAGTAAAGGACTTCTTTATAGAATAATATATTGTTCAATTAGAGATAAAGAGCAATATATATATATCAGATGTGATTATTTTGATATCATATTAATATGATACAATTACGATCAAAAATATTTTCTATAGATGCTATTGGCTTTGGAACTTATCTTATTTCACCCGGCGATGTAGCATATAGGGCTGTTACAGAAGCGATTGAAGAGGGTTATAGTAGCATAGATACTGCACGGTATTATAACAATGAACAAGATGTTGGAAGAGCAGTGCGAAACGCAGGAGTAGATAAAAAGATACATATTACAACAAAATTGTGGTATACAGATCATGGGTATGATAAAGCACTTGAAGAAGGACGAAGAAGTAGAGATTATTTAGGGGTAGAAAGTATTGATTTGTTTTTAATACACTGGCCAGGAGACGGAGATGGGTTTATAGATACGTGGAGGGCATTTGAAAAGCTTATATCTGAAGGGACGGTAAAAAATATAGGAGTGAGTAATTTTACTCCTAAGCATCTAAAGATTCTTAAAGATAGAGGGCTCTCAACGCCAGTGGTAAACCAAATAGAGATGAGTCCACTTCGTATTCAAAAAGAAACACGAATGTATTGTAATAAACATGAAATCATTGTAGAAGCATGGGGACCTATAGCCCGAGGTAATATAATTGAACTTCAGCTCCTTGAGCCAATTGCAAGGCGTCATAATAAAACGATTGCACAGGTTGCGTTAAGGTGGGCCGTGCAGAAAGGATGTAGAATTCTTCCTAAAAGCGTGAGGAGAGAGCGAATGAGAGAGAATATAAACATCTTTGATTTTGAACTTACATTTGATGAATTAGAAAAAATAGATATGATGAACAAAGAGGATTCTTAAAGAATATAGCTTAGACATATAATGTAAAAATATTATAATAAAGGTAATATTGATTACCTTTATTATATGATGTGTGTTGATGGTGTTAGTTGATATATTGTGTGCTTGTTACTAAAAACACTTTTTAGTATACTAAATATATGAATATAAGTGTTGTTGTAGATATTATTATTGTAGGTATAATAATTCTTTTTCTAGTACAAGGGTTTTTTAGGGGATTTGTTTATGAAGTAATGTCTCTTTTGGCACTTGTAGTAGGATATATTGCGGTAATATATTTTGGTGATTCTTTAATGCGTTTTTTAGAAAACTCATTAAATATTCCTCCTATTGTGTCAAAAATAATTTCTCCGATATTGCTTTTTATTATTGGATACATACTTGTAAAGATTTTAGAGTTATATATGTCTCGATTTATACGTTTTGCCATGCTAAGTAATCTTAATAGAATTGCTGGACTTGCTATGGGAGTATTAAAGGGATCTATTATTCTTTTCTTAATTGTACTTCTCATTAGAGTACAGGAAATATTTCCTATGCTATCTAATGTATTAAAAGATAGTCAGGTTATACCCTATCTTGATAAATTGTATACAATAGTTCTTGGTTTTCTAAATTAGTATTGCTTGAATTACGGATGCTATGTTTGAGAACATTATAGGCTATGATATTATCACACAGCATTGGGAGAATATTATTAAAGATGGCACGATTCCTCCGTCAATGCTGGTGTGTTCATTACCAAGTTCTGGGAAGTTAAGCTTTGCATTAGAATTGTCGCGTTGTTTGCTTTGTACAAAGAATGCGGAGTGGAATTGTACCTGTAAGCAGTGTGTGTTTATGCGGCTGATGGAGAATGAAAATGTACTTCTTCTTGGAAAACGTAATTTCATGCTTGAAATTAGAGGTGCAGAAGAAATGCTTTCTATTTATCCAACGGCGAGAACGCATCTTTTCTTTTATAGGGCAATACAGAAAGTTTTACAAAGAGCTCATTATTTCTTGTGGGAAGACATGCCAGCATCTAAGAAAATACAATCTGCTTTAGCAAAAACAGAGGAATATCTACATGCGTGTAGAAACATATGTGTGACATATGCAACTGCTTTGTCTGAGTGTTCTATTACTCCCCTAAGAAAAAAACAAGTAAAGGATATTATAAGAAGCGTAGAAAAACTGATAGAAGAATTCCCTACGCACATTGCTTCTGTCCACCTAATGAGAAATATGATTTCGTGGGTAAGAATGAATAATCATGCGAATGCAAGAATAGTTATTATAGAAAAAATAGAGCATCTTAACTCTTCTGCTTCAAATGTTTTGCTCAAGATTTTAGAAGAGCCACCAAAAGATGTATACTTTATTCTTACCACTGAAAATATTTCATTATTATTACCGACTATTCGCTCTCGATTATGTGTTATACAGTTTCCATCTCGTTCATTAGAATATGAAAAGCAAGTCTTAAAAAAAGTATTTCGCCTTCCTTCAGAAAAGATATTATCCTCTTTGCGTGTTCATGAGTATTTAAAAACATTTCATAGCAAAGGAGCAATGAATGAGGATATAGATGTGGCTGTTGAGAAATACTTTTGGGGTAGCCTTGAGCAAAAACCATTTGATCGTAATCTAATATTGTTTACAAATACAAAGAGTGCACGTGAACAGACACTTTATTTTTTGGCAGAATTTCAGAAACGTTTAAGAAATTTGCTTGAAAATGAAAATGTGATTTCACAAGTTATTTCTCATATATTCCATGAATGTATGTGTTCTGTAAGAAAGGTTGATGCTTTACATATGTCTCCTAAAATTGTATTAGAAACCTTGTATTACAAGGTTTCGGATTATTATAAAAACTTTTCGCATGTATAAGGGATCTTACCTGTAAAGTACAGGTAAATTACAAATGAAATTTACTATTATAAATATATGAAAGAATTTTTTCACAAAGAAAACCTGTCAGGATTCCCTTATGAGCAACTACTACCATTAGTTAATAAAACAAAAGAAGAAAAACAATTTTTGTTATCTGTATTAGATTCTCTAAAGCACATTATAATTGTTACAGATTTAGACGGAAGGGTTATTCATTATAATAAAATGACATCTGTGTGCTTTTGTGGATTGTCATTACAGTCTTATATTTGGGATTTGTTTGAAAATAATATTTTAGCAAAAGACGTAAAGGAAGCGATTCTAGAAGGAAAAGATTTTCAGAATAGAAGTTATCTCCTTTCCCATTTTTGTGACCAAGGATGTATTATAAATGATGCGTTGTCTGATACATTTCGGATACGCGTATCGGTATTCCCGCTTGTACAAAAGGGAATTAGCAACAATATTACTAAGATAGAAGGAACAGTGTTTATTGCAGAAGATGAGAGTGGAGAAACTGAAACTCAGCAAAAAAACAATAGAGATAGATTGTTTATGTCTATGAAGAATATCATGGTTGGAATTGCACATGAATTAAAGAATCCTTTGGGATCAATTAGCATTCATTTGCAGCTGTTACAGAGAAGAATAAAGAAAATATTTAATATGGTACAAGAAGATAAAAAAAATATTATTGACTCTATTAACGTTATTGGAGAAGAAATAGAGAATATGGAAAAAGTTATGAATATGTTTTTGCGAGATTTTAGATTGGATTCTATGAATTTTGAAAGCGAAAACCTTAATAAGGTTATTAAAACACTTCTTGCTTTTGTACAACCCGATGCCTCTAATAAAAGAATTGAGTTTGTAGTGAACCTTTCCCAAAAAGTGCCTAATGCAAAAATATCAAAACATGCACTTATGCATGCGTTGTTAAATATAATTAAAAATTCTATAGATGAGATGTCAGAAACTGGAGGGGTTATAAGCATTACAACTAATTATGTAAATGGGAAAATACAAATAGGCATTGCAGATACTGGTTCTGGAATTACAGAGGAGATATGTAGAAATATCTTTGATCCTTATTTTACAACAAAAGATTCGGGAAGTGGTGTTGGTCTTACCATCGCAAATAAAATTATTCAAATGCATGGCGGAACGCTTTCTTATAATTCTTCATATAAAAAAGGAGCGCGGTTTACCGTAACACTTCCTCCACATGCAACTGAACAACAGTTACTGTCCTATCGTTCTCGTGCAAAGTAGAAATATGATTTATAATAAGAATATATGAAATTTTCTATATTGGTTGTTGATGATGAACAAAATATACGACGAGGGTTGAGTGCTTTTTTAGAGGAAGAGGGATATTTGGTTTATTCTTGTGGCAGTGGAAAAGAAGCAATAACAATTTTGCAGAATAGTGATATTGATCTAGTGCTTACAGATTTGAAAATGTCTCCCATAAATGGAGAGAGGCTCCTAGATCATATAGTGTCGTATTTTGCTACTGTGCCTGTTATTATCCTTACAGGACATGGAACTGTCAATACTGCTGTAGAAGCAATGCATAAGGGAGCGTATGATTTTTTAACAAAGCCTGTAGATCTTAACAGATTGCTTTTGCTTATGAAACGAGCTTTAAAAACACGTGAGCTTGCACGAAAAAATAGAGAGATAGAAGAAAAACTTGAGCGAAGTAATTCAAGTCGACAAATAATGACTAAAAGCAAGGCCATGCAAAGGATTATAGAGACGGTGAGGCAAGTAGCTCCTACTAATAGCTCCGTTCTTATTACTGGAGAAAGTGGTGTAGGAAAAGAAGTTATATCTGATTTAATTCATAGGCTTTCTAACAGATCAAGTATGCCACTCATAAAAGTGCATTGTGCTGCACTTTCACAATCACTCTTAGAAAGCGAGCTTTTTGGACATGAACGTGGAGCTTTTACAGGAGCTATTACTCAGAAAAGGGGGCGTTTTGAACTTGCCGATAAAGGTAGCCTTTTTATGGATGAAGTTGGTGAGATAGATAAGGGGATGCAAGTTAAATTATTAAGGGTCCTACAAGAGCGAGAGTTTGAACGAGTGGGGGGAGAAGAAACTATAAAAGTTGATACTCGTCTTATTGCTGCTACAAATAAAAATTTAAAAGAAGAGGTTGAAAGGGAGGCATTTAGAGAGGATTTGTTTTATAGGCTTAGTGTAGTAAATATAGAGATCCCACCGCTTCGTGAAAGAAGAGAAGATATTATATTATTAGCTCACGCATTCTTAAAGAAAGTTGCTCAAGAAAACAATAAGCAAATGAAGGGATTTGAAAAGAAAGTAATGCAGGTGCTTACTCATTATGATTGGCCTGGAAATATTCGTGAGCTAAGCAATTGCATAGAAAGTGCAATAGTAATGGCTCAGGGAGATATGATCAAACTTGATGATCTTCCAGAAACGCTTCTTTCTCAGACATATTCAAACGAATTACGAATAATACCCGGAATGGCTATGAAAGATGTTGAGAAGCAATACATACATGCAACGCTTACTGCATATAAATGGAACAAGAGTAGAACAGCTGAAGTGCTTGGTATTGGAAGAAAAACACTTCATACAAAGATAAAAGAATATGAACTTGTAAAGCCAACCTAGAGATATGTCATAAAGAAAATATTTTATAATGTGTGTACAAAGATATTTAGTTTATAACAAATAGTATCTTAAAAGAAGTTGTTGTGTGTATAATAAAAGGTATATATGATATATAATTTTTCTCCGGGACCCGCGGTCGTTTTTAAAGAAGTACTTCTAGAATTGCAAAATCAGTTTTGCGTGTATAAGGATATGGGATATTCTCTTATGGAGGCAAGCCATAGGGGAAAAGATTACTATGAAGTACATCATAGTGTTATGAAGAATATGTTGAGCATTATGGGGCTATGTGAGGAAACATATACAGTTCTTCTTTTGGGCGGAGGTGCGACTCTTCAATTTGGAATGATACCGCTTAATTTTGCTTCTAATAAAAAGTCTCAATATATAATAACGGGTGTATGGGGGAAAAAAGCATTGAAGGATGCACAGGTAGTGGGTAATGCGGAATCTATTTATGATGGCAGTACGAACAATTATACTTGTATTCCTCATGATGATGAGTTTATTGTAGACACCAATGCTGCTTATGTTCACGTTACTACAAATGAAACAATAGGGGGAGTACAGTGGCAACATATACCTACTATCACAGATGTTCCTCTTATTGCTGACATGTCAAGTGATATATTAAGTAGGTCTATAGATTATAATAAATTTTCCCTTATATATGCAGGAGCACAAAAAAATATAGGAGTGGCTGGAGTTACTGTAGTTATTATAAGAAAATCAATGTTAGAACACAGAGATGTACATCTTCCGATGTATTTAAACTATAAAACACATATAGAGAGGGAATCTTTGTATAATACCCCGCCAGTATTTTCTATTTGGGTGCTTGATCTTGTGCTGCAACATTTACAAGACATGGGGGGGGTATCTGCTATGGAAGCTATCAATGTAAAAAAAACAGCTATGTTATATTCTGCAATAGATAAGAGCGAGGGGTTTTATATGTGTCCTGTGCATAAAGAATGCAGATCAAAAATGAATGTTGTTTTTACGCTTCCCAATGAAGATTTAGAGAAACAATTTCTAAAAGAGGCCACGGATAAAGGTTTTGTTGGATTAAAAGGGCATAGAAGTGTTGGTGGATGCAGAGCGTCAATTTACAATGCAATGTCTCAAGAGGGAGTTGAAGCACTGACGTCGTTTATGGATTCTTTTCATTTTAAAAAAGGATGATTGTGTATTAATTATTCTAATTGTTTTACGCCATAATACTCGTTGTGTATCCAATTGAACAACCCCACCATTCTGCTTTCAAAACTGTTTTCTATTGTTCCTTTAAATAAGACAGCAATTCCACGTATTCGTACAAGTCCCATACCGTAGATAAGTATTCCTTTCTTTGTTCTAAAAACCCATAGGGTTGTAAGCATTTCTTGTTCTTTTACTGCAGAGATTGTTCCATGAAATATAGGAGTTATATTAGATCCTACAAACGATGCGAAAGAATTATTATATTCATACTTATATTCTGATACTACATCCCCAAAAGGAGGCATGTCTTGGAGAATGAAAATAGGTTCTTGTTGTGTGTCTAGAGTGTTTTCGAAAGTAGAAGCGGTAACTAGAGGGAGTGTGTCTGTTATAATGCGGTCTGATAACGATATTATTTGTTGTGATGATAGAAATATAGGATATATAAATCCTTTTTTTATATTTCTATACTTAATGTTAGGGAATTTTTTTATATTTCGTATGTAATTAAACATTGTTGCCATTATAGAGTTTTGTTCTTGTAAATCTATTGTCGAAATAAGAAAGATTGTTTCATAAATGATATTTGGTTTTATGTCGCTTACTATTTTGTGCATAGAATCAAGGGATGGATAAGAGGGAATATAAGCAAGTGTTTTCTTTCTTCCTTTTTTATGGGTAATTGAGATGCTACCGTTATTAACAAGTTTATCTTTATCGGTTATACTAAGATTGTTAAGAAGTTCCTCAAAAGATAAAGAATATTGAGGATGATTCTTATCAGTATTGTTTTTTTCTTCTGCCAGAAGAGGGAATTTTGTGATAAAAAATAACATTAGTATATAAAATATATGAGAATATTTCCGATACATAAAATACATTATAAATACTTTATAACAATAAAAGCAATAAAAAAATGAGAAAATCTTTACAAGTTATTACCATATTGGTAGATTATATCCTTCTATGTATATCTCTCTTCGTAGTGCTCTATTTTAGGACACCAGAGTTTCTTTTTATCCCTGTAGCAAAACTGCATACGGTTGCTTTTCTTTTAATCTTTTTCTTTTGGATAATTATCTTTTCGGTGTTTGATCTCTATAATTTTGATTTTCCTCCGCGATTCACTCGGTATTTTTCCTGTTTTACAGTATGTTTGTTGCTTACTTCGGTAGCGTTTTATATTTTTCCTACAATATTAATTATTACTCCAAAAACTAATTTGGCGCTCATAGGTGTGGTTTCACTTGTTTTAATTACTATATGGAGATTTATTTTAGATTACCTTTTTGTATCTAAGATGGCTGGTCATAATGTTATGATTGCGGTGTCTGACGATGATTCCATGGAGCTTGTGAAAATATTACATAGTAATCACCGCTATAAATATTATGTACAAGGCGTACTCTCAACTAAGCAGTATAAGTCAGAACTTATTAGGCTTTTAGGAAAACAAAAGGTGTTTACAGATGCTTTGCTTTTTGAACAAGAGATAAAGAATGATAATATACAACTTATAGTATGTTCTGATCAGTGGTTTTCTAAACTATATTTAATTGTGTATGATTTACTTCCAAAAACAATACAGCTTGTAAATAGCATTAGTTTTTATGAAAGAATTCTCAGCATAATACCAGTGCATTCTGCAAGTCAATATTGGATGATGATGAATATAGACATGTTTTCTCGCCGATCATATTTACTTATTAAGAGAATTCTAGACGTAGTATTTGCTATTGTTTTATTGCCAATCCTTCTTGTGTTATCTTTGTTTATTGTTCCTGCACTATGGCTATTTGGAGGAAAGGGTCCTATATTCTTCTCACAAGAACGAATTGGGATAAATAATATCCCATTTACACTTTTAAAATTTAGAACGATGTATATAAATGCTGAAAAAGACGGTGAAAAATGGGCATCAAAAAATGATCCAAGAATTACAAAACTAGGGAAGATATTAAGAATAGCAAGAATAGATGAGTTACCGCAAATTATAAATATTCTTAAAGGAGATATGAGTTTTATTGGTCCACGACCTGAAAGGGCTGTTTTTATAGATAAATTATTGAAGAGTATTCCACATTATAGATTAAGACATCTCATTAAACCCGGAATTTCTGGATGGGCTCAAGTGAAGTTTACATATACTGATACGGTTAAAGGATCCGAAATGAAACTATGTTATGATCTTTTTTATGTGAAGAAAATGAATTTTATCTTTGATATTCAAATATTCTTTAGAACGCTTGTGACTGTTTTTACTGTTGCTGGACAATAAACGTCTTAAGATTAGTGCTGTCCTTTCATATTATCATTACTTCCTTTTCTATTTGAAAATATAAAAATAGGATTACATGTCGTTGACAATCTAACACTAGAAAACAAAAAAACAGGAGTAGTAATTATTATTAATAATAAAGGAGGATACATTAAAATAGACCTGTATGCTATTTAAATGCATACTAAATTGAGTGTGCATACGCTATAAATAACATAGCTATTGTAGGAATAATGAGATACAGAGAAAAATACCAAAGCCGCCGTGTTTTTACTATCTTTTCTAAGAACCATAGACCTAATAATCCAAAGATAAATGCAAAAAACATTCCTATTGCGAGTAAGAATATGCTTATGCTTTCTATTGATATAGTGTCAAAGAAAATAGATATGAATGATGCGAGTATTGCGGGGATGGCAAGTAAAAAAGAAAAGTACGTCGCGTCATAAAAACGTGCTCCCATGAGAATGGCTATTGCTATAGTAACACCAGAGCGGGATATTCCGGGGAGTACGGCTACTCCTTGTATAAGTCCTATACATATAGCGTGTGAGAAATGAATATGTATAATAGAATTATTTCCATCCTTTATAGGAATAGCACTAGTGTTTTTCCATGCTGTACTTGCGAGAAGTATGCTTGTTGCAAGAAAACTTATACTCACTAAGAAAGGATCAGGTGCTTCTGCAAATTGTTTAAATAGCAGTCCTATTGGTAAAGTTGCAAAGGTAGCTATGGCAAGCATGAGTGTGAGATGTAAATGTGATTTCTCATTTTGAGTGAGGGGTGTCTTTTTAAAATATTTTGCACTACTAGTGAATATGCTTGCTATAAGCTGTAGTAGTATCTTTCTCGTAAAGAGTAGGATTGCACACAGGGTTGCGATGTGAAGCAGTATTATAAACATGAGCGGTGTTTCTGGGAGTGAAGAGTTTGTGAATACATCCATAAATGTTTTCGTTAAGAAAATATGACCAGAACTTGAAACAGGTAAGAACTCTGTAAGACCCTGAACTATCCCTAAGAGTGTGATATATATAATATTCATATTAAAATTCTTCCTTAATTAAATATTGTATCATTGTTTTTGGGGGAATGTCGTAGTATAAAAGAGCATAGATTATAGCAGAGCTTGCTACTTTTCGTATATAATTTCTTGTTTCCCTAAAAGGAATGCTATCGGCAAATAAAATAAAATTACTTGTATCAAATTTTTCTTGCCATTTCCAAAGATTACCTAGTCCTCCATTATATGCGACGAGGGCAGTTATAGGACTATGCACTACCTTGACGAGATATTTAAGATAGCTATATCCTAGTAAGATATTATCTTCTACAGAGAAAAGGTCAAAGGTGTTTTTATATTTGATTCTCTCTGCAATATCTTTTGCTGTAGAAGGCAAGAGTTGAAATAAGCCTTTTGCTCCTGCTGCTGAGATTACGGTTGGATTAAAGTTGCTTTCTTCCCTTATGAGTGCATATATAAGAGCTTCTTGCTTTTTATTTTGTATAACATTATTTATGTATTTTGTGTGTATTTTTGGGTAGAGTAAGAAAAACTCTTGTTCATTCTGAGGTATTTCTGACATCGTTGATTTTTTTCGGATAATAGAAAGAGAGTCAATATATTTTCCACGTGTATTAAGAATTGTGCTTGCATATACAGCAGTCTTGGTGCTTATAGAGTTTATATTTTCACCAAGAATTTCTATAGCATAGTTATATAATCCAAAATCAAAGTATCCTGGTATAAATCTTTCTATTGTAAGTTGTTTTTGATTTACAGAGCTTTCGGATTGGGGTTGTGTCCATGTATTAAGAAAATCTTTTTTTGATATATTTTGATTGTTGACTAAATAGTCAAACGAAGAATCACTATAATAGTTTTTTGATTTTATAAAATTATTTGTTTGTGTAGTGAGAGACGAAGAATTTTTGTTAATACGTTTAAGGATGGATTTCCACCTATTGAGTTCTGCTACTATATAGACATTATTAAACATTGTAGAAAGGATTGAGAAATCTTCTTGTATTCTTTTATACGATTTTTTTTGCAGTAGATAAGAGAGATATTCTTCTAAAAGGTTTGCAAAAAAACTATGAGTTTTAGTTTGTTTGATGATGTCTTTAAACTCTTTTATGAATTCTTGAGATGATGCTCCCTTTTGTATAAGGGAGAAAATCATTCTCCATTGCACCTTTTTTAAGGCGGAGGGATCTATAAATGAATTGTGTGTAAGTAAAGGCGATTTTAAAGCTCTTGCATATAAAGCATAACTTTTTCTAAATGATCTTTTTAAAAAATACAGTTGTGCAATTGCGATGTTTAGCATGATGTTTTGTTGCTCGGTGGCATCCTTGCGTGCTTTTATTAGAAGCTCTAATGTTTTGTTTGTATTCCTTTGTATTTCTAATATGTCTTGCACTGTTGCGGGGTGTATAAATACAGAGGGGTTTAGAGTAAGCATTTTTGTGAATGCCTCTTGAGGGTTGTTTTTTATAGCAAGTTTTGCATTGAGGAGTGCTTTTGTAGAAGCATCAATATTTTCTATTGTATATATCTTTTCTATAAGTGCAACAATGTTACCTATCATGTTTTTTGCCCTATGAGTAGAAAATAAGGAGAAAATGAGAGCATTGTTTTTTTTGATATTTGATGGTTTTTTTTGTATTGCTAGCAGGGTACTCCAGAGGTCTTTGCTAAATTTTCCTTGAGCAATAGTTATTCTGTTACGAAGCGTATCTTTTTGTAATGGGTATGTTTTTGCCATTTCTAAAAGTTTTGACAGTGTTTCATATTGCTCAGATAAAAAAAGTGAGAGTGAATAATAATGAAATAATTCTGCATCTGTTACAATAACTTTTTTACTGTAAATGCTCTCTATGAATGGAATAATTTGGTTATA
The DNA here is from genome assembly GCA_965216965.1 of Spirochaetia bacterium. GTDB lineage: Bacteria > Spirochaetota > Spirochaetia > WTKD01 > CBDAKK01. The sequence continues at coordinate 2,552 of CBDCGX010000050.1, read as the reverse complement.
TCGAGCATCAGATGCCATTATGTATGTCACAATCCTTGCAGATTCTTGTGCCCATGGGTTTTGTCCAGTGCGACTTGCTCTTCGCAAAGCAATTTCTGAGAGATTTTTCTTTTTATTAAAGAAAAGAAGAAGTCCTCCATAATAGAGAGTTCCTTGTTTATTATCATTTGCTTTGAGAAGGTTTTTTGGAGAAAGAAGTGAGAGTGAGGAGAAATCTCCCTGTTGATAATAGCTTTTATTTTTTTGAAGGAGAGATACTGCTTCTTTTGTAGAAAGACAACTGCTAAATAAGAAGAACAAAGAAAGAAAAGGAAATAGATGGAAATATATTTTTGGAATCATATTAAAGTTTGTATACATTGTATAATTGTATAGCAATCTAGCAGTTTATTGTAGAGATAATGGAAGAGATAGAATTCTATTGATATTGGAAATTGAAAAAAGTAATAATAATGGGCAATTAGGAAATAGTGCTACTGTAAATAAAAGCACTCCAGTGAAAATACAGATACCAAAATAATGTAAAATATGAAAATATAGCAAGGCATCTATTATAGATGCCTTGTGGTGCAAATGAGAAAATTATAATAGCATTGGGAGATGATATTTTCAAATATAAAGAGTATTTATGATAATACCAATATATTATATACTGATATAATAATGATCATGTAATGTATATTGATAATATATAGAGTATCACTATTATGATGGTGTATTAAAGTATAAATATAAAAATGAAAAAAGTGTCATATTCTGCTCTCTTGCAAAGAGTTATAGAAAAACTTACGGAAGTGCATGTTCCTTTAGATCAAGCAAAGATAGTAGCCGACGTGCTTGTGTTTGCAGATGCAAGTGAAAAACACTCTCATGGAACAATACGACTTGAGCATTATGTTAATCGTATTACATTGGGAGGTATACATTTACAAAGCATGTTTTCTGTTGATAAAGGCAAGTATCCGTGGGCTCAATGCCTTGATGCAAACGGAGGATTAGGTCATGTTGCGTGTGTTAAGGCGGCAGACTGTGCTATTAAAATTGCAAAAAAACAAGGGATAGCACTTGTATCCATAAAAAACACTAGTCATTGTGGGGTGCTTTCGTATTATGCAAGGAGAATAGCACAGCATGATATGATGGGAGTTGTTATGTGTAATACAGATACATGTGTTGTCCCGCATAACGGAAAGACTCCCTACTTTGGTACTAATCCAATTGCATGGAGTTTTCCTTGTGCTAATGAAGAACCTATAGTGGTAGATATGTCTACAAGCGAAAGCTCTCTTGGAAATGTGTTTGTTGCGAGAGAAAAAGGAAAAAATATACCCTCTAACTGGGCTGTAGATGAAAATGGCGAACACACAGAAGATCCTAATAAAGTAAAAGCATTGTTACCTATGGCAGGGAAAAAAGGGTATTCACTTGCTTTTATAATAGAAACACTTACTTCAATTCTAACAAAGAGCCCTTTTGGTCCAAACTTAGTTCCAATGTATTCACAGCTTCATAGAAAAAGAGATCTTTCAGCATTTCTTCTTGCTTTAGATACAGGAGTGCATAACTCTATGGATGATTTTAAAGAAGGAATATTCCGTATGGCAGAAGATTTGCGTTTACAAGAGGCTGTGGATGGAGATTCCTATGTTAAAATTCCGGGAGATATTTCGAAAGAAAAAAGAAGGAAATCGGAAAAAGAAGGTATAATGATACTTCCAAAAGTTTATGCATATTTAGGATTTGAATAACAATGCATTATAAAAGAGAATTGTGATATTATAGAATTATGTTTACAAGTGTTCCTGATATTACCGAAGAATTTTGGAAAAAAGTAGAGAAAAAACATGACACTAAGGTACTTGCCTATGCACTTATGCAGTATATTCCTACGCAAACAAGAAAATCTAAAGAGTATATATGGGGGATTGGATATACTACAGAAAAAGTGTTTTGTTTTTACCATTTCCCCAATCAAAGCTGGTTTGGATCTTTTATGAAACATTCATCAGCTAAAGAGCTATATTTAGAGATCCCTTTTAGTAGTATTAACAGTTGGTCCCTGCCATCCAAACTATTATTTTGGAAAAGACTTGTTTCCAACGCAAAAGAACACCTTACTCTTGTGACGGACACGGATACATATGTGTTTATCCCAGATGTTCGAAAAAAAGGAATTATAGATACGCTTACCACATATGCTAAAGAAAAGCATAAAAAAGAAAAATGAAATTATGTCTTTGACGTGTGTATTTCATATGACACAAGCGATGAACTTCCATTAAAGAGAATAACTATAAATGCATTATGACCTTTTTCTGAGGGTATAAAAATAATCTTACTGGGATTGTTTGGTATGAGAGGTTGTAAGTCTTTGTGTGTGTCAACATACGCTATAAGTAATAATTTTGCACTTTTTGTAATAGTAAATATGGCAATATCACCGGTTGTTTGTAGTGTAACAAAAAGATAAAGCTGGTTTTGTATAGTTCCAATTGCAAGGTCATTAGGACGTGGTCCATATGATGTACTTGTAGAGTCTACTTGAGGGCTAA
>CBDCGX010000049.1:0-26823 GCA_965216965.1 Spirochaetia bacterium | reverse complement strand
TCGCAAACATTCATTAGAAGAATTTAAGGGATACATAATATTTTCTATATGCATAGGGATAATTATATATATATTAAATTATGGATATATATTTTATGGATCGCCGGAGATATTTGGGAACAAGGCGGTTGTGTTGTTTCCAGAGAAGGTAGTAATAAATCTTATGAAATACATGTTATATAGTGTAGTAGGATTTTTTCTTTTATCTTCGATTCGGAAGGGATTAGCACAGAGGGCGGGACTTTTTTTATTGGTAGTAACATATTTTTATGGGTATGTATATGTGTTAAAGCTTGGTATTTTTAGAGGAGGAGGATTTGTTAACGGGCAGATACTATATGACTTTTCAGATGTAGCGAAGGGATTAGAAATAGCATTATTGGGAGTAGTATTTGTAGGAGTGTATAAGTACTATAACAAAGTATATAAGAAAGCACTTATAGTGATGGGCATATTAATTATTGCACATACGATTGATATGACAGGCATTATTAGTAGGTATATGAAAGAGTATAGGGCAGGAGAACCCTCTGTAGATATAAGTAATAGAAATCGAGGTAAGAAAGTAGAATTTAATTTTTCGAAAGACAATCCGAATGTTTTAATATTCTTGATGGATGCATTTCCTGGGTGGTATTTTGAAAAGATATTAGAGAAATATCCTGATTTGAGAAAGAAGCTTGATGGATTTGTGTGGTATAAGAATACAGTATCTACAGGGACAGCTACTCTTGTATCTTCATCTGCAATGGTGGGAGGAAATAATTTCACAGTAGATAAGATAAATGAAAGGAAATATATATCATTTAATGATGGGGTAGATGAAGCGTGGAATATCATTCCAAATAATTTCAGGGGATGGAAGTATCAGTTTGTGGGAGTTAACTATTTATCTACAAAAATTTCAAATACTTTGAGCCAGAAAGGGATTGAGATTGTTTCTAATGAACAAATAGTAAAAGATTATAATGATGGTAGTCCGTTAATAAGTATCCCATTTATTTATAATACTCAATTACTTCGTGCATCGTTTTTTAAAAGTTTGCCCATTTTTATAAAACAACATTTTTATAGGCAACAATTTTTTCTTTTTACACCTTTTAGACGTAGAAGTTACAGATATATATATAGTAGAGCATGGTATAAAGCATTACGTACAGCAATGCATGGAAATGCAAAAGAATCGACAATAAAATTTCTTTGGCCTCTTGGTGTAGATGCGCATGGACCATTTGTTTTTGATAAGTCATGTAACCTTGCTACTGATGAAGTATTTAAGAAATTTGATAAAACAAAAAAAAATAAAACAATGATAGATTGGACGGTATTAGAATGGGCGGTATATTGTAATCTTAATTTGCTTGCTGATATGTTTGATAAGATGAAAAGAGATGGGTATTATGACAATACAAAAATAATACTTGTATCAGATCATGGAAGTCATTGGAGTTCAGTTTTATGGCATGAGTATTCAATATTTGCTTTTTTGGCGGTAAAAGATTTCAATTCTCAAGGAGAGATTACGGTGTCAGAGAAAGCAATGATGAATTCTGATGCAGTTGCAATTGCATGTGCAGATGTAGATATATGTACAGATAAAAGCATAACGCAGGATCCTCGAGTGAATAATGATCCTAATAGAGAACGATTATTCCATGTAATTTCTGATACTAGTAGAAATATTCTGAAAAAACAAACATATCCTATACAATATCAGATAGAAGTTATTGGAGATGTATATGATAAGAAGAATTGGAAAAAGATAGAATAATATATATATGAATAAGATCTAATTATATATTAAAATATTTATAGGAGAAATAATGCCACTTAATACCCATTTATTTGTAACAAAACTTATCAAAGAAGGATATACTCATCTTTGTGTAGTTCCATGTAGTTTCGCAAAAAATATTATAAATGAAGTTATTAATAATAAACAGGTAGAATATGTCCCTTGTGCAAATGAAGGGGTGGCATGTTCAATAGCGGCTGGGCTTAAAATGGCAACTAAGAAACCAATTGTTATGGCCCAATCTTCTGGGGCTACTAATATGGGAAGTTGTATTACGAGCCTGTTACAACCATATGGAATAACTTTTCCAATGATAATAAGCTGGAGAACATATAAAGAAGGAGATAGCGAGGTACAACATAAGCATCTTGCAACTCAATTACCATGTTTAATAGAAGCATACGGTTATCGGCATGTTATCCTTAGTAGAGATAATGTAGATATTGCTATTGAACAAATAAATCAATGCAATACTTCACATACAATGTGCATACTCAAGGATAATACATTTACTGCTGTATCTTTAGACAAAGATAATAAAGAGATTATGTCACATTATGTTCCTCGTAGTGAATATTTGAAAGCGTTAAATAATATGTTTAGAGATACAGACTCACTTTTCATAGGAACTACAGGCCATACGGCAAGAGAAATGCATGCTTTTATGAAAGATACCAATAATTTCTACATGGCAGGCAATATGGGGGGAGCGTTAAGTATAGGACTTGGTGCTTCTATAGCAGGAAAAAAAGTGGTAGTATGTGGAGGCGATGCAGAATTTGTAATGCATATGGGAGGAATTACTACAGCGGGAAGATATAAAAATATAAATATGATATATATTGTATTTGACAATGAGGCAAATAAGTCAACGGGTGGACAAAATACATATCAGGGACATGTAGATTATATTTCTATTGCAAGGGCATCGGGATTTAAAGTAGTTGATACCATTGTTACCAATGTAAAAGATTTTAGGAATGTAATTAATTGCGATGGACTTACATGTATACATGTAAAATGTGACTATGACGAGGTGGCACCAAGACCACCAGTTGATAGTATAGCTATAAACAGGATATAAAATGTTATGAGTAAATGGAAAAAAATATGGGATAAGAAAGACAGGATTAATAAAATTGTATTGGAAGTTCTAATTAAAGACGATAATTTTGATAAATATATAAATTCAAAATCACGATTCAATGTTGTTATAGAAAACTAATGAAATTAGCGATAGTTCTAGCTGCGGGGCTTGGAAGTAGATTAAAGGAGAGAACTAAAGTAAAACCAAAAGGATTCTTAGAAGTTGGTGGAATATCTTTAATTGAAAGAAGCATACATGTTTTGCTTTCGTATGGAATAGAAAAAATATATATTGGTACAGGATATTGTAGTGAAATATATGATGCCTTTGCTAAACAATTTAATTGTGTTGAGACAATAAAAAGTGAGTATTTTGCCACTACCTCAAGTATGGAAACACTATTTATAATGAAAAATCTTATCCGAGATGATTTTTTACTGCTTGAGTCTGATATACTATATGAAAAAAATGCAGTGCGGTATCTTATTGAAGATGAAAGAAAGGATAGTATCTTAGCAGGTGAGATTACAAATAGTAAAGATGAAGTATATATAGAAGTTGATAATAGTTATACTCTTATGTATATGTCAAAAGATAAAAATAAATTACATTCTGTTTATGGAGAATTTGTAGGTATTTCAAGAATATCATTAAGCAGATATGCGCTTATGTGTAATTTATATGAAGAATCCCATGATAGAACTATTGATTATGAATATATAATGGTAAGAAGTTCTAAAATAAAACCATTTTTTGTAAAAAAAGTTAAAGATCTTGCTTGGTGTGAAATTGATAATGAGTATCATTTACAGAGGGCAGTAAAAGAAATCATGCCGCATATCAGGAGAAAAGATGGAAGAAATTAAAAGAAATGTGTTATTAAATCCTGGCCCAGCAACCACTACAGATACAGTTAAGATGGCACAAGTTGTCCCCGATATTTGTCCTAGAGAGAAAAAATTTGGAGATGTGCTGGAATGGATATCAAAGGAATTAACACATTTTGTAGTAACTAGTGATGCTGACGCTGATTATACTAGCATCCTTTTTGGAGGAAGTGGAACAGCGGGAATTGAAAGTGTAATAAGCTCGGTAAGTGGTAAGATTCTCATTGTAAACAATGGTGCCTATGGGAAAAGAATGTGTGAGATTGCGAATGCGTATGATATAGATATGGTAGAGTTTTTGAGTTCGCCAATTAAGCCAATTGAATATAGTAACTTAGAAAAAGAACTAGAAAATGGAGATTTTCAATATTTAGCAGTAGTACATAATGAAACAACTACAGGGTTATTAAACAATCTTGCTGTTTTAGGGAGTATAGCAAAGAAGTATAATGTAGAGCTAATTGTAGATGCGATGAGCTCATTTGGAGCTATTGATATTGATATGGAAGAAGATAATGTTTCTTTTCTTGTTGCAAGCAGTAACAAGAATATTCAAGGAATGGCTGGTATTGTATTTGTAATTGCCGATAAACATTCGTTACAGAAACTAAAAAATAATACTCCTAGGAATTACTATCTGAATTTGTATGCACAGTATGAACATTTTGTAAAAACACATCAGATGAGATTTACTCCACCCGTGCAGACTCTATATGCCTTGAAGCAGGCTATAGTTGAAGCAAAAGAAGAAGGTATAAAAAATAGATATAAGAGATATAATAAGTCGTGGCTAACGTTAACAAAAGGTTTAAAGCAATTAGGACTACGCTATCTTGTGGATGATGATCATCATTCACGCATTATAACTTCTATTTTCATGCCAGATGCTATTAATTTTGATGACATGCATGACTATTTTTATGAGAATGGATTTACTATATATCCTGGTAAGGTAAAAGTGTTTAATACGTTTAGGGTGGCAAACATTGGAGCAATTGATTACAGAGATATTAAGCAATTCTTAAAACTGTTACACAAGATATTACTTTAAATTAAAATTAATAAAAGTTTTATAGTTTGTATTTTCTTAATCGTAGTGAGTTTGTAATAACAGAAAATGAGCTAAAACTCATTGCTGCCGCTGCGATCATAGGTGATAACAGAGTCCCAAAGAAAGGATACAATAGACCCGCTGCCACAGGTATGCCTAGTGTGTTATAAATAAACGCAAAAAACAAATTTTGTTTAATGTTTAGCATTACAAGTTGTCCTAAACGCACTGCTTTTACTATACCAAGTAAGTCTCCTTTTACTAAGGTAACTTCACTGCTCTCAATAGCAACGTCAGTGCCAGTTCCCATGGCTATGCCAATATTTGCTTGTGCTAATGCAGGGGCATCATTAATGCCATCTCCTGCCATTGCGATGACTTTTCCTTGAGATTGTAAATCTTTAATGGTTTTTAATTTATCTTCTGGTAAACATTCAGCCTGAAAGTTTGATAAATGGAGCTTGTCTGCTACGCTTTTTGCAGTTAGTTTATTATCCCCAGTGAGCATAATTACATCTATATTTTTTTCTTGAAGTAAAGAGATAGCCTGCTTACTTGTTTCTTTAATGGGATCGCTAATAGTTATATATCCTTGTACTGTTCCATCTACAGAGATATATGAAGTTGTTTTTCCATGGCTTTGTTCCTCAATTATTCTTTCATCAATATTTGTTGGTAATTTCGCACTTATTTTTTCTATAAGTTTTTTATTTCCGATGGCAATTTTTTTCTTATTTACAGTCCCCACAACTCCTTTTCCCATGATGGCTTCAAAGTCATCTGATTTTTGAGGAGATATCCCTTTTTCTTTTGCATAGTTCATAATTGCTTTAGCTAAAGGATGTTCACTGTATTGATTAAGAGAAGCTATATATTTCACAAGTTGTGCATCATAATTTCTTAACTCATTTACAACTTTTTCCACAGATGGTTTCCCCTTGGTTATTGTTCCAGTTTTATCGGTAATAAGCACGTCTACTTTGTTAAGATTCTCAAGTGCTTCGGCATTTTTTATAAGCACTCCGTTTTTTGCTCCTTTTCCAACTCCCACCATAACAGACATAGGGGTAGCAAGCCCTAAAGCACAAGGACATGCAATAATTAATACGGCAATTGCGTTTGTAAATGCATATACTAGTGCTGGTTCTGGACCAAACCCTTTCCAAATAAAAAATGTAATAATTGAAGCTGTAATAACAACTGGGACAAAATATTTTGAGATGGTATCTGCTAGTTTTTGTATGGGGGCTTTAGAGCGACTTGCTTCGTTAACCATGTGAATGATCTGTGAGAGAAGTGTTTCTGACCCTACTTTTTTTGCTACCATTACAAATGATTTTGTTCCATTTATAGTCCCAGAACTCACAGCATCGCCTACATTTTTATCGACTGGAATAGGTTCTCCTGTAATCATACTTTCATCTATTGAGCTATATCCCTCGGTTATTTCTCCATCAACAGGTATTTTATCGCCTGGTTTTACCCGTAAAATATTTCCTTTGACTATAGAATGAATAGAAATTATCTTATCACTTTTAGGAGTTACAAGAGTTGCTTCTGTAGGAGCTAGTTTTAGTAGCTCTTTAATTGCACCACTTGTTTGACTATGTGCTTTTGCCTCTAATAATTGACCAAGTAGTACTAAGGTAAGAATTACCGTTGTGGCTTCAAAATACACAAAGACTGTGCCATTTTCAGTTCTAAATTGTTCTGGAAAAATAGAAGGAAATAACATAGCAACAACACTAAATATCCATGCTATTCCTGTACCAATACCTATAAGGGTAAACATATTTAGATTCATTGTTTTTATAGAGGTCCAAGCTCGTTCAAAAAACATCCAACAAGTATAAAATACCACAGGAAGCGACAGCACTAATTGTATCCAATTCCATCCTGCATAGGGTAGTAATTTTGTAAGGGGGGTATTGGGGATAAAATCTAACATTGCAATAAGAAAGATAGGAGTAGCAAAGAGAATTGACAGTTTTAGTTTTTTTAGTAGTGACATATAGATTTTGTCTTCTTCACTTTCAGAGGGTTCCATTGGAATTAAATCCATCCCACATATGGGACAACTTCCTGGCTCGTCTTTTATAAACTCAGAGTGCATGGGACATGTATATTGAGTTGCGGAGTCTGGTTTTAGCTGTTCTATGAGGTCCATGCCACATACTGGACATGCTCCTGCCTTATTGTAAGTTTTATCGTCTTCGCAACGCATAGGACAATAAAATACTCCATTTTCTGCTGAAGAGTCTTTGGTGTGGGGAGTTGTGAAACCTGACGTTTTTATTGTATAGTGCAATTTTGCACTTGTAAGTGTTTTTTGCAATTCTTCCAAAGAAATATGTGCAGTCATTTCTATGGTTACTTTTTTAGTGCTTAAAGTAGCAGAAACATTCTTTATATTTTTATGAGTAATAAGGATTTTTTCTATTTTGTCTTTACATTCAGCACAAGACATATCAGATATTATATAAATGTGCTTCATAATATTATGATAGTAATTTAGTAATCGGGTTGCAACTAATTATATTGTAGGGTTAGAACAAACTTTATCTCTATTTGCAAAGAGGATTCCAGTTTGTTCAAGATAGATGGCACCGTCTTCTTTTGCTATCTTTCTTATTTGATTGGTATCCTTTAGCAGGGGATAATAATTATATTTCTTGAGATTTTTCTCCCAATATTCCCTAGGTTGTTTGTTAACATGATGATATCCACTTTGATTAGGAAGGGCATGTGTCATAATAATAAATCTTCCACACGCAAGGGAACGCAATGTATTATCCAGATATTCTTCTTTAATATGTTCAACAACTTCTTGGCAATGAACTAAGTCTACGTTTGTATTAATGTATTCTTTTGTTAAGTCAATTTCAAGAGTGGGATAGATGGCATGCTTTATATTTTCTTTTAATCCATCAACGGCTATGCATATAAGTCCCTTTTTATGAAAATAATGGGAAGAATATCCCATTCCACTACCGATATCAAGAACTGTATTAATAGCAAATCTATCAATGATATAATCCCAAACCTTTGGAGAAAAAGTGAAAGGATCTCCTTCAATAATATTTCCACCTAAATGTGGCTGGGATTTGCTAGTGTTGGAAGTTAAGTTTTCATATGTTTTAGCATCTGGTTCAATAATATTCCCACCTAAATGTGACTGGGATTTGCTAGTGTTGGAAGTTAAGTTTTCATATGTTTTAGCATCTGCTTCTTTTTTAAAGAATATACTTTTTATATATTTTTTCATACAACTTCGTTATACCATGGAATAATTGTTCTATGTGAGAAAATCCCAAAGTCTTCTTCTATGTGTCTCATAATTGTATGGGCTGCTTTTTCTTGCTCAGGAGAATCCATAGGAAGTTTGTCTGATACTCGTATATAGGTTTCAATTGCGACTGCACGAGATTGATATTTATCTATAAGCATTATACGCTTTCGCCATCTGTATACACAGAAGAAAAACACAAAAATAGTAAAGGGAATGAGTAAAATTTCTAACATGGTATTAGGAGTATTTATTATTGTAGAGAAGTTATAGTTGGTGTTTTGAATATTTGTATATGTAATCCCTATCAAAATTGCACTAAATATAAATCCTACTATTGCCCCTAGTATCCATGGAAGTCTATATGAGGATCTGCTTGCTCGTAAATACAGTTCTCTATATGTACCGAGAAGACCTGAGCCTCGTGACATGTACATTGTATGGCGTGCTTGGTTGAGAAGACTGTCTGCTTTTGAGGTTTGGTGTTGTATAGAAGAAGAAGATATTGCAAACTGTTTTGATTGTTCTTCCATAGTCTCATATGTTTTTTTCAGTTTTGAATGTAATTCTGTGAGTTCTTGTACTACAGAGTCTATTGAATAGGTTTTTTTCGCAACGTATTCTTCTTGTGTAGAAATTTTCTTTTTTAAGGTTTTTTGTTCTTTTTCAAATAATTCGTATGTGTTTTTAATATTTTTGTATAGCTCTTTTGTTTGAGAGCTTTGTAATTTAATGTCTTCAAGTGTGGTTTTTGCTTTTTTTGAGATTTCAAGTATTAACTTTGTATTTGCACTAGAATTTGTATGATGACGTTTTATATTTGAAAGAAGAGAAGTAATATTTTTTGTTGTTTTTTTAAGCTCATTAGTTTTTGTTTGAATAATTGCAATTTCTTTTGAAACGTCCGCTATGTCTTTTGTGGAGTCATTCATCTCTATATTTGGCCCTAAAACATTTTTAAGCTGTTCAATAGTACGTATTGTAGTAAGTACAGATGAGCGTATAGTTTCTTCATTAGCAGAGGGAGTGATTTGTTCAAACTGATTTACAAGTGGTTGAAGTATTCCTAGTATTTCCTCTGCACGATTATGAGGATAATATTTTTCCAAAAGATAGCCGTTCTTAGCACACAATTTTTTGAGGGTGCTTATAACCATTCTAAGATGAATAATAACCTTTCCTGGGGTATATTCGCCGTACGTGTTTTCTATGATTTCGTTTTGATTTTTATAGGATATTTTTAATGCATTTTGTAATAAAGTAAGCTGATCTCTTTTGCTCAATATATCCACTTGTTTTTTTATGTTCTTAGAAATATTGCTCATTATATATAAATTCTCGGTTATTTTTTTAATATCTTAACGTGATTCTGTGTGTTTTTGTCATTTTAATGAATTCTTTTTTGTAAAGTAGGTTGCATATATAAGTTTTTGTAGTTCTTTTACAGTTTCTACTTTTACATTAATGACTTTAGAAATTATTTCAGGAGGTGAATGTATTATATCTTCAAACGAAGAAAACACGTTGATAAGTTTTTTTGCTTTAATGGGTCCTATTCCTGTTACAGAGGTATAGAGAGAAAGAGAAAGAGATGCCTTTTGTTTTTTTGCTCTGAAACGTGTTCCAAACCTATGAGCCTCATTACGTATGGCTTGTAATAGCCGACTAGCAATATGAGTTTTATCAAGTTGGAGAGGATTTGATAAAATCCCTTTTTGTAAAAGAGGAGAAAATATTCCACTATTTGTAGGAAAGAAAATTTCTTCGTGTTTTTTTGCAAGCCCTATAAGGGGAATAGGAAGCTTTAGTGTGTTTAGTATATCTTGCGTGCTATTTGTTTGACCAATTCCTCCGTCTATTACAATGCAGTCAGGCATAGATTTCTTCTTATCTTTCACTTTCATGTATCTTCGGGCTATAACCTCTTGTAATGATGCGTAGTCGTCTATGTGACCTTTCTTTACAGTAGTAATTATAAAGTGACGGTATTCTTTTTTTTGAGGAACACCATTTACAAAACATACCATGGCGGCAACGGTGTGTGTACCTTCTACATGAGCTATATCAAAGCCTTCTATATATAGAGGGGGAGTTTTTAATTGCAATACATTCTGTAGTGCTTGTACACCTTTGAGATTGCCTTGTTTATATTCTTTTTTCCTGAGAGCTTGCATGGCATTTTCTTTTGCAGCTTTCATAATACTTCGATGCTGTGAAGTGCTAGGGATTTTGCATGTAGTAGAATATTTTCTTTTAAAAAACACTTTTGTCTCGTTTTCAATATGTAATGGAAGGAATAGTATATCTGAAACTAATGTATGTTGTGCATGATATGCTATTAAAAACCTTTCAAACGATTCTTGTAAAGTATCAAAAATATACGCATGTGAAGTATGAGTTTCTAGCATGGTATTGCCTTTCATATGAATGACCGTAAAGCATGCGTGGCTATTGTTTTCTGCGTATCCTATGTAATTATAGATTGTGGAGTTGTCTTCGGCTATGATAGAGCTTTCTTGTTGTATGTTTTCGATGGCAATAATGATATCTCTATATTTTTTTGCTTCTTCAAAATTCTTTTTCTTTGCATAATTGTGCATGCTTAGGGTAAGAGTCTTTTTTAACTTTTTTGTATTGCCAGCAAGGAGGCGTTGTATTTTTTGTATGCGAGTATTATATTCTTTTTCTGATATTTTCTTTGCACACACGGCGGCACAACGGTCAATATGATAATATAAGCAGGGATGTTTTTTCCACCTTATATTCTTACATCGACGAAGAGGGTATAGTTTTTCTATAAGTTGTAAGTAAATATTGAGGAGATTGATATTGACATATGGTCCGTAATATGTACTTTTATCGTTACGAATTGTGCGGGTTTTAAATATTTTTGGGAATTTTTCTTTTGTCACACAGATTACGGGAAATGTTTTATCATCTTTAAGCAATATATTGTATTTTGGTTTATGAGATTTAATGAGATTATGCTCAAGTAAAAGAGCTTCATACTCGCTTGATGTGATTCTATAATCAATGCTATGTACATTTTTCATAAGTATAGAGACTTTGGGAGTATTTTTGGGGTTAAAATATGAAGATACTCGATGTCGTAGTGATTTTGCTTTGCCCACATAGATAATTGACTTTTTTTTGTTTCTCATAATATACACACCACATGTTTTCGGAAAAAGGAATATTTTTGTTTTGAGAGAAGACAAAATATTGTGGTTCATAATATAATTTTACTATACTATGTTTATAGTAAAATCAAAAAAGTCTGATTTTTAGGAGCTTAAGTAATGACTGTAAAAGAATTGCATGCACACATCTCTTCGTATTTTGATTTTAAATCTTTTATTAATATAGACACCATTAATGGAATACAGGTAGACCATTCTGCAAAGGAAATAGAACATATTGGTGTTGCTGTAGATGCATCATTACCAATCATACAAACAGCGACTAAACATAATATAGATGTGTTATGTGTTCATCATGGACTATATTGGAATAATATAGAGCCAATTGTGAATGTAATGTATGAGAAAGTCTCGCATCTCATAAAGAATAATACAGCATTATATGCAATACATCTTCCTCTTGATGCTCATATGAAGCTAGGGAATAATATATGTCTTGCACAAAAAATACAACTAAAGCATTGTGTTCCTTTTGGAAATTATAAAAATTGTTTCATAGGGGTGACGGGATATTATGATACAGGTGTAACACCTCAGAATGTTATTGATATGTTGTTTCCTGTTATTTCAAATGACACAACGGTATCTCCGATAGCATTATATGCTCAACAGCATGGAGCTACATATAAAAAGGCGTATACTTATCCTAAGGAAGCAAAGGCACCCGTTCCACTTGCTGTAGCTCTTCATGGTCCTGAGAAGATACATAAGGTTGCTATAGTTACGGGAGGGGGTGTAAGCTATCTTAAAGAGGCAGCTGAATGTGATGCAGAGATGCTTATCACAGGAGACGCGTCTCATACATATGCACTTGTGGCTGAAGAGCTTAAAATACATCTTATTTCTGCGGGACATTATTTTACAGAGATATGGGGAGTATTAGCACTTGGAAAATATATAATAGAGACTATTAAAAAGGTGAATAAAGAGGATACGCTTACACTTACTTTTATAGACAATCCTACCGCTATGTAAGAAGAATGATATAAATGTTATTTTAAAGTTAAGGAGGCTTGACTGTTTTGCTATAGATAAAGTATACTTAAGTATAAATATATTGCATGCGAGTGTGGTATAATGGCTATTACCTCAGCCTTCCAAGCTGATGATATGAGTTCGATTCTCATCACTCGCTGAGTATTTTATAATAGAAACAATTACCTACACAAGAAAGAAGGTGTGGGAAATTAATATAAGAGATTAGGAGGAAAGAATGGGTGCACGCGGAGAAATCTATACTGAGAAGCTAGAACTTACCAATGGTAAACGGACATATTTTTTCAATGTAAAAGAAAATAGAAATGGTGATATGTTTTTAGCACTTGTTGAAAGTATACGAAAGTTTGATGATAGGTATGAAAGACAGCAAATTGTTATTTACGAAGAGCACATAGAGCTATTTGTTGATGTCATGAATCGTGTTTTTGATTTTATGAAAAAAGAAAGTCCATATTATGGGGCAAAAAAATCAGAAGCAAGTAAGAAATCTCTTCTAAAAGAAGAAGAAGAGAAAGAAGAAGAAGAGAAAGAGGAAGAAGAGAAAGAGGAAGAAAAAGAATTATAATAAAAGTATTTTTAAAAAACATGCTAAATAATAGTTTAGCATTAGGGGCCTATAGCTCAGTTGGTTAGAGCAGCGGACTCATAATCCGCGTGTCCCAGGTTCAAGTCCTGGTGGGCCCAATTGAAATAGTATATGTTATAAAATAACAGAAATGGGGGTGTGGCGAAGTTGGTTTATCGCGCCGGCCTGTCAAGCCGGAGGTCGCGGGTTCAATCCCCGTCACTCCCGTTATTTGCATCAATGCTACAAGATGGCATATAAATCTCTTATTAACACGGTAATTACAATTACATTGTATCACATACTTGCTTTTGTGTGATTTTCTACAGAATATGTAAGTTATTTTAACAATTAAATAACTAAAGAATATGGTGAATAACACAATAAAGTATTTAATATAATAAGTATTATATTTTGCAACAGTAGAAGGTGGTATTAAAGTATCATAAACAAAACCCTCTAACTTTGGAAAAGATAAGAATGGAAATTTAGCTACATTTGAGAAATATATAATACGATATGCAGATCCTAATAATTTAAGTGCTCAAAAAGATGTGACAAGCAATAATAAGTACACAAGTAATTGAAGCTTCGTTACTTAGAGATAATATCCAATACACTATACAAATATTTACAAGAAACAATGCATAGGGGTGACAGCCCTCTTGCATTTTTAGTAATGGGTGATTTTGTCATGTGGATGACAGCTGGGTTTTCTATGTGAGAAGCAGGTCTTGTTGGTCTAAAAATACCACTGGAATTTTAACAAAAAATATTGCTCTTTATTCAATTGTTTGTATAACTTATTTAATAATTGGCTACAAAATAATGTATGGTGAAAATATGTTTTTAAGCCGTATTGCCTTAGATGGGGCAAGAAGCATTGAATATTTGGATATGGGGCGGTCGTTCTGTATTTGGTTTATTTCATTTTGAATTTAACGGAGTTGTTTTTTTTTGACTTTTCGGGTGCTGGTGTTGTACATATGACTGGTGCGACAGCTTCACTAGCGGGAGTAATTTTGCTTGGTGCTTGTAGGAAAAATATGGAAGAGACAGAAAAATACATCCTATTCCCGGGCTAACACTTACCATTCGCTACTCTAGGTACTTTTATTTTATGGATGGTATGGTTTGAATTTAATGGCGATTAAGTTCTTAAATTGAGTGATAGTTGTAAGTACAAATTCTGTTACCGTGGTGTTTTTTAATACAAATACAGCAGCAGCTGGTGGTGTTATTACTGTCCTTTTGGTTGCTTTTTATATTTGGAGAAAAAGCTGACTTGACTATGGTATTAATGGTATTTTAGCCGGACTTGTTGCAATTACAGCCGAGCCTCTACGCCATCTCCAATTAATGAAGGTTGTTATTGGTGGAGTTTGAGGATTTATTGTTGTGTTTTTTATCTTAATTATTTGATAAGATAAAAATAGACGATCCTGTTGTTGGAGCTGTTTTAGTTCATGGAATTGGGGGCGTTAATGGCGGTGCCTTTAACAAATTCAAATGCTAGTTTATGGGACAATTAAATTGGTGTAATGACTATTATTATATGGGTATTTAGCATTTCATTTATTGTTTAGTTTATTATTAAAATTACAATTGGTATGCGTATATCAGAAGAAGATGAGGATGTAGATATTGGAGAATGTGGAATGGAAGCTCACCAATAAATAATCAAATTTCTTTTAATTATTCAAGTGAGTTCCATGCATTTACAAAATTATATAATTGTCTCATAAGCGTAAGAATTTTAGTTCCATATTGAGGATCAGAAGACCAGCGACCAACAAGAGTGCTTACCGTAGAAGCACTTCCTAGTAGTCCTTGTTGTTCTAAGCCCACATATTCTGTATCTACTAATGCACCTATGAGAGGACTAGTAGTTGCAAATCCTTTGAGATGCTGAATATGGGCACGTATCCCAATTTGTTCTGTAGAAAACCACAATGATTCTTTTGGTTCATTTATAGTACGTAATCCAGCAAAATTATATTGTGCTTTTTTTATGTTTCCCGGGAATTCCAAATAATCTGTTTCTATAAGCATTTGTGCAAAAGCAACATCATAATTTAGTCTTTCACGTCGTGCTTCTATAATATAATTGTGTGCAATTCTACGCACATATTCTGGATTAAGTCCGGGAGAATTATAAAGAACAAAAGCAGTGAGTTCTTTTTCTAAGAGCTGCCCCTTTCCTAATATAGGGGTGTCGGGCCATGGATCTACAACTCTTTTATTTAAGATGGCAAAGGAATCTTCCTTTTGTGCAGAAGGAACGATAGAAATTAAAGATGAGTTATCTTCTTTTATTTGTGGAGATGTTTTTTTGTTTATTGTTTCTTCTGGTGATGGAGATGAGAGAGGTTTGGGAGATGTTGCTTGAGGAGATTTTTGGGGAAGAATGTTATTTTTCTTTGTATTTTCCTTACTAGAAGGGCTTTGTGGTAGAGGAAGAGCCTTTTTTATTCTTGTGATATCATTTATAAACACCACCTCAACACGCCTGTTTTTCCATCGCTCAGCTGGGTATGTGCTTATTTCTTCGCTTCCTCCAAGGGCATTGTAATACATTCGTGTAGTGTCTACACCGCGATTACTCAGTTCAGTTATTATTTTAAGTGCTCTTTCTTTTGAAAGTTCAAGAAGGGTGAATTGTTCTTTTTTTCGTTGTTCTATTTCTTTAGTAACAAATGCGGCATGCCCACGAACAAGTATTTTTGAATTTTTAAATGTACCATTTGCCTCGTTTGCTATTAGGTCAAGTATTTGGGGAGGAGGAGAGTCTCCATATATTTTTTTTGCATATGTTGTAGTATTTCCAAGGAAAAATAAAAGAGGAGTTCGATTATCTACTATTTGGAGTGGTATATTGAATCTTTTTGCGAGTGTTTGAATGACATTTTGATTTTGATCAGAAAAAATTATAGTTGCAATATATGATGCTCCAGAATAGAGCGTAATAGCATCACTTGGTTCCCATGTAAACCCGTTTTTTCCCCATGTTGTATCTTTATAAGAATAAATCTCTCTTCCATCATATTCTGCAATGGATAACTCCCATGAATATGTGTTTTTTGGGGCATTTGTTATAAATGTATATGGAGTACCATAGATTCCAGAATTATATTGTACAGTGATTTGAGTGTCTTGGGTATATCCTGATACCACAGTATATAAGGTTAGTATTAATAAAAGAAAAAAAGATGTAATGTATTTCATAATTTTACTCTATTTATCTATCGGCATTTTTATCTTATTGTATAGTTTTATTTGTTTTGATATACTTAAATGTACTTGAATTGTACATTTCATGAGAGATTTTTTCTATTCTATTGGTAATTTTACACTATTTGTCTATTATGTGTTTTTAAATTTATTTAAAAAGCCATATCGTATAAATCTTATAGTAAAGCATCTTGTATCAATAGGTCTTGGATCCATAGTTATTGTATTTCTTACAAGTCTTGCTATTGGGCTTATATTTTCTTTGCAAATGGCTGTACAGTTATATAGGTTTGGTGCTCCTGAACTTTCTGCAAGCATCATGGGGTTTGTGCTAAGTAGAGAAATGGCACCAGTGTTTACTACAATTATGCTTATTGCAAAGAGTGGTTCTGCTATGACTGCAGAAATTGGAACTATGAATATATCAGATCAAATAACAGCATTAAGAACAATGTCTGTAGACCCGCTTCATTATCTTGTGGTGCCTCGTCTTATTGCTTCTATGGTAATGTTCCCTTTACTTTCTGCATTTGCAAATCTTATTGGACTTATAAGTACTTGGTTTGTATTGTTTTATATTCTAAAGATTGAATATGCGTTTACAGTTTATAATTTTTTTGTTGAGATAAATCCAGTTGATATCCTTGGAGGCATAGGAAAAGCGTATATAATGGGTATAGTGGTATGTTTGACATGTTGCTATTTTGGGGTTTATAGTAAAAAAAGCTCAAGTGGGGTGGGAAGGGCAACGACACAGGCTGTAGTAACTTCGTCTGTTGCCATATTGATAGTAGATTTTATCATTGGAAAGATATTACTAGATATCGGAGTGCTCTAGTGGTGGTCATAGATAATAAAGATATTATAACTATAAAAAATGCAAAAAAACGTTTTGGGGATCGAATTGTACTTGACGGTGTTTGTCTTTCTATTCCAGAGAAAAGTATCTTTTCTATTCTTGGAAAGAGTGGGGTAGGGAAAAGCGTACTCATAAAATGCATAATGAATATTCTTGAAATAGATGAAGGAGAAATATGGTTTGGTAATAAAAACATTACTCATTCTCAAAGGAAGGGAAGTATGGGAAAGCTCATAAAACATTTTGCGTATCTTTTTCAAGATTCGGCACTTTTTGATTCTATGAGTGTTCAGGAAAATATTGAATTTCCTCTTGTTGAAGCATTGAAAATAAAAGATAAGGATTATATAGCTGCGCGAGTAGCAGAGCTTCTTGAATGGGTTAATATGCCACATACGCAAAAGCTTATGCCTTTTCAATTAAGCGGGGGAATGAGAAAAAGAATTGCTTTTGCAAGAACACTTGCAATGAACCCTAAGGTAATGTTATGTGATGAACCAACAACTGGGTTAGATCCAAATACAGGGAATACAATTATGAAATTGATTCAAAAAGCTAACAAGGAATTGGGTATTACATGTGTTATTATTTCTCATAACTTATCTTCGTCTCTTGAAGTATCAAACAAACTTGCTTTTCTTGATAATGGTAAAATACAAGTGTGTGCTACAAGGAAAGAATTTTTAAAAGACCCCTATCCACTATTACAAGAGTTTATACGACATACATTGTTTTCGGAAGGGGATGGTGACTTATGACTCGTTCAATTATAGGCATAGGTATTTTTGTAACGATTGTTGTTGCTTTTACCATTGGGTATATAGTAATGACTTCGGAAAAAATTTTTAGGGATACATATAGTGTTTATGCATATTTCAAAAATGCGAATGGAGTGCTTAAAAATACCGATGTGAGAATTGCAGGGGTAAGGGTAGGGCGTGTAAAGAGCGTAATGCTTAATAAAGATAGAAATAGGGCAAAGGTTACTCTTGAAATATATAAGAATGTGCAAATATATTCGGATGATGTTCTTAAAAAAACCACTTCTGGTGTATTGGGATCTTCCTTTCTTGAAATAGTTACGAATGGAACAGGAAATGCTCTTGAAAAAGAATCTGAAATTATAAACGTAGAGGATGAAGGGCTTATTGAAAAGCTCGGAAAAGGAACGGGTAGTGTTATAGTTAATATTGAATCTATTTCTAAACAGCTAGATACCTATCTTGAAAATGGTGTTTTAGATCAAATTTCTCGTATAACTACTCAATTAGAAGCAACTTTAAAAAACATAAAAGCTATTACAGAAAACGTATCAGTACTTGTACAAGTAAATACAGAAGCAATAAATCAAACTATTCGCTCATTAGCAAATATTACTGGGGAAATACAGAGTTTTTTAGTAACAGATAAAAAAACAAATACACAAGAGTTAAGTGATACTCTCATATCAATAAAAAACTCTTTGGCTAATATAGAAACACTTACAGAAAATTTAAAAGATGGGAAAGGAACAATTGGAAGATTGCTTTCTGATGAGACATTATATGATAATGTAAACAAGGCAGCGGCAAACCTTACAAGCATTACAAATAGAGCAGCAGGGCTTTCTACGGTTTTTGATTATAGATTTGAAGGGCTTTTTTCAAAAACAGCTCAGTTTGCTTCTAAAAACCATATTAATTTACGTATTGAGCCTCCGCAGTCAAGTCGATATTACCAAATTGGTGTTACTGTTGGGGGACCTGAGTCTATAAATGGGGTGCCTACTCGAAGTGCATTGGGAGATAGTGCTATACGGCTTAATCTCATGCTTGCACAGAATTTTGGAAAATGGCTTACTGTACGTGGGGGACTTATAGAAAGTGCTGGTGGATTGGGAATAGATATAAGACCTGTAAAACAGTGGGAAATATCGGCAGAGGCATTTGATTTTGGAGGGCCTGCGGGAGCGTATTTACGAACATATACTAATATTTATCCATTTTTAGATCCAAGCGATAGGTATAATCCTCTTAGATGGATATTTTTTGGAGGAGGAGTGGATGACGCACTTAATAAATATAAGCGGACATACTTTTTCTCTGTGGGACTGCGTTTAAAAGATGAATTTATTTATGATACGGTACGACTTCTGCCTCTTGCAAGTTCTATAAGTGCAATTAAGTAACACGTATTTATAATATACAGAATAGACCATTCTGTATGAGAGGCTCTTCTTTGTTATCTTTGGTTACTCCAAAGACATTCAATCCTTCGTATCCAATTGTAAAGTCGGTGTGATAATTACACGTATTGCACCCCATTTCTATAAGAGATTCTGGAGAGGGAATAGTGTCTGTTGATTTAAATCCATACCCTGTAGCATATGCAAATCCTAATGCAAAGTGTACTCCAGCATTTTCGTCATATAGAATGTCATTAAAAAACAATCCCGACTTCCAAATAGGGGAATGTGTATCTACAAGTGCAATTTCTCCCAGATAACGATTTCGAGGGTCAGCATTTAGAAAACATTCAAGCATATCTTCGTTTTTATCAGCTTTAAAATCGACTACTGCACCATTTGAAAATGAGAGTTGTATCCCTTCTATTTTTTTTTCAAATATTGTTATAGGACGCTGAACTGTTACAGTACCCTGAGTGTATCGACAGTCAGGCGATGTATATACTTCTTCGGTGGGAAGATTTGCCTGAAATAGTTTTCCATTTTCTGAGGTGTGTAGTGCTCCGAGCCATGTGCTCTTTTGAGAAAGAGCAATGGTCATATCGCTTGTATCGCTTGTTATGTGTAGTGCGATAAAGTTCTTTTGGTTAAGATATTCTCTTCGTTTTAGAATTTTCGCTTGATGTTGTTTCCATGCAGCGATGGGGTCATTATGATCAAGCTTGAGTATTGGTTTAATTATATCCCATAGTTTACGTACGCCTTCTTTTTCGGGAAGATGAGGAAATATATTTTTTGCCCACCCCGCACTTGGAAATGAGACAACTATCCATGAAAATTCATCTTTTGAAATAGCTGATTTGAAAAAACACAAATGCTCTCTTTCTGTTTTTTGCATAAGAGTAAGATTGCGAGATGATACATCTTTTGAAAGATCGGGATCTATGGTGCTTCGTATTGATATAACACACGCTTTTTCATTACAACATTCTTTGATAAGAGAGACAGTACCTTTGGAGAAAAATGAAAGATTTTCTTCGGGAGATGAGTAAAGAGCTCTATAAATAGATGTTTTTATGTCTTTTAGCTGAATGTGCACATAGCGTGCACCCTTTTCGTAAGCACCTCTTACAAGAGCATGTACAAGGGGGGCATGATGTAGCTCACAATTTATTAGTACAAAGTCTCCTTTGGAAACTGCAACAAGATGTAAAATAATATTTGCATATGGTTCAAATTCTTTTTCTGATATATAATACATATAAAATTATTCCTTGGAGGGTGTGTTTTTAATTTGCTCACATACAGATGCTATTTCTATGGCAGCAAGTGCTGCGCTATATCCCGCATTGCCTTTTATTCCTGCACGATTAAATGCTTGTTCCATTGTGTGTGTTGTGAGTACAGCAAATAGTATGGGGATATTTGTTTCCCGTGAAAGGACCGTTATGTTGGATGCAGTATTTGCTGCCACATAATCATAATGATCTGTGTCGCCTTTTATAATAGCCCCTATGCATATAATAGCATCGTAAGAGCCTGCATGTATGAGTGTCTTTGTTGCAATAGTAAGCTCAAGAGATCCGGGAACGTATACTATGATAGGGTGGCTTCCACCGTGATCTATAATACAATTTATAGCACCTTTAGATAGCTGTTCTGTTATGAGACTGTTAAATTTTGAGACTACTATTCCAAAAGTTTTTCCTTCTGCGGATAGTATTCCTTTTATTTCTTTGTTCTGTTCCATGTATTAATAACTCCTTAATTTCAAATAATTATTTAAGATGTTTTTACATCCTTTGTAGATTCTGCTATATATTGCACTAAGTCTTGCATGTGTACTAATGGCATGGTATACTTTTGGGCAATATCTTCTAATTCTGCAAGACGTGCAGCGTTCCCTTCCCTGTTGAGAATTTCGCATACAATAGCGCTAGGATGTTTGCAAAGAAGTGAAGCAAGGGCTACCGCTGCTTCTGTGTGACCTCTGCGTGCTGTCAGTCCTAAAGGATGAGCAATGATGGGAAATATATGACCAGGGCGAGCGAGAAGTGTTGGGTCTGTAGTAGGATCTGCAATAGCACGTATTGTTTTTGCTCTATCGTGTACCGATATTCCCGTGGTAGTATTTTTAGAATAATCTACGCTTACTGTAAAGGCAGTTGAATGCAATGAAGTATTTTCTTTTGTTGGCATAGTAAGATGTAAACGATGAGCTATGTCTTCATTAATTGCTTGGCAAACAAGTCCTCTTCCATGCGTTATCATAAAATTGACGCTTTGAGGGGTCACATATTCTGCTGCCTGGACAAAATCGCCTTCATTTTCTCTATCATAATCATCAATAATAATAATAATTTCTCCTTGAGAAAATGCGTCTAGAGTTGTTGTAATGTTATTCATGTCTAGAATAATTATATAAGAAAGAGTGTTTTATTGGAATGTTTAAGATAAATATAAAAAAAGAGTGTTTATAATATAAAAAAATATTTATAGATTTAAAGGTAATTGTCTATGATATTGTTAATAATTAGCAAAAGAATAAAAAATATATACATACACTTGCAAAATATAGTATAATAAAAATAATGAAATCACAATAATGTGTTTCGTGTTAAATATTAGGAGTTATGTGTGGTAAAAATAAGATTAAAGAGATTTGGAAAGAAAAAACAGCCCTCATATAGAATAGTGATTATGGATGCACGATCAAGTAGAGATGGGAAAACTATAGATGAGATAGGATTTTACCATCCATTAAATGAGGATGCTGATACACAGTTGAGATTGGATTTCAATAAGGTGAATTATTGGATTGGTAAGGGAGCGCAGCCTACCAATACAGTAAAGACTTTAATAAATAAAAAAAAATAAGTTATAGGAGGTAGATAATGGGAAAAGAGTTTATTGAATATATTGCAAAAACATTAGTTGATAATCCAGATGAAGTTCATGTGAATGCAATAGAAGGTGAAAAGTCAATTATTCTTGAGCTTAAGGTGGCACAAGATGATATTGGAAAGATTATAGGGAAGCAGGGCAGAATTGCACGATCATTGAGGTCGTTGTTAGGTGCTATAGCTACTAAGGAAGATAAAAGAATAAATTTGCATATTCTTGACGATTAGTTAATATGCCTATGCAATAGGTACTATGCTCCCACTTGTTAACGAAACGTGGTGTCTTTAAAATTAATATATGCTTAAAAAAATAGTTTCTAATGCTTTTTTTAAAGGATGAAATGTAAGATATAGTGAGGGTTGCCTATAAAAAAAGTAGCAATAGGGAAGTTTCTCAGCCCTTTTGGTGTAAGGGGAGAAATAAAAATACATGCATATTCTCTAGAAAGAGACCATCTCAAAAATATAACAATATTTTCTGTGCCATCATTAACGGATATACAAAAGAGTCAGCAAGATAAAGAGTCGCTTGTAATTGAATACTCTATAGAATATTGGAAGTTTCAAAAACCACTAAGATGTAAGATAAATGGATATAATACTCCAGAGGAAGTACGTATTTTAACTGGGAAAGACATGTTTGTAGATAAACAATATGCGGCACCACTTAAAAAGGATGAATATTATATTGATGACTTACAAAACATGAGTATTACAATTGAATCTGTTGAGGTGGGGAGAGTTCAAACCGTATATACGGAGGTGCATGTGCCGTTGCTTGAAATAGCCTTGCTTAACCAAGATAAGTGTCGGATAGTGATTATTCCTTTTCAAAAAGTATTTTTCGATATACCTAGAAAGAATGTGAAAGATGAGTCATGCGAGCACATGCCTCTTTATAGTGTTGAACTTCTTGATAAAGCTCTTATTGAGTAGTGTTTTTGAACAATAAAGGAGAAAGAATGCAGATAACATTTCTTACATTATTTCCAAAAATAATAGAAGATTACATTTCACATTCTATTATTGCGAGAAGTTGTGAAAAAAAAATAATTACAATAAATACAGTTAATATTCGTGATTTTTCACATGATAATTATAAAACTTGTGATGATACCCCTTATGGAGGAGGGAGTGGTATGCTCCTCATGCCCCAACCTCTTGATGATGCTATATGCTCTGTTAAAACAGACTCTACTTGTGTTATATTTCCTACACCCTCTGCTCCAGTTTTTACGCAATATGATGCTCAAGATATATCTCAAAAAACAGATATAGTATTTATTTGTGGGAGATATGAGGGAATAGACGAAAGAATTATAGATATGCATGTACATAAGCGATATTCTCTAGGAGAATATGTTATTTCTTCGGGGGAATTGGCATCACTTGTTATTGTAGATGCAATATATAGGCTTATAAAAGGTGTTATAACTTCTGAATCACTTGAAGAAGAGAGTTATAATGATGGATTACTTGAATATCCTCAATATACTCGCCCTATGTGTTTTAAGGGGGAAAAAGTGCCCGAAGTGTTATATTCTGGCAATCATGCAGAGATACGGAAGTGGAAACATGTAAAAAGGCTTGAATATACAAGGAAATTTCGACCAGATCTTTACAAAGAATACAATAATGTTGAAAAAAACTAAAGGAATGTGAATAATTACCGAATATTTGTGTTGTATTAGAGGATAATTTTATCTATATATGTTACTATATATCTATTATACTGCTATAAAATAGATGCCTTGTGGTGCATAATGAGAAATATATATGTTACTATAATATATCTATCATACGCTATAATGGATAAAATAAGTTATGAAAAGTGTTACTATAAAAATATTTACTTTATTATTAATTGTGCTTATGATTAATCCACGCATGATACATGCGCAGGTTGTTATAACTAACGAATCTGAGTTAGCTGATTCTGGTGCTGTTAAAAAAAGCAAAACAATATTAGGGTATAAAAAAGAGGATGAAGAAACCACGCAAAAATCTTTGGAAGCTGTGGATATATATATAGGTGATCTAAAATATAAAAGAGCAAAGAGAGTAAGAGATGCAGGAATATCCTTTCTTGTATTGGGGTTCTTTGCGGGACTTATAGGAACAACGCTTGCGTTTACACAAAATATTGCGTATAAAAAAGTAAAGGCACTAGATTTGTCTGCTTCTAGTGATCTTCAAAGAAAGGCGAAGGAACTTCATAGAAATGTTATAATAGGAGCTAGTCTTGCGGGAGCTGGTGGTGCGTTCATTACTATGGGTGCTATTATGTTGGGAGTGGGAATGAAAAGAATGTCTAATGTATATAATCTCTATTATTATCAGGGAATACCGTAAAAAACAATAAGCAATATGCTATACTATATAGTATGAAACAGTGGTTTTATGCTAGTAAATTAAACGGAATTTCTTACGATATCAGAGGGAGAACATACGAAGAAGCGGGTCGTCTTGAAAGGGAAGGAGTCAAAGTACTTCGGCTTAATATAGGAAATACAAGCCCTTTTGGACTTAATGCTCCTTTTGATCTTATACAAGGGTTAAAAGAGAGTACTGATAAATCTCAAGGATATGAACATAGCAAGGGAATTCTTTCTGTTCGTAAAGCAATAGCAGATCATTATAAAAAGAAAGATATATTATTAGATACAGAAAACATATGCATAGGGAATGGGGTAAGCGAGCTTATAGTCATGTCTATGCAGGCATTGCTTAATGTGGGGGATGAAGTATTAGTCCCCATGCCCGATTATCCTTTATGGACAGCAGCCGTAAGAATTTCTGGGGGAGTTGCGAGACATTATATCTGTGATGAGAATAATGGGTGGTGTCCCGATATTGACAATATTAAAAGTCTTATTAAAAAAGAAACAAAGGCCATAGTAATTATTAATCCCAATAATCCTACAGGGGCAGTATATTCTAAAGATATACTTCTTGAAATAATAAAAGTATGTTCAGAGCATGGCATACTCATTTTTGCTGATGAAATATATGACCAAATTATCTTTGATAATACTGAATACTACAACATGGCAGAGCTTATAAAGGACTATCCGTTACTATTTTTTGGGGGGCTTTCAAAAAATTATAGAGCTCCTGGTTTTCGTTGTGGGTGGATGTGTATAAAAGATCCGTTACATCAGCTAAAAAATTATATCAAGGGGCTTGAGGTGCTTTCCACCATGAGGCTGTGTAGTAATGTGCCTGCACAATATGCTGCATTGGCTGCTTTAACGAGTTCTCAAGAAAGCGTGCGTGATCTCGTTTCACCCGAAGGACGATTATATAAACAAAAAAAAGCAATCGTAGAAGAATTATCCCAAATACCGGGGATATCATTTGTAGAGCCTAAAGGATCACTTTATATTTTTCCAAAAATGGATATTAAGAAATTCTCTATAAAAAGTGATGAGCAATTTGTCTTGGACCTTCTAAAGAAAAAACATATATTGTTGACGCATGGAAGAGCATTTAATTGGCATTCTCCTGATCATTTTAGAATAGTTATGCTTCCAGAAGAAAAAGATATTAGAGAAGCAATGGGAAGATTAAAAGATTTTTTTGGAAATTATAATCAGAGTAATGAATTGTAAAAAAGTAAGATTTTAGTAGGATTTATATAATTTGTAAGAATACGTACTCTTTTTTTTAGAAGAAGACATATTTATTATTTTATTTTTATGTCTCCTAGCTGTTATAAATAGGAGAATACGCTCAGCATTTACCACATTGCAAGAATAATTGACATCTTATGTGAAAATATGAAAAAGTTTTTTATATTTTCACCGATGATTATAATTGAGTAAAACATATTTAGATTTCATCTGAATGTAACACCTATTAAAATAGTGTTTAGATAAAGCTATATTAAGAAAGAGTTTTTGCTCTAGTATACTCTTTTCACTGTGTGCTTAATGAGTAAAAAAAATGAGGAGCTTTTGTAAAGGATATATGACATTGAGAAAAAAATCTTGTTGCTCAGAAATGCATGCAAAAATAGTATTTGTGTATGCATAGTTTTATAGGTAAAGCCTATTGAAGGTTATATAAAAAAACGACTATTATTAAAGATAGGACTGGTATTTTAAGGGGGAATATATTGAAATCAAAAAAAAAAATTACTAGCATTGCAATTTTTCTTATTATTATATCTGTGGTTACAATGTCATATTGGATTATAAATGTTTCGTTTCAAAAGAAAAATAAACAAGAAAAAGTTACCGAGCATATCCTGTTGCTTTGGAAGCAGCAAAACTACGAAATAATTATCAAAGAGGCGAAAGCATATCTTGAATTATATCCTAGTGATAATTATATTAGGCTTATACAAGGCATATCATTTCTTAGCAGTACAGAATTGAGCGTAGAGAGTCATCAAGAGAAAGATGTCCAAGTTATATGGGAGGCAATTCATTGTATAAGACAAGCACTTATATTAGATCCTAATTTCCCATATAAAACAGAAGCATATTATGCGCTAGGAAAAGCGTATTATTTTCTTTCTAATAAACAACTACCAAAAGCAATTGAGTATTTCAATGCTGTTATAACAAAAGATCATTCTCAAGAGGATGCTTATAATTTCTTGATAATGTCATATCGTAATGCACAAGAATATGGTAAGGCTATAAAGCTTTTAAAGCAACGTATTGCTGTATCTCCGTCGGATAATTTGTATTTTACGCTTATAGATATTTATCTTCTTGTCAATAATATTAAAGATGCTCGCATTTACATTAATGAAATGAATAATCGTGCACTTTCTTCACAATCTTTAA
>CBDCGX010000048.1:0-2309 GCA_965216965.1 Spirochaetia bacterium | reverse complement strand
AAAAAATATATCCTCAGCCATGTACGTTCAGGAATGTTAACTATAGATCAAAATAGAGCTCACGAGAGAATCCTTTATGATCAATTCTACAACAATATTACACAGGACAATTTTGCAAGTCAACAATTACTTTTCCCCATAGAAATAGAGATGAATGAATCTCAATGGGCTTTATTACAACAGGTTTTGCCAGACCTCGAAAAAGTAGGTTATTTATTTACTGGGTTTACAGAAAATGTTGTTACAATAAGTGGAATACCAACAGAATTTAGTGAAAGTGATGCTAAAAACATGCTTGATAAAATACTGGGAGATATAGAGATGGCTGAAGTAGATATAATGGAAAACAAACTGCACTTATTAGCTCTTTCGTTTGCAAAAACAAAAGCAGTCAAATACGGCAGTATACTTCATCAGAGTCAAATGGCTGAAATTATCAACAAGCTATTTGCATGTGCAAATCACAATTACAGTCCATCAGGAAAGATTATAACTAATATTATTGAACTTCAAGAAATTGACAGAAACTTTATTTAAAGCGATCTTTTTAATAAAACATACGATAATTAACTATTTGCGAACTAAGATTATTAGATTTACATATTATTGAAATTTAAAATATTAGTACCCTAGAAAAGAAAATATAAAAAATGCCAAATAACTATCAGTCTACAACATTCAAAAGGCTACCAGATGTAATTAAGAATCTGATTATTATAAACGGGTTGTTCTTTGTTGGAACACTTGTTTTACAAAATTTTGGGATCGACTTAGTAGAAAAACTAGGATTGTTCCTTCCAGGAAGTACAAATTTTGCTCCTTATCAGTACATTACCCATATGTTCATGCATAGCACAACAAACTTTGGGCATATATTCATGAATATGTTTATGCTTTGGATGTTTGGAAACATGCTAGAGAACATTTGGGGTGCAAAACGCTTCTTGACTTTTTATATGGTGACAGGTCTTGGAGCTGCATTACTTTATAGTGGGGTACATTATGCTGAGGCTATATACCTAAAGGATCAACTTATAAATGCTGGTATGAGTCAGTCCGATCTTATAAATCTAGTTACTACTTCAAGATATGACCCTGCAATACTTAAAAGCGTAGGTGAAGATGTATTGAGAAATTATTGGTTATCATACAACACGCCAGTAATAGGTGCTTCTGGGGCAGTATATGGTGTTCTTATGGCATTTGGTATGTTATTTCCTAACGTTAAGATCTATGTTTATTTCCTTTTTCCTATAAAGGCTAAATGGATGGTTATGATACTTGGAGCAATAGAATTCTTCCAAGGATTCAATGCTGATGGAAGTAACGTTGCACACTTTGCTCACTTAGGAGGAATGCTATTTGGTTTCTTATTGATCAAATATTGGCAGAAAAAAGGTATGGGAACATTCAATTAACATTGCAATATTTTTGTAATATTGGTATTACAATAAAAAGAGCTTAAATAATTAGCATGAACCAACTAGTAGATAGATTAAAATACGAGTTCTCAAAAGGAACAGCTTTAATTAAGCTGATATACCTTAATGTTGGTGTATTTGTTTTTATGCTAGTTCTAAACTTCATGTTGCGCTTGCTAAATACTGATTCATCATTTATATGGTCGTGGTTTGCATTACATGCTGATGGGGTTGACTTTATAACTAAGCCTTGGACTATATTAACATACAGCCTGTTTCACAATGGTTTTGGTCATATTTTTTTCAATATGGTACTACTATATCTATCAGGGCAAATATTCATGCAGTACCTCAGCCAAAAACAGTTATTAAGTCTCTATACTTTGGGAGTAATTGCTGGTGGCTTGTTTTTTGTGTTTGCTATCAATATCTTTCCATTATTCGACAGCCCTGTATCATCTTATAGAATCATAGGTGCTTCGGCTGGTGTAATGGCAGTACTTATTGCTATTGCAACTTATGTACCTAATTACACTGTTAGGCTTTTTCTAATAGGAAATGTGAAATTATGGCACCTTGCTGCTTTCTTTGTATTTTTAGACTTCTTAAATTTTACAGCCGATGGAAATGAAGGTGGTCACTTATCGCATATTGGAGGAGCATTAATGGGATATATTTATGCAAAGCAAATTAGTAAAAACAACGATATTGGTTTATGGATAAACAATATTATAGATAGGTTTAGCAACTCGTTCAACAGGAAGAAAAATCCATTCAAGAAAGTTTACAAAAATGATAAACCTCGGAACGATTACGAATATAATATGAGTAAGCGCGAAGAAGAGGAAAAAATAGATGACATTCTCGGTAAGATTTCTAAATCAGGGT
>CBDCGX010000047.1:0-16782 GCA_965216965.1 Spirochaetia bacterium | reverse complement strand
ATTCTATAAAATTAATAAGAAGACATTTTTCCATATTTACTATAAAATATGTGCATATTGTTGCAAAATCAACATTTACTCTTCTTTTACATGCAATAAAAGAAACAAATCCACCACAGAAGCGCTTTACTTACGTGATTTTTCTACTAAAATAAGAAAGGAGAATAGATGTTTATCACCACTTTATATTTTTATAAGAAACATAGTGCTCATATCTTTTTTTACAGCACTTATATATATATTAGGACTCTTTCCTAATCTAGTTATACCTGCTGTTCCTGTGCCTATTATTTTACAAAATATGTCAGTTTTCTTAGCTGGCTCTATCCTAGGTCCCATGGGCGTATTTTAGTATGATCCTATTTCTATTTCTTGCACTACTAGGATTTCCTGTGCTCGCAGGTGGACGGGGAGGCATTGCTATAGTATCAAGTCCAACGGTTGGATTTTTAATAGGAAAAGAATTTTATATGAACATAGAAAACATGCAAAGTATGCCAATAAAAGCAATACGAAAACATGCTGCCATCAGCCTCATGTATAGAATACATTCTATGACTCAATGGTTCAAAGAAAGATATACTAATTTAACCATATGATTACTTTTCGTAATGTAAACGTTTTTTTTGAGGAAACACAACGCACTCAATACTGTGTCTATACATCTCACTCATAAAAAGATATCAATCATAGGATCAAATGGGTCGGGAAAAAGCACATTCGCTCGTGTTGCATGCGGTCTTGTTCCAGCATTCTCTGGTGAAGTTTTGGTATATGATACTCCCATAAAAAAGATAAAAGATCCTTGGCAATTAGTTTATATGACATTTCAAATCCCAGATAATCAAATTATTATGCCAAGCGTAAAAGAAGAGATTAATTTTGGGCTTTCTCATCTTACATTACACAAATATGATGTACAGAAAAAAATAGATTATGCACTATCTATACTTAAAGTAAAATCGACACAGCCGTGTCACAGTCTCAGTGCAGGAAAAAAACGCATGCTATGCTTGTTATCTATATTGCTCTTAGAACCTAAAACACTTTTTCTTGATGAGCCAACAACATTCTTAGATATTCCCTCCAAGAATTATATTCTTTCTTTCTTAGAAAAAATGCCACAACAAACTATCTTTATAACACAAGACATGGCTATCGCAACACAATCCGAAAAAATAATGTGTTTTCATAATGGTTCTATGTATTATTATGGAAATGCTAAAACTGCAATACAAAAATATAAAGCACTATGGTAAGTTTATATATTCATAAAAACAGTATAATACATAAATGTCCTTTTATGCTTAAAGCTCTCCTTGTCTCTATCATAGTTAACAATATCATATCTTACAAAATCCCCTATTCTATTTGGAAGCATGTTTTTTATAAGCATACTATTATATCTTTTAGCAAAAATTATCTCTGTGGTATCTCGTAATTTCTTTTAAAGCAATATGGTTTTTTTTAGGCGGGATCGCTGTATATCATATTTCTCTTACAAATTACTCACTTGCCTTTTTTACAACTGGACGCATTATCACAGCATTCCTACTTGCGCACCTCCTCTCCCTCACCACACCAATGCAATACATATTAAAAGAACTTTCCTTTATTTTCACCCCCCTAAAATACATTGGAATCTCTCCCAAAATACCAGGACTTATGATAAGCATTACCCTTCGAACAATCCCTCTTCTTTACGTAAAAAAAGAAGAAATTTTTTCCTCTATAAAATTAAGAAGAAATTTTTCCATATTTTACTATAAAATATGTGCATATCGTCGCAAAATCAACATTTACTCTTCTTTTACATGCAATAAAAGAAACAAATGCCACCGCAGAAGCACTTTACTTACGTGGTTTTTCTACTAAAATAAGAAAGGGAGAATAAATGTTATCACCACTTTATATTTCTATAAGAAACATAGTGCTCATATCTTTTTTTACAGCACTTATATATATATTAGGACTCTTTCCTAATCTAGTTATACCTGCTGTTCCTGTGCCTATTATTTTACAAAATATGTCAGTTTTCTTAGCTGGCTCTATCCTAGGTCCCATGGGCGTATTTAGTATGATCCTATTTCTACTTCTTGCACTACTAGGATTTCCTGTACTCGCAGGTGGACGGGGAGGCATTGCTATAATATCAAGTCCAACGGTTGGTTTTTTAATAGGATACATAGTATCAACCTTTGTTATAGGTCTCCTAACAAAAGTGCTATGGCGAAAAATAAACTTTGTATACTTTGTCCTTATAAATACTTTAGGGCTTATTATACTTTATGTAATTGGTGGCTCTGTTATGAGCGTTATAATAAAATCATCTATACGAGATACTTTTCTGGTCTTACTATGGTTTATTCCTTTTGACATTATAAAAGTAATTATCTCGTCCTTTATTGCCACCCTTTTCAAAAAATATTATCCCATCATATACTCTACAACAAGAATTGATACCCCCAACATATTTGATACAACAAAAAACAATTAAAACACTCCATTATAAATTCCTTGAGAAATAAAGACAGCATTGAGCGAAAACTCCTGATTCATTATACTAAATCATATAAGTGAATTCTCATAATACATTCGTCCATCTTAATATAAACACTCCGATTATAGTCTTAGAAAAAGCACTGCAACCATAGAAAATATTGTTAAGCATGTAAAAAAATTAGAACAACCTTCTATAGCTATTACAGACAGAGGGAATCTCTTTTGGAATAGTAGAATTTACCAAAACATGCCGCAAACATTCCATATACCCCATCATCGGATGCGATTTCTTAGTTGCAAAAAAACGTGAAGAGAAAAACTTTTCAAGAGAGAATAAACGACTCATTTTCCTCTGTAAAAATAAAGAAGGATTCCAAAATCTCAAAATTTTAAGCACATTAGGATTTACGGAAGGATTCTATTATGTCCCTAAAATAGATATGGATATTATACAAAAACACGCAGAGGGCATTATTTGTATTGTCCCTCAGCATAATAGTATAATAACTTCTCTTTTTGAAATTGGACAAATACGCAAAGCAGAAGATGCCACAAAACAACTAAAAGATATTTTTGGAAATAACCTTTATCTTGAATTACAAAATCATGGATATAAATCAGAGCATTCCCTCAATAATAAAATAGATATGCTTGGTAGGAAATTTAACATTCCACGTGTTGCAGGAAACGATTGTTTTTATGTGCGAAAAGAAGATGCTTTGGCTCACAGCATATTTATAAAAAACGAGCAAATTCAAGAGAGAGATTTTACAAACCAAGAATTTTATATAAAAACACGAAACGAAATGGAAATATTTTTCAAAGACTATCCCGATTCATTAGACGAGACCATTAAGATAATGGATCGTTGTACATTTACAATGGATTTTATAGGTGCTCAACTCCCTAACTTTCCTATCCCTGACGGGTTTGAAAACGATGCAACTTATCTAAAACATCTCGTATATGAGGGACTAAAGAAACGCTACTCATCTATTACTAATAGAATTAAAGATCGTACAGAATATGAACTAAAACTTATGACAGAACAAGGGTTTAGTGGATATCTTTTAATAGTATGGGACATCATACATTTTGCACAAAGATCACATATCCCCGTAGGTCCAGGTCGTGGTTCTGTGGCTGGATCTATTGTTGCATACGCTCTTGGTATCACTGGCATAGATCCACTTAGATATGGATTGCTCTTTGAGCGATTCTTAAACCCCGAAAGAATAAGCATGCCTGACATTGATACTGATTTTTGTGTTGATAAAAGGAAAAACATTATTACGTATATAAAACAACGCTATGGAGAAGATCATGTAGGACAAATAATAACATTTTCATCTCTCAAACCACGTGGTGCAATCCGTGATGTTGCACGTGCACTTGAAATACCCCTTGAAGATGCAAATACAATAGCAAAACTCATTCCCTTCCACTCAAAAAATCTTGAAGAAGCCTTTTCGTTAGAACCTAAACTTACACAGTTTGATAATAAAATGTATCAAGAATTATTTTCAATAACTGAGAAAATACTAGGGGTACATAGAAACTCTGGCATACATGCTGCAGGTGTAGTCATAGGGAAAAAACCACTTCTTGAATATGTGCCTCTTTTTAAAGATAGTAAATCAAACGCAATAGCAACTCAATATGCAATGGATTATCTTGAAGAGTGTGGGCTTGTAAAAATGGACATATTGGGACTCCGAACAGTAACTATATTAGCTGATGCAGAAAAGATGATTCAACAAGATGATCCAACTTTTTCTATAGAAAAAATACCAGAGAACGATGTAGCAACATTTAAAATGCTTAGCATCGGAAAAAGCGAAGCAATATTTCAATTTGAAAGTTTAGGTATGCAACGAGTACTAAGAAAAGTTAAGCCCTCTCGCATAGAAGAT
Organism: Spirochaetia bacterium; assembly: GCA_965216965.1. GTDB lineage: Bacteria > Spirochaetota > Spirochaetia > WTKD01 > CBDAKK01. The sequence continues at coordinate 12,367 of CBDCGX010000047.1, read as the reverse complement.
CTTATAGCTCTTAATGCACTCTATAGACCGGGACCTATGCAACACATAGATGAATACGCCGATGTAAAAAACAAGAGAAAGTCTCCAAACTATCACTTTCCTCAACTTCAAAGCGTGCTTGAAGAAACATATGGAGTCATAGTATATCAAGAACAAGTAATGGAAATAGCACGAATATTTGCAAATTATACTCTTGGCGAAGCAGATATACTTCGTCGTGCTATGGGAAAGAAAAAAGTAAAAGAAATGGAAGAACAACTCAATTCTTTTATAGAAGGCGCAGTCTCTATTGGAAATAAAAAAGAATCTGCCGAAGAAATATTTCAATTGCTTAAACCATTTGCAGGATACGGATTTAATAAATCACATGCAGTGGCATATGGCATATTAGCATATCAAACCGCATACCTTAAATGCCACCACCCTCTCATTTTCTTTGTAAGCCAGCTCAATGCAATAGCATCAAATCAAGATGAGGTAACAAAACACATTCAGACATGTAAGAGTTTAGGAATAAAAATATTACCTCCCGATGTATCATCCAGCAACTACAATTTTTCTATAGAAGGAGATACAATCCGCTTTGGACTTAATGCCATTAAAACAATAAGCGATGACATAAAAAAACATATCCCCCTTGAACGCAAGAAAAATGGTCCTTATACAAGCATAATAAATGTAATAGAACGTTTTCATGATTACAAAGATGTATCTCGTTTTGTAAGTCCCGCAATTGCCGCTGGACTGTTTGACAGCATTGATAATCGTCGTGCATTGCTTTTTGCAAATAGCAAATACTTTATTGATGAAGGAACGATACGCATTAAAGCAACTAAGAAAAATGAAATACTTCTCTTTACTGATGATTCCCTACCAACAAAAAACACAAAAGAATTATTTGAATACCCTATAAAAAAAGAAGACACTTCTGTATACTATCTTGAACGAGAATATCTAGGGATCTATCTTACTTTTCACCCTCTTATTTCGTACAAAGATATGTGGCAATCGGAAACAACGCTGAATACAGCTACCCTTTCATGGGAAAACACAAGAACAAAATACTACATTATTGGATACATAGATAAAATCACAGGAAACATTCGAGAAAACATGAGGATTTACACTGGCACAATAGAAGATTTCAACGGGTCTATTCGATTTGTATATAGGGTTAAAAGCAAAGATATTCAAGAATTCAAAAGTCGGGCAGTATATGGAATAATTGGCATGCTCAGATTCCAAGAAGATGAAGGCTTTACATTTTGGGTAAACAAACTTCTAGAACCAAAAGAGATACGTCAGTATAGAATAAATGATCCATATTCATCTTCTGTTATTGAAACACCTTTTTTTCAAAAGATACGCATACTATTTAAGCACCATCTCTCCCACGACTCGCTCAAACGCCTAAAAGACTTTTTTATGGAAAATCACGGAAAAACTCGTGTAGAAATATGCTTTCCTAACAAAAACAACAACCCCAATAAACAAACGAATATCTTATTGCCACAAGGATTTACAGTTAATGCTAACAATAAAATATTTATAGAAAAGCTACAAAATCACCCAGCAATTGATTCTATACAATGCACATAATTAATAGGTATATAAATGTCGGTGTTTGCAGACCTTACGCAAGATATAATAGAAATCGTTAAAAATAATCCTGTACTCTCCGCATATCAAAAAAAACATCTCTGCACTCACCTTCCTTCTCTCAATATCTATCATCTATCTGATTTGATATCACACCTTCCAGTCGAATACGAAACCCGTGACCACGTAGTCTCTCTCCACGATGCTATAAACACTCAAAACAAATGCTTAGTGAAAGTGAGAGTGCTTTCACATGCACTCATTCCTCTTAAAAAAAGGAATACACCTCTTCTTAAAATAATTATAGAAGATGCTAACTCCCTCTTGCCACATCCTGCTGAGCTTCACTGTTATGGAAGATTATTTCTAAAGACCGTTTTACCCATAGGAAAAGAGGTCTTTGTATGGGGCATATTTACAAAAAAACACAGAACAATACTATCATCTCGCTTTGAAGTTATTACACAACACAACAGAAAAAATCGCATAGTTCCTCGATATAAACTTCCACGCGGCATTATAAGCCAGCATCTTTTTTCTACATGTATACAAAGCATATTAAAAACTATAACTATTCCAAATTTACATAATTATCATAAAATATATATGAAAAATATTCCTACGCTTACCCGTAATGATGCATGTCAAATGATTCATATTCCAAATACCCTAGAAGAAATTACACTTGCACAAGAATATTTCTCTTTTGATGAGATATTACTATTCCATCTTTCTATGAAAAACATAAAATCTGAAAGCAAATCACACCGAAGTGAAATATCACAAGCTCCATCACAAGATGCCATTTTTACCACCACTACAGACTTTACATCGTCTCAAAACAAGCTTACTTCTACACTCATACAATCACTTCCCTTTTCCCTTACTAAGGGTCAAATATCCGTTATAAATGAAATACACGAAAACATGAAAAAAGACGCTCCAATGAGACGACTGCTACAGGGAGATGTTGGATCAGGAAAAACAATTGTAGCACTCTGTCTCGCTCTTTATGCAATAGAACAGGGAATGCAAGTATGCTTAGTTGTCCCTTCAGAATCACTCGCGTTACAGCACTATAGGAACATAAAAGCATTATTTGATCCTCTAGGGGTTTCTACAGAACTCCTTACAGGCAGCACAAAATTAAAACAACGAAGAATTATTGTTGAGAACATTGCCTCTCACACAACTCACTTCGTAGTAGGAACTCATGCGCTTTATTCCAAAGATGTTATATATCATAATCTCGGGTTTATTATAATTGATGAACAACATCGTTTTGGAATATCACAACGAAGTGTCCTCATACAAAAAGGGAACATCCCAGATGTTCTTCTAATGTCAGCAACTCCCATCCCTCGAAGTCTTGCCCTTACGCTTTATAGTGCTATGCAAATAAGCACACTTACCGAACGACCCGCTATTCGACAAAAAGTAATTACCCGTATTACTTTAGAAGAAAAGCTACCTCACATACTCTCATATATAAAGAAAAAAATATCAAAACGTGAGCAAGTATTCTTTGTATTTCCACAAATAGAAAATGAACGTTCATCGAAAAAAAACACTCTACAATCGCAAAATAATACAATAGCAAGTGCAGAAGCACTGTATCCCATTATTAAAGAAGCACTCCACCCTCATACAACAGCTCTTCTCCACTCTCGAATTCCCGACGAAGAATGCTCCCAAATACTTGAAAAATTTACAAAAGGAGATATAAGTGCTCTTGTAGCAACTACAATAATAGAAGTAGGAATAGATATCCCCAATGCCGCTATTATGTGCGTCTTTGATTCTCAAAGATTTGGTCTTTCCACCCTTCATCAGCTCCGTGGAAGAGTAGGTCGTGGTTCGCTTCCTGGAGAAACAATATTAATATACAAATACCCTCTTTCAGATATGGCAAAACAACGATTAAAAATAATGTACGAAGAAATAGACGGTTTTATAATTGCAGAACAAGACCTTAAACTCAGAGGACCAGGAGATATTCACCAGCTAGGATCACGACAGTCAGGATCTCTCCTTTTCTTATTTGCAGACATTCTCTCACAAAAAGAAATCCTTCTCGCATCAAATGAATGCACTCAAACGATTATGCAGCACGACCCGTCTTTGACAAAGGAAGAACATCTTCGGTTGAAATATCATCTTAATATCACAAAAGATTCTATATAATGATAGTTTCTCAACATAGTGTTGCTTATTACTCCGAGAGTAATATAATAATGCTAGCCGTTATACAGCTTGCATTATTCAATATTACTTAAAACTTCATGAGCATACAATTGCTTTGTTTGATCGTTATAAGATTCATTATTACATAATACTAACTTATATCTTAGGAAATACTCTTGCCCCATTTTGTGTTGATTATTGCTTAATAACATCAAATTTTCTACAAAGTCTGCCATTTTCCTTCTTCTCCCACAGCTTTCACTAATATATTTAACCATTTCTTTTCACTTTTAATTAGCACCATCATAACAATAATTGGTCAATGGAATATGTCAGTTCTAAAGAAACATGTTACTATAAAGTAGTAATTAGAAGTAAATAGAATGAAAAAATATCTGAAAATAATTGGAGGCATATATAAAAACAAACGTATACAGTGCCCTTCTGGAGAAATACGACCAACAATGTCCATTGTACGTGAGACACTATTCCAAGTGTTTTCAAATATTTTCTCTTCACCATCATACATGCTCTCCCCACACCATGCATGTAAAGACATTCAATTCTTAGACTTATTTTCGGGATCTGGTCTTATGGCCTTAGAAGCAATTTCAAGAGGCGCTTCAAAAGTATTTTCTGTAGAAAATGACTCCCAAAAATGGCATACCATTGAAACAAATTTCTCATCAATATTCTCACATGAAAAAGACATTCCTGTTATCTTATGCAAGACTTCTGTGGAATTATTCTTACTTAAAACACAAATACCATTTGAAATAATTTACTGCGACCCACCTTTTTCTTATAAACACAAACACGATCTCATGAGAAAAATATCTAAAAGCAATACTGTGTTTCAAAATGGAATAAAAAAAAGCATTGTCGTTATTCATGTTCATACAAAAGAAAAAATATATTCTACCTATAATAACTTAACGTGCATAAAACGGTGTACGGTAGGGAGCTCTTCTTTATATTTCTATCAGGCGGCTACACCATAAAAACAAAACCACCTCTTTATTAAGAGCATCTGTAAATTGATCTAATTATTGATTATTTTTTTATTCTTTTATTAGGCACTACCCCACAAACGAAATAATAAATTAATACTATAATATAGTTATATATTTCACATAGTGATATGTAAACAAAATTTATTATTTTTGAGGAGATTTTATATGACATTTTCATTAGCCGTATGGGCATTGCTCATAGGTGCTCTTATTGCATTATTATATGCATTAACCCGCACTCTATGGATTTATAAACAAGATAAGGGGAGCGAAAAACTTCAAAGAATTAGTTCTTATGTTTCTAAAGGAGCAATGTCCTTTTTAATGCAAGAATATAAAATACTCATCCCATTTATAATCATTGTTGCAATAATACTTTTCACTCTCAATGTTGGAATAAATAGGCTTCAATCGCTTGCATTTATCATTGGAGCATTTGCATCAGCAAGTGCAGGGTTTATTGGTATGAAAATTGCCACCGCTTCTAATTCCAGAACAACTTTTGCTGCAACAAAAGATATTAATTCAGCACTTCGTGTTGCCTTTTCTGGAGGAAGTGTTATGGGAATGTGTGTTGTTGGGCTTGCATCTTTAGGGCTCTTTGTATTGCTCACCATACTGCAAAGTACTGTAGGAATTACTACTGATGCATTTACTACGTACTACATACCAATAATCACAGGATATTCACTTGGAGCAAGTACAATTGCCCTTTTTGCTCGTGTAGGGGGAGGAATATTCACAAAAGCTGCTGACGTTGGAGCAGACCTTGTAGGAAAAGTAGAAGTTGGAATCCCAGAAGATGACCCAAGAAATCCTGCAACAATTGCAGATAATGTAGGAGATAACGTAGGAGACGTTGCGGGTATGGGAGCCGACCTTTTTGAATCATTTGTTGGATCAATAATCGGAACACTCATTCTTGCATTTACTGCACCAGTAAGTAATGAATTAAAAATAAAATTGGCAACCATTCCTCTTATCATGGTAACAATAGGAATAATTGCATCAATAATTGGAGTCTTCTTTGTCCGAACAAAAAAAGGACGATCTCCTCAAAAAGCACTTAACACTGGGACGTTTGTTGCAGCATTCTTAGTGCTTATCGTACTCCTTCCTGTCATAAGTTGGATTCTCGGAATCCCTATCGGAGAATCTTCAGAAGGGATTATGCCTCAAAATATTTTCTTTGCCGCAATGCTCGGGCTTGCAGCTGGTATTGTGATAGGTCTACTCACCGAGCATTATACAGGATTTGGAACACGCCCCGTAAAAAGAATCGTTAAGGCGTCAGAAACAGGAAGTGCAACAAATATCATAACTGGCATAAGTGTTGGCATGATGTCTTGTTTCTTACCAGTAACAACTATTATTATTGCCATCGGCACAAGTTTTATGTTTGCAGGACTGTACGGTATTGCAATTGCAGCACTTGGTATGCTCATCACCTTAGGAATTCAACTTGCAGTAGATGCATACGGTCCTATAGCCGATAATGCAGGCGGACTTGCTGTAATGGCAGAGTACCCACCAGAGGTCAGAGAAATTACGGACACCCTTGATTCTGTAGGAAACACAACAGCAGCTATTGGCAAAGGATTTGCAATAGGAAGTGCTGCTCTTACAAGTTTAATACTCTTTACTGCATTTAAAGAAGCAACAGGTATTACTTCTATAGACATAACATCAATTCCCGTCCTCATGGGTCTCATGTTTGGAGCAGTAGTTCCCTATCTCTTTAGCTCGTTTCTAATTGGAGCCATTGGAAAAGCCGCCCTCAAAATGGTAAACGAAGTACGACATCAATTTAAAACAATTGTAGGCATTATGGAATACAAAGCCACTCCCGACTACAACCGCTGTATAAATATATCAACCCAAGCATCATTAAAAGAAATGACCTTGCCAGCATTAGGTGCAATCGCTGCTCCTGTGCTTGTAGGATTCTTAGGAGGCACACACATGCTCACCGGATTTATAATAGGCGGAACAATAAGCGGGATTATATTAGCTATATTTATGGCTAACTCAGGCGGAGCGTGGGATAATGCAAAGAAAATGATTGAAGAACGAAAAGAAAATGGGAAGGGTAGCGAAGCTCATAAAGCGTCTGTTGTAGGAGATACGGTAGGAGACCCCTTTAAAGACACCGCAGGTCCCTCCCTCAATATTCTTATAAAACTCATGGCAGTAATTTCACTTGTAATAGCTCCATTCCTTTAATTCTATAGTCATACTCATAAAAAAGCCATCTATCTATGATGGCTTTTTTATGAGTTAACTATGTATCTATTATGGAATTGTGCTACGCATGAGTGTACTATATGCTATTTCCAAGTAAAGGGTGCATCCCCTTTTGGATTAAAAGTTCATTTATTCTATTACATTCTTCATCAAGTTCTCTGTTAAATTTTTCCAACTGCTCATTTGTCTCTTTTAATCTCATATCAAAATCTATATAGCATTCTTCAAACTGTTCATCCATACTTTTTATCTGTTGGGCATATTCTACTTGTAAAATGGCAATATACTCTAGCATGCTTTTTATTTCTTCTGTTGTCATATATCTTCCTTATTTCAAGTATACCAATGCGTTTATAGCATTCTTTGTTATATAAAAATTACTCATTTCTATAAGAACATACTGCTTGCACATGGAATTTACTTGAAGAAAAAAAGGGAATATGATTTATAATCAGATATATTTTCATATCCCTCATTATTATAAGTATATTTCAATATAATCTACTATTAAAATAGTTAATATATTTTTATATCAAAAAACTATAATCCATCTTTAATGTCTTCTGGCAATGTGTTTTTTATATCTTCTCTTGTTATCTTACTTTTAATGGTATCTGTATGAATCCTTCTTTCATACAATAACAAAAATATCATTGTCTGAATTAGAAAACCTCTATTTACATCATCAACTCTATTATCAATAAACACCCTATCTTTTCCCACAAGATTTACATACCCCTTCACATCTTTCCCTTGATATAAAATAAACCCTGTTTCAGTTTTCTGAGGACGCACTTTCTTATTGCTAAATGCTGTCCCAAAAAACCTTAAAGGGATAATAGCATCTGCACCTTGTGCCATCCCATTAAGAACACCTGTTTTTTCATGAGCCGTTCCAGAAAAAGTGAAATAATTTTCTTGATTTGAAAAAAACTTTCCATACAATGTAAATACACGGGGAATGTCTTCTGTAAGACTTTGTCGGGTAAAAAAACCTCCGATAATACCCTCTATTATTTTTTGAGGAGGAAAGAGAATATTCTTTGACAACAAGTCCTTCTTTTGGGTAAAAACAACTTCCTTATTATATTTCATTACAGAAATTCTCTTTCCAAATACTAAAACAATTCGCCCAGGAAAATTAAACTCACCCTCAAGAAACGATTGTATTATTTTATATATAATAACCCGATAATTAGCAATCGCAATTTCACTGGAATTTAAATTAATATATTTTTCAACTATAGGAAGTTCAATAAAATTAGGATTCTCTTCTACTATTTTTAGTGTATCAGCGTCTATTGTTATACAAGATGCAATTGTAACAAAAACCATTCCGAGAATAATGTTCCATAGTCGAGTTTTAATACTATATGTATTCACTATATATAGTATATATAAAGATATATCTTTATAAAACTATAAGAATATATTATACTATGTTGTATGTTTACTAAAAAAACATTCTCTTGTATATTCTTCATATTCTTTTCCCTGCTGTTTTCATCCTCATTTGATACTTATCATACTGCACAACTGTCAACAGAAAAAGAATCTACTAAAACACTTACAATTGCTTTCCAAGAACAAGATTTTACTTTAAATATAGAAGACAGTACAAGTGTTTTTGAAAGTTCTCTTTTCACAGCTCTTTACAGTGGACTTGTGGCTACTAATCCTCAATCTACATATCCAGAGGCTAAGATCGCTTCGTCATGGAAAATAAGCAAAGATAACACAGTATACACATTCACTATTCGAGAAAACGCAAAATTTTCTGACGGTTCTCCAATTCTTGCAGAAGACGTAAAGCAGTCGTGGCTTTCTGTGATACAACATGAAACACCGTTTACATATCTTTTTTATACTATTAAAGGCGTTTATGACTACATAAATAAAAAGGGAAAATTAGCAAATATAAAAATAGAAGTAACTTCAAACAGAACTCTCCGCGTAAGTCTTGAAAAACCCACTAGCTATTTTTTAAACATTATAAGCCACAACGTATTTTCTATAAGCTCTCCTAAACAGCGAGAAAAAAAAGACATACTTCCTAAAAACCGCATATTTTCAGGTCCATATATAATAAAAGAGAGTAAAGAAAATACACTCTCCTTAATACGAAACCCATATTTTTGGGATCAACCTCACGTACCCTCTATCCTCATAACATTTTATAACGATAAAAATGTAAAAAACATACTTGAAGATTTTTCCAAAGGTACCATTCAATGGGTAAACGGACTATATGCAAGTACAAATATTGAAAAAATAGATAAAAAATACATAATAAGCTATCCTCTTCTTGGAAGCAATTATTTGTTTTTCAAAACTAAAAATATCCCATGGAATAATCCCAAAATACGCCGTGCTATTAGCCTTCTTATTCCATGGGATATTATTCTTAAAGAAAACTACTTCTTCCCCGCAAAGAGTTTTATTCAGCCCATAATAGGAGCTTATCAACCATCAAGAAAAAAAACTCCCAAACAAGATAAAGAGACAGCATTATCTCTCCTCAAGGAGGCAAAATATCCAAATGGGAAATCGCTTCCTCCCATAAAAATACTGGTTCCTACATATCAAAATTCCTATAACTCTATATTTGATGCCATACAAAAACATCTTAAAAAAAATCTAAAAACAGAAATACAACTTATTAAGACACCTTCGGACAAGTACTATGCAGCACTTTCGCCAGAAGAATATACCATAGGATTCAATAGCTGGATAGCTGATTTCTTAGATCCCATAGCATTGTTACAGCTTTTTTCCTATCCAAATAAAAGCATGGGAAGCGACTATAATAATGATGAATATAGAGCTTTACTTAATGACGCAAATTCACAAAATATAACAAACAGACAAAAAAAACTACAAGAAGCCGAAACATTCCTTCTTGATAATGCTGTTGTAATGCCACTTAGTCATTCATTTGTGATAGAACTTGTTCGCACAGACATTATTACAGGATGGTTTCCAAACGTAATCGGGGTACATAACATAGCTACAATGCAATTTATTCCCCCTATTAGTATTCCATATTTTGCATATAATAGGAATAGACAAACAGATTCTAATTAGAATTTATATAATTAAAGAAAGGAGTTTAATATTATGCCAGCAAAGCAAAAAATATCATCTAATACTACTAGAAGAAATTCTTTACAGAAAAAAACATCTTCTAAGAAATCTTCCTCAAAAATAACATCTAAAGCCAAGGCTACTTCGGCTAAGTCTTCTTCCAAAAAGACTTCCTCAAAAACAGCACCTAAAGCTAAAACAACTTTACCTAAGTCCTCTTCTAAAAAGACTTCCTCAAAAACAGCACCTAAAGCTAAAACAACTTTACCTAAGTCCTCTTCTAAAAAGACTTCCTCAAAAACAGCACCTAAAGCTAAAACAACTTTACCTAAGTCCTCTTCTAAAAAGGCTTCCTCAAAAACAGCACCTAAAACTAAAACGACTTCGGCTAAGTCCTCTTCCAAAAAGACTTCCTCAAAAACAGTACCTAAAGCTAAAACGACTTTGCCTAAGCCCTCTTCCAAAAAAGACATACCTCTTCCCTTTGCCATTGGAGAATATATATTCTATCCTAACGAGGGACTAGGACTTATACTAGGAACATCTTACAGAAAATTTAATAACGAAAAGGTACTCTACTATACCATAGAAATTAAAACACAAAGAATGATATCTCACATTCCAGTTCAGAATATTAAATCTCTCAGAATTCGTCGCATAATAGGCAAAGCAACTGTAAAAAAAGTTTTTGATATCCTTACAACAGTCCCATCAGATACATCAAACTTTTCGTGGAAAGATCGTCTCATACTATATCAAGAAATAATTCGGAAAAGCAATACCATAGAAATGGCAAAGATGATTGCCACACTCTATATAAGAAAACAAACGCGTCCTCTCTCTTTCCAAGAACGACAAAACTATGATTTTACTTTTGATGCGGTTTCTGGAGAACTTGCTGTTGCAACAGGATTAGATAAAGATGTAATAGAAACAAGAATGATTGAACAGCTTGACAAATTAATAGAAATAGAAAAAAAACAATAAAAAATATACTATGTTCCTAAAAAAGAAAGCTTTACTTCTCATTATTCTCTATTTACTGTCTTCTGTAATGCATGTATTTTCTCAATATGCCTCAACTCCCCATGATAAAATATATGATGACATACAAATATGGGAAGGGAAAGGATATATACGACAGCTTCCTCTTTTCCGCCCGCTTCCAGAAATATTGCTCGTAGAAATAATGAAAGAAGTTATGAAAAGGGGAGATTTTTCTTCTCAGAAGAAAGCAAAAGAATACTTTGAAAAACTCTCTCGTCTCAATATACAAATAAAGATATCAACGATCCACTACATCGGACTAGTAGCCGAAAATAACAAAACCCTGCCTTCTCGATGGTATGGAAAGGGAGCACTATCTACATTAGGATTTTCATTTATAGGATCACCTCTTGTAAGCATGAGTGCAAATATAGGGCTGAGTCTTACAGCAGACAAAGACTCTCAAGGGAATAGTGAAATACGTAATTATTACTTTGCAAACAAATACCTAGGAGAATTAGAAGAGATTCCCGATAGTTTTAAACTAGGAAAAATACGAAGTATAGTAATTAAGGGTCAAACTAATTTTAGCACAAGTTTTTCAGCAGGAAAACCAAATGTGTTTATGCACAGCGGTTTTATGCGTCGCAGTATAGGTCCCTTTTTTGATGACGGACTCTTGGTAAGTTCTCGTGCTCCCCAAACTGGTAACATATTTGTATATTGGCGTGGAGAACATCTCTCTGCAACGTGGGGGATTTTCATGCTTACCTCACGACAACAATTTAAAAAATTTAATAGCCCCACAGATTTTGAAGAAAGCTATACTCTTAAATTTAACAAAGTATTTTTCTACAATGCACTCTCATGGTATATTACTCCCAAAGTAGAATTTTCTCTTTTTGAAGCGGTTATGTTTGGCGACTTTAATTTTGCATATCTTCTTCCTCTTAAAGTAATCTATGCAATAGATGGATTAAGCAGTTTTATAGCAGGAAATATTTACCTAGGAATCTCCTTTGATTTTAGATTAGTAGATACTGTAAAACTTCCTTTTACATTAATCATAGACGATATAAATGTAAACGATATTATCAAATTCAAGTTTGACACAAAAATAAAAGTGGCAACACAAGTTGGCATAACATGGACCCCCAAAAAATCTATTCTTAAACAACTTACATTTAACTATCAACTCGTACTTCCCTATACTTTTACACACTCAACAACTGGAAAACAATTATATTCATCAGAAT
>CBDCGX010000046.1:0-4984 GCA_965216965.1 Spirochaetia bacterium | reverse complement strand
TATCCATTTTAGTGAAAGTGGTAGTGCTACTGCTACAGGAGATAGTTGGGCTAATGCACTCTCAACAGATCAACTAAAAACAAAAATTGATGCCATTTCTGGTGCTTCTAACTCTAAAGTATATATCCTTTTACTTGCCAAAGGAATCTATACACCTACTACTCTAGCCACAGATGAAACAGCCAGAGAAACATCTTTTACTATGAAAAACCACACAGCTATTATTGGGGGGTGGAATAATGCATATGATTTTAATAGTAAAACCTATACTACTCTGCTAAGTGGCGACATAGGCAAAAAAAATGACAACTCCGATAACTCCTATCATGTTATTTTTAATAAAAATACTTCAGCCAATCCATTAACTAGCAGTGCTGTTTTATATGGTGTAACTCTAAGTCATGGCAATGCCAATGGAACAACACTCCCACACAATGGCGGAGGAGCAATCTTTAATGAGAACTCCCATCCAACAATTACCCAATCGAGTTTCTCTAATAATTTGGGTAATTTCGGAGGAGCAATCCTTAATCAGTCCTCCCACCCAACCATTACACAATCGAGTTTTTCTGCTAATTCGGCAAGTAATAGCGGAGGAGCAATCTATAATAAGTCCTCCAATCCAACAATTACCCAATCGAGTTTCTCTAATAATTCGGCAAATAATCAAGGAGGAGCAATCCTTAATGCTGCCTCAAATCCAACAATTATCCAATCAAGTTTCTCTAATAATTCGGCAACTAATCAAGGAGGAGCAATCTATAATGAGCGCTCCCATCCAACAATTACCCAATCGAGTTTTTCTACTAATTCAGCAAGTAATTACGGAGGAGCAATCTATAATAATCACTCCCATCCAACAATTATCCAATCGAGTTTCTCTAATAATTCGGCAAATAATCTTGGAGGAGCAATCTATAATGATTCCTCCAATCCAACAATTACCCAATCGAGTTTCTCTAATAATTCGGCAAATAATCTTGGAGGAGCAATCTATAATGATTCCTCCAATCCAACAATTAGCCAATCGAGTTTCTCTGCTAATTCGGCAACTAATCAAGGAGGAGCAATCTATCAAGATAATAACGGGAAGACTGGAACTACCTTAGCTAATGTAATCCTCTGGGGTAATATTGCTACTAATGGCCGTCAAATCTATTTAAAAACAGATGGTAAAGGAAATGAGAATCTTATACTGGGCAGCGTTATATTGCAAGATGGTGTAGATACTATTGGATTTAATTCAGCTAATCCAAGTGAAAAACAAGTTAGTGAACATAATGTTTTTACAGCCGATCCTGTTTTAGGTGCTTTTGCTAATAATGAAGGTCTAGTTAAAACCTTCTCTATTTCTGAGAACTCAAGTGCAATAGACAAAGGCTTATATATTAAAATAAAAAATGATTATTCTGCCTTTTATTACAGTAGTGATAGCTCTACTTGGTATACTACTCCTGTGTTAGCGGGCACAACCACTCCCCTCAACACCGCAGTAACCCCACATACTGATAGTTTTAAATTAGCAACAGATGCGAGAGGGTATAAATTTAAAGGAAAGCCAGATATTGGTGACTATGAATACAATGGCATTGCCCCTACTCCCTAATATATAAAAACACATAAGAAACACGTCTTTTCTGTAACCAGAACGGCGTGTTTTTTTATATCAAGTGCACTAAACACATAAAAAATATCTTTATATAAATACAATTTTTTTAAAAAATATATTATAATTATAATTAAAGATATATGTAACTAATCCTAATATATTAAGTTGGGTATATGCATATATAAATAATAGGGGGTTCTTAATAAACCCTAAAAATAATAAGGAGAAAGACATAACTATGAATATTCTAAAATCATACAATAAAAGGTTCACAATACAGAACTTCCTACAAGTAATACTTTCGTTGTTGTTTGTAGAGAGAGAGAGAGAGAGAGAGAGAGAGAGAGAGTCCTACAAGTAATACTTTCGTTGTTGTTTGTAGTAGTAGTAACTACTTGCAGCACCGATACTACTGGCGGTGGATCTGGTAATACTACTACTGGGGCGGTTGGAATCGCAATGGAAAAAGTGTGTACAAATAAAACAATGCCAGACTTAAATTCTGATGATTTTTCTGCATTAAACCCAATGTTAGAACCTTTTTCTGTAACTACAAACACAGCTCTTAATTGTATCCATTTTAGTGAAAGTGGTAGTGCTACTGCTACAGGAGATAGTTGGGCTAATGCACTCTCAACAGATCAACTAAAAACAAAACTTGATGCCATTTCTGATGCTTCTAACTCTAAAGTATATATCCTTTTACTTGCCAAAGGAACCTATACACCTACTACTCTAGCCACAGATGAAACAACAAGAGAAACATCTTTTACTATGAAAAACCACACAGCTATTATTGGGGGGTGGAATAATGCATATGATTTTAATATTGAAACCTATACTACTCTGCTAAGTGGCGACATAGGCGAAGAAAATGACAAGACCGATAACTCCTATCATATTATTTTTAATAATAATCTAACTAGCAGTGCTATTTTATATGGTGTAACTATAAGTCATGCTAATGCCAATGGAACAGCAGCCCCACACAATAACGGAGGAGCAATCTATAATAATACCTCCCACCCAACAATTACCCAATCGAGTTTCTCTACTAATTCGGCAAGTAATTACGGAGGAGCAATCTATAATCTCCAATCCAAGCCAACAATTACCCAATCGAGTTTCTCTAATAATTCAAGTGATTTCGGAGGAGCAATCCTTAATGAGTCCTCCCACCCAACCATTACACAATCGAGTTTTTCTGCTAATTCGGCAAGTAATAGCGGAGGAGCAATCTATAATCTCCAATCCAAGCCAACAATTACCCAATCGAGTTTCTCTAATAATTCGGCCGCTAAGAACGGAGGAGCAATCTATAATAATACCTCCCACCCAACAATTACCCAATCGAGTTTCTCTAATAATTTGGGTGGTTACGGAGGAGCAATCTATAATCTCCAATCCAAGCCAACAATTACCCAATCGAGTTTCTCTAATAATTCAAGTAATGGCAGCGGAGGAGCAATCTTTAATCAGTTCTCCCACCCAACCATTACACAATCGAGTTTTTCTGCTAATTCGGCAAGTAATAGCGGAGGAGCAATCTATAATCTCCAATCCAAGCCAACAATTACCCAATCGAGTTTCTCTAATAATTCGGCAACTAGTAACGGAGGAGCAATCTATCAAGATAATAACGGGAATGCTGGAACTACCTTAGCTAATGTAATCCTCTGGGGTAATACTGCTGCTCAAGGCAATCAAATCTATTTACAGACAGATGGTAAAGGAAATGAGAATCTTATACTGGGCAGCGTTATATTGCAAGGTGGTGTAGATAATATTGGATTTCATTCAGCTAAACCAAGTGAAAAACAAGTTAGTGAACATAATATTCTTACAACCAATCCTGGTTTAGGTGCTTTTGCTAATAATGGAGGTCTAGTTAAAACCTTCTCTATTTCTGAAAACTCAAGTGCAATAGATAAAGGTTTATATATTAAAATAAAAAATGATTATTCTGCCTTTTATTACAGTAGTGATAGCTCTACTTGGTATACTACTCCTGTGTTAGCGGGCACAACCACGCCCCTCAACACCGCAGTAACCCCACATACTGATAGTTTTAAATTAGCAACAGATGCGAGAGGGTATAAATTTAAAGGAAAGCCAGATATTGGTGCCTATGAATACAATGGTATTGCCCCTACTCCCTAATATATAAAAACACATAAGAAACACGTCTTTTCTGTAACCAGAACGGCGTGTTTTTTTATATCAAGTGCACTAAACACATAAAAAATATCTTTATATAAATACAACTTTAAAAAAATATATTATAATATATATAAATGAAGGATAAATAATCAACAGGACTTACTAAAATATCTAATTGTATTCAAAAATACTAAAAAACAGGAAAGGAACAAGCTCAAAAAGCTATGCCAATAGACACTCAAAAAAGAACATGCCTTATTACAAATAGAATAAACCATGCCTACAATTGGTCTCAAAGGTACAACATATCCACTTTGGTTGACACATTAGCAACAGATGCGAGAGGGTATGAATTTAAAGGGAAGCCAGATATTGGTGACTATGAATACAATGGTATTGCCCCTACTCCCTAATATATAAAAATACATAAGAAACACGTCTTTTCTGTAACCAGAACGGCGTGTTTTTTTATATCAAGTGCACTAAACACATAAAAAATATCTTTATATAAATAATGTTTTAAAAAACTTACTATAATATAAAGATATATGTAACTAATCCTAATATATTAAGTTGGGTATATGCATATATAAATAATAGGGGGTTCTTAATAAACCCTAAAAATAATAAGGAGAAAGACAATAACTATGAATATTCTAAAATCATACAATAAAAGGTTCACAATACAGAACTTCCTACAAGTAATACTTTCGTTGTTGTTTGTAGTAGTAGTAACTACTTGCAGCACCGATACTACTGGCGGTGGATCTGGTGGTGTTACTACTGGGGCGGTTGGAATCGCAATGGAAAAAGTGTGTACAAATAAAACAATGCCAGACTTAAATTCTGCTGATTTTTCTGCATTAAACCCAATGTTAGAACCTTTTTCTGTAACTACAAACACAGCTCTTAATTGCATCCATTTTAGTGAAAGTGGTAGTGCTACTGCTACAGGAGATAGTTGGGCTAATGCACTCTCAACAGATCAACTAAAAACAAAACTTGATGCCATTTCTGATGCTTCTAACTCTAAAGTATATATCCTTTTACTTGCCAAAGGAACCTATACACCTACTACTCTAGCCACAGATGAAACAACAAGAGAAACATCTTTTACTATGAAAAACCACACAGCTATTATTGGGGGGTGGAATAATGCATATGATTTTAATATTGAAACCTATACTACTCTGCTAAGTGGCGACATAGGCGAAG
>CBDCGX010000045.1:0-7296 GCA_965216965.1 Spirochaetia bacterium | reverse complement strand
GCTATGAAGGCAAAGGTGCCTGAGCATGTATTATTATTTAGACTTGGTGATTTCTTTGAGCTTTTTTTTGATGATGCCATAAGATGTTCAAAGATGCTTGATATAACGCTTACTCATAGAAATAATATGCCTATGTGTGGAGTTCCTTTTCATGTTGCAGAGCGATATGTGCAAATATTGCTCAATCATGGAGAGAAGGTTGCAATTTGTGATCAAGTAGCAAAGCATGAGAAAACAAAATTACTTGAAAGAGAAATTGTTGAAATAATTACCCCTGGCACTATTATTAATTCTTCATATTTAAAAGATAAAGAAAATAATTATCTTATGTCTGTATATCATGGCGAGAAAAATATGTATTTTGCATGGATAGATGTTTCTACGGCGGAGCTTTTCTTACAAGTAGAAGAAAATTCTTTAGAAATACTTAAGCTTATGTTAGGAAAAATAGATCCAAAAGAAATCATTATAAGTGATGAGGATAAGCATCAAGACTGGTATAAGAAAATAACAGAATTACATCCTGCTATATTTATAATTCAATGTGCTGAATGGCATTTTTCAAAAGATGAAGGAGAAAGACAACTCATTAATAGTACTGGAGTTCAAGCTGTTAAAGTTTTTGGGTTTACAGAAAAAAATAAGTGTTTACTTGCAGTTGTAAATGCTCTTATATCGTATATCCAGGCAGATATATCTACAAAACCGCCCCATATTACAAAGGTAAAGATTTTATGTGAAGAAGATTGTATGCATATGGATGCAGATGCTATAGCAAATTTGGAGCTTTTTAAAACAATGCGAGATAAGGAAAGAAAATATTCTCTTATTGGAGTTTTAGATAAGTGTAAAACAGCGATGGGTTCGCGTCTACTTAAAACATCTATAGCATCACCGTTAAGAGATAGAGAGGAAATCTTAGAAAGACAGAATAAAGTTAAATGTTTTCTAAAAAACAGATCGTTAAGTGCTACTCTTAAAGCATATCTAGAACAAATATATGATCTTCCTCGTATAATGACGAGGCTTCATGTAAGAAAAATCACACCCCACACAATATATACACTTGGAAAAAGCCTTAGGTATGGCTATGCTGTTTTTGAAGCAATAACAACAGAAGTTGTTTTTTTAAACGTTTTTAATAGTGTAAATATTCAAGGGATACAGGAATGTATTAAAACAATAGATATGATGCTTGTTAATGAACCTCCTACAACAATAGGAGGAGATAGCTATGTTATAGCAAAGGGAGTTGATTCGGGACTTGATGAGTTAAGGAATATATGTGAAAATGAAAAAGGTATATTAAAGGAATATCTTCTTGAAGAGCAAAAAAAAATAACGTATACATTAAAATTAAAATATAATAATGCTTCTGGATATTCTTTTGAATTTTCGCAGTCGTTAAGAGGGAAAATCCCAAAATGGTTTTTATTAAAACAGACTTTAAAAAATGTTGATCGCTATAAAACAGAACAGCTTGTCAGCATAGAGACTAGTATTTTATGTGCCAAAGATAATCTTTTAAGATATGAAGAGGAAATTTTTGAAAATCTTTGTAAGAACATAGAGAAATATATACATGACATACATAAAATAGCTCAAGCAATTGCAGAAATAGATATTTGTGCTTCCTTTGCAGAGGTTGCAGATGAATATAATTATGTGTGCCCAAACATAGTAAAAGATACCGTACTGTTTGTTGAGAACGGAAGACATCCTGTAATAGAAAGGGTTTTATTGTCGGGAGATTTTGTTTCAAATGGAATTACTTTAAATAAGGAAGATAGTAGCATGATATTGCTTACAGGACCAAACATGGCGGGAAAATCAACATATTTGAGACAAAATGCACTTATAATAATAATGGCACAAATAGGTTCATTTGTGCCTGCTCAGACAGCACAGATTGGAATATTTGATAGGCTCTTTTGTCGAGTAGGTGCATCTGATAATTTAGTTAGGGGAGAGTCTACTTTTTTCTTGGAAATGAGTGAAACAGCATTTATCATTCAGAATACTACAGAAAATAGCTTTGTAGTTATGGATGAAATAGGTCGTGGTACCAGTATAAATGATGGGCAATCTATTGCAATGGCAGTATTAGAATTCTTATTAGAAAAGAAAGTGTTTACATTATTTGCAACTCATTATCATGATATTACAAATATTGAGCATCCATTTATGAAAAAACGCACGCTTAGTGTTGAAAGAGGAAGTGAAAATAATATTGTATTCACTCGAAGAATTATTCCAGGAATTGCAAAGAGTTCATATGGTATAGAGGTTGCAAAACTTGCAGGAGTTCCTCAAACAGTGTTAGATCGTGCATATGAGCTTCTTCATGAATATAAAAAGAATACAAAATGGATAGAGCCTACACATGCAGGCGAACAACAACCGCTGTGGCATTCTGATTGTTTGCCTAATTCCCAAGAAGCAAAAAAAACAATGTATTACCATGAATTAGAAACAATGCTTCGTAGAATATCAATAAATACAATTACGCCTGTAGAAGCACTCACCATGCTTTCTGAGCTTGTGGAGAAAGCAGCGGCAAACAAAAAATAATATTTCTAAATCATTATAGCTATATAGGCGGTATATTATATTGTGAGTAATATTTTATGGAGTACCTATTGTAGAAGTGTCCTATTTATAGATGGGCTGCTTTATTCTTTGTGCTCTTGCAAATCTTGTGGGAATATATTTTCTGGTGTTTTTTGTAAGAATTGTCTTAATCATATCTCATTACATGAGCCTCCTTTTTGTAAAATGTGTGGTATAAGTATTACCCACAATAAAAATAATATGTGCAAAAAATGTAAAAAATCAAAGATGGAATCTGATATTATACCTTTTGTTCATTCAATGTTTTCTTACGAGGGAATATTGAAATTGATATTGTATAATTATAAAAAAAGTGGAATACATATTCTTTCTTATGTATTAGCGTTGTTTTTAGTTAAATATATTAAAGAAAGAGTATATGAAATAACAAAAAAAGAGGAGTTACAAGATATGCTTTTAATTCCTATACCAGCAAATCCAAAACATAAATCAGAATTAGGATTTGACCATATGAACAAAGTGTGTAGAAGTATGTGTAGGGTCTTTCCAGGATTTAAAATGCAATGTATATTAAAGCGCAGACCTTCTCAAATGCAAAAAAATCTTTCTATTGATCGGCGAAAGAAGAACATAAAAAAATCACTTTTTATACCGCAAAACATTAAAGTTAAAAGATCATCTTTATATTTACTTATAGATGATGTTGTAACTACTGGAGCAACAGTTACTTATGCATATAATTTATTAAAAGATAAAGTAAAACAAGAAAATATAATCATATTTTCTCTTAGTAGAGTCATATAAGTTTACACATAAAATTATGTTTTATGATATAATAATTATATAGTATGCAAAAACAACGTTCTATTATGCGGGGCAGCGACACCTTTTGAAATCTGCTAAAATTAGAATAAACCACTTTATCAATGCACCTCAAGTGTTGCTAGTAGGTAAAGATGGTGAGCAGTTTGGTATCTGCGATGTTAGGAAGGCTCTTTCAATGGCAAAGGAACAAGAGCTTGATCTAGTTGAGGTGTCTCCTCATACAAACCCTCCAGTGTGTAAGTTGCTTGATTTTGGAAAGTATAAATATGCAATGAGCAAAAAGAAGGGGAAAGGAGCGCAGAGGAGACAAACTCTAAAAGAAATACGGATGCAACCTAAAATAAGTAGTCATGATCTTGGATTTAAGACGAGACATATACAATCTTTTTTAGAAGAAGGAGATAAGGTAAAGGTTTCTGTTCGTTTTAGAGGACGTGAGCTATCTTATACAGAGTTAGGAAAAGAGGTTCTTAACCGAATCTTAAATTTGCTTACGTGTGATTTTATAGTAGAAAGGGAAGCAAAAATGGAGGGAAGAATGATGTCAGTTATGCTTTCTCCATCTTCTAAGTCAAAGTCAAGTAAATTACTCCCACAAAAAGAGTTGTGATTTTTATAGATTTGCAATATTATCCTTGACATAAGACTTTGTTTTTCAGATAATAATGATAATAGTTATATAAGAAAATAGATGCTATTTTAATGAGAGGAAAGAAATGACAGCAATAATAGAAATATCAGGAAAACAATTTAAAGTTGTTTCAAAAGAGAAAATTAAAGTTCAGAGAATTAATGCTGAAGAAGGAGATATTATTGAATATAAAAATGTGCTTTTTGTTGATGATGGAAAAAAAGTTGTATTTGGATCTCCTTATATTGAATCGGGTCTAGTAAAGGCAAAAGTGATTCACAAAGGAAGAACTCCAAAAGTAAGGGCAGGATTTTATAAAAGAAGAAAACAATATAGGCGTCACTGGGGATTTCGAGAAGAGTATACACTTCTTGAAATATTAGATATAAAAAAATAGTTATTATATGTTGCTTATATTTACCAGTTTAGATATTGACAAATTATTGTATAACTTATATATTATAATATATGGCAGTTCCAAAGTTTAGATCATCAAAGGCGAGGGCTTCTCGTAAACATTCTATTAATTCCAAGCTTGTTTTACCTCACCTTATCCAACATGAATCGGGCAACTTTGTTGCACGCCATCGCATTGATCCCACTACTGGGATGTATCGCAACAAACAAATTGTTGAAGAAAAAGAATAATTTGAAATTTTGAGGAGGAACAATATATGCCAAATACGTTTGAAAAAGTGAAAAGCATAATTTCAGATAGGCTTGAAATAAGTGGAGAAAATATTACTCTTGAGGCAAAGTTCATTGATGACCTTGGAGCAGATAGTCTTGATACTTACGAACTTCTTCAGGGATTGGAAGAGGAATTTAAAATTTCTATCCCAGAAGATGAAGCACAAGGATTTGAAACTGTTGGACAAGTTGTTAAATATATTGATAAGACGACTACATAATAATGCAGTTATCTTGTAAAAAAGTACTCATCTGAGTACTTTTTTATATTGTAGAGAAGATAATTTATTGTGTGTTAAAAAAAAAATATATGCTTTTCATAATTTAGAACAGTATGTATTAAAATATGACATTCCTCTTCGCGATATGGTGCTCTTTGAACGTGCACTTACTCATAAATCCTATGAGGAAGCTTCCTATCAGTTTTCTGATTATAATAATGAACGCCTTGAGTTCTTAGGTGACTCTGTGCTTGGTTTTATAGTTACTGAGTATCTAATACAAAGGTTCCCACAAAAGACTGAGGGAGAGCTTTCTAAGATTAAGTCATATGTTATTGCAAGGGAATCTCTTCTTTCTGTTGCCAAGCAATTAGATCTTCATATGATTATCAGAGTAAGAAAAAGCCTTAAAGATAGCGTTTATTCGTGTGATAATAATGGGTGGACTATTATTGCAAATACAGTTGAAGCTGTTTTAGGAGCTATATATTTAAATGAAGGATTGGCAGTTGTAAGAAAGTTTATACATAAATATTTTGTTCCTATCATAAATAATGTAATTCAAGGAAAACATCACAAAGACTATAAATCTCTTTTACATCACCACATACAATATTTATATGATACTAAGCCAGTATATGAAATACTCTATACGAAAGGTCCTGATCATGATAAATGTTTTATTACGTGTGTATATGTTGGTCCTAATAAAAATAATTATTCTGTTTTTGGTAATGGAATAGGAAACAGTAAAAAAGAATCCGAACAATCAAGTGCAGAAATAGCATGTAAGATCTTAGGGGTACAAGACAGTAGTATTTTGTTTTAGAGATAATATATTTTAATGAGAAATTTTTCTTAAAAAGATACGTGTTTGTTTTATAAGGATTTCTTTATTGTTTTTTGAAGGGTTTATAAGAATCATTCTAAAGAGAGTTTTTTTAATATCTCCTAACCATTTTCCGCTTTTCTTATTTGTAAGCGATAAAACATCACTTCCATTCATATCAATGTCTTTTATATCAAAAAAGAAGCATTCTTTATTAGAAAGAAGTGAATAATAGCATTTTTTTATAAGATCATTGTGTTCTTTTTTATGTGGTGAAGTATTCCATGCGTTGTTGCAAGAAAAAAGAAGTAAGAGAGAGAGTAGGGCGTTTTCTTTAGTATAAGCAATTGCTGCAAATATTCTTAATCGTTTTGCTGAAAATCGCAATACGGATTTTGACTGCATATCTTTTTTTCTCATAAGGTAAGGTAAAACAGATATGTTTTCTAAAAGAGCTATTGTCTTTTTGATTATTATATTTGAGAAACGAAAATGCGTTAATGTTGATTTTACAAATTGGATATAATTTTTGTCTTTTTTATTTTGAATTATACTCCTGTGTAAAAAAAGATTTTCCATGTCTTGAAGTGTAGTTGTTTTTTTGTAAAGAATAGTAGGAATAGAATTTTGTCTAAGAAGAATTAAAGCAAAAATAAGCGCTATATAATTGTCTTTATAATCATATAAAAGATGAGATGTGAAATCGTGTGATAGGAGCTGTATTGATTGTTTAATCTGTTTGAGAAGCTCTTTGGTGTTATGATTAGGGGGAAAAGGAAATATTTCCGAAAATATATTACTTTTCCATAGGAGTATATAAGCTTGATAAGGACTTACAAGAAACATCTTAACGCATTCTTCGCGGATTCGTTCTTTTGATATGTTTTTGATCAAATGTTTACATTCTTGTATTGCTAAAAATGTGTTTTTTTCTATTGAGAATCCAAGTTGAACTGAGAAACGGATTGCTCGTATTATTCTGAGGGCATCCTCTGTAAAACGAGTAATAGGATTTCCTACACATGTAATTATGCGGTTTTTTATATCTTCTTCTCCATGAAAAGGATCTGAAATTATTAGGCCTGATATCGCATCTGCTACAATTGCGTTAATAGTAAAATCTCTTCTTTTTAAGTCTTCTTCTAATGAAGGAGTGAATGTGATTGTATTGGGATGTCTATTGTTTGTGTATGTTCCGTCTATTCTATAATTGGTTATTTCAAAACATTGTCCTTCCCAGATAACTGTTATTGTTCCATGTTTAATTCCGTGGGAATAGTTTTTTTACAAATCTTTTCTATTTGAGTATAATGTGCGTCTGTTGTGAAATCTACATCCTGAGAGTGTTTCCCCATGAGTATATCTCTTACTACTCCGCCTACAGGGTAAAGTGTGTGCCCATGCTTTTTAAAATGTTTTACAAGAGATTGTACTTTTTTGGAAAAGGAAAGAGTAGGTGGTATGTTCATTATGTTTTATTATGTGGAATAGAAACAAAAAAGCAACACGCAATGTGTTGCTTTTTTGGA
>CBDCGX010000044.1:0-39078 GCA_965216965.1 Spirochaetia bacterium | reverse complement strand
CACAGCCAAGTAGTCCTATACCTAGCGTCGCTATGAGTACTAATTATATGTGCTTTGTATTTATTTAAGAGAGAGAGAGAGAGAGAGAGAGAGAGAGAGAGAGAGAGAGAGAGAGAGAGACTCGTTTATAATTATTTGTTTTCATTATGTATTCCTCCTTAATGATTATATAATTACAATATATATTCTATATATTACTCATAGATTACTCTTTTGTCAATGGTATTTTCTGCTTTTTCTTGTAACTTAGAATACACTTTTAACCCAACTTGATATTTATACGTATTATCCTGTTAGACATGCGTGTTTTTATCAAGCATGTAAATTGTTTTTATAACAGTAATAACAAATAACTGGTAAGATTACATGTGTTTTTTCTTAAAGACATATCCCTCATTATGCACCACAAGGCATCTCCAGGATGCCTTGCTATGTCTTCTTTTATGTTTTTACTTTTATTTTGGTATTTGTATTTTCACTGGAGTGTTTCTATTTGTTGTAGTGCCGTCTCCCAATTGTCCACTAGCATTAGCTCCCCATGACCACAGAGTTCCATCGCTATCTATCCCTACTGTGTGAGCAAAACCACCTGCTACTGCCTTCCATGTTATCCCTGCCTGCTGTACTTGTACGGGGGTACTTTTATTTGTTGTCTCACTTGTAGTGCCGTCTCCCAATTGTCCAGATCCATTATATCCCCATGACCACAGATTTCCATCAATATCTATCCCTACTGTGAACCCGTTCCCAACTGCTACTGCCTTCCATTTTGTTGTATTATCTACAAAGGTTTCCGCCTCTGTCTTCTGTA
Source organism: Spirochaetia bacterium (assembly GCA_965216965.1). Lineage (GTDB taxonomy): Bacteria > Spirochaetota > Spirochaetia > WTKD01 > CBDAKK01. The sequence continues at coordinate 38,267 of CBDCGX010000044.1, read as the reverse complement.
CTCGTACGGGGGTTCTTTTACCAGTTCTAGTGCCATCTCCCAATTGCCCATTACCATTCTGTCCCCATGACCACAAATTCCCATCAATATCTATCCCTACTGTGTGTTCCCCCCCAGCTGATACTGCCTTCCATGTTATCCCTGCCTGCTGTACTTGTACGGGGGTACTTTTATTTGCTGTCATAAACCCTTCAGTGCCGTCTCCCAATTGTCCATTACCATTAGCTCCCCATGACCACAAATTCCCATCAATATCTATCCCTACTGTGTGTTCCCCCCCAGCTGATACTGCCTTCCATGTTGTCCCTCCCTGCTTTAGTCGTACGGGGGTGCTTTTATTTGCTGTCATAAACCCTTCAGTGCCGTCTCCCAATTGTCCATTACCATTATCTCCCCATGACCACAAACTTCCATCTTCTGCTATTCCTACTGTGTGATGGTCCCCAGCTGATACCGCCTTCCATTTCGTTATGTTATCTACAAGGGGTCCCGCCGTTTCCCCTACCTTCTGTACTCGTACGGGGGTGCTTTTATTTGTTGTCTCACCTGTAGTACCGTCTCCCAATTGTCCAGATCCATTATATCCCCATGACCACAGATTTCCATCAATATCTATCCCTACTGTGTGACTTCCCCCAGCTGATACTGCCTTCCATGTTGTCCCTCCCTTCTGTACTCGTACGGGGCGGGGGTGCTTTTATTTGCTGTAAGGCCTGCAGTGCCGTCTCCCAATTGTCCAGATCCATTATATCCCCATGACCACAGATTTCCATCAATATCTATCCCTACTGTGTAAGAGTTCCCAGCTGCTATGGATGTAAAACTATAGTACTCTTGCTCCGCACCCGCTGCTTTGTTTTCGCAACCAAGTAGTCCTATGCCTAGCATCGCTATAAGTACATATATATATCCTTTGTATTTATTTAAAAAAGAAAGAGCTTCTCGTTTATAATTAGTTGTTTCCATCATTTATTCCTCCTTAATGATTATATATATACAATATATTACATATGTTATTCATATAGTACTCTTTTGTCAATGATGTTCAGCTCTTTCTAGCAACTCAGAATACACTTTTAACTCAACTTGACATTTATACATATAATTGTTATACATATTCTTTTATCAAGAATGTAAAGTATTTTTATAACAGTAATAATAACACAAGGCATCTCCAGGATGCCTTGCTATGTCTTCTGTTATGTTTTTACTTTATTTTGGTGGTTTCACTGGAGTATTTCTAGCAGTTGTAGTGCCGTCTCCCAATCGTCCACTATCATTCGATCCCCATGACCACAGAGTCCCATCGCTATCTATCCCTACTGTGTGCTTAAACCCAGCTACTATAGATGTAACCCTATAGTACTCTTGCTCCTCACCTGCTGCTTTGTTTTCGCAACCAACCAGTCCTATGCCTAGCGTCGCTATGAGTACTAATACATATGCCTTGTATATGCTATTCATAGATTACTCTTTGTCAATTGTGTTTTCCGCTTTTTCTAGTAACTTATTAATACACTTTTAACCCAACTATTTGATATTTATACGTATTATCCTGTTAGATATGCATGTTTTTATCAAATATGTAAATTATTTTAAAATATATTATATATATATTAAACTTATAGAATATTATTCCGATATCATAACTGTTATGAAATACTTCATTTTTACATTATTTCTATTATTTATTACATCTACAAATACTTTCTCTCAAGATTGGTCTATACAATCCTCAAGAAGAAACACACAACTTACAAAAAATGGAATAACAAGGATGAAAAAAGAGCAACAGCTAATAAGAAATAACCTAGCAAAGCATAAACTCATTGGTATTGCATCGTATTATGGTAAAGCATTCCAAAACAGAACAACAGCAAATGGCGAATCGTTTAACATGAATGATTATACTGCTGCTCATAAAACACTTCCTTTTAACTCTATCGTTAAAGTAATAAATCTTAGCAATCAAAGGTCAACCACTGTGAGAATAAATGACAGAGGTCCTTTCTTAAAAGGCCGTATAATTGATCTTTCTCAAAAAGCGGCAGAAGATATTAATATGATCCCAAACGGAACAGCGGTTGTGAAACTAGAAATAATAGAAATAGGAGAAGAAAAAGCAAAAGTGCCAGTTAAAAAAACTACAACAACTATAGTAGAAAGAAACCCAGTAGTTATTAAAAATTCTATATCTAAGCCTATTTTTAACAAAAACCCACAAAGAGCACAACAAACACAAGCATCTCAAACCGCCCAACCTCTTTACGTATTACCGTTTTATACAACACAACCTATTTATACAACAACACAGTCAGTAGCTCCTATCACAACCAACCCCATTTATACAACAGCACAGGCAACTCCTTACACAACAACACAATCAGTAGCTCCTATCACAACCAACCCCATTTATACAACAGCACAGGCAACTCCTTACACAACAACACAATCAGTAGCTCCTATCACAACCAACCCCATTTATACAACAGCACAGGCAACTCCTTACACAACAACACAATCAGTAGCTCCTTACACAGCCAACCCCATTTATACAACAGCACAGGCAACTCCTTACACAACAATGCAACCATCCTATACATCATCAGAGGAAAATGTCTCTTCTCCTCCTAAAACAACAGTATATATACCAGACAATACACCCAATACCGTTACAGTACAACGAACCCCTCTTTATCCCAAAGAAATTCAAGTTGCAAGCTATAGCAGAGCAAATGGTGCAAGAGAAATCGCTAATAAACTTTCCTATTACGGAATTAGTTCAAAAATAGAAAAAAATGGTCCATTCTATAGAGTTATAGTTCCAACTACATCAGAATCTATAGATAACATAAAGCTAAGATTGTATGATCTAGGGTTTACAAATATTTTAATTAGATATTATAACTAACAAACATGTAATCAAAACTTATAAAAAAGTCTATCTTTCTAGATAGACTTTTTATTTTTAATATATATGGCACTTCCAGATTTATTTTGAACTTTTAAATTGTCGCTTTGTAATAAACCTATTTAGATATCCTCTAAAGAAATACTTTATTAATCCTATATGTCTCCAGAGTTCTGGCATATATATATATCGCTGTTTCTTAGTAATTCCCCTAATAACAGCATCAGCACATTCTTCTACTGTAATACTTGTTCTATGGTATTCATGTTTGTCTCTTCCTTTAATAATTCGCCCCTTTCCATCTAACGCATTTGCTCGGAGGTTAGTACCTCGTATCCATCCCGGTATTATTTCTGTAATGCAAAGTTCTGGTTGTTCAAGTTCTAAAGATTCTAAATATCCTCTCACCGCATGTTTTGCAGACGAATACGCGGAATGATATGGTACTCCAACAACAGCTTGTATAGACGTTATAGCACAAATCATCCCCTTCAGATCTATGAGCATATTCAAAAACACTTGGATAATATTAATTGTAGTATAAAAATTCCCTGCCATCATCTTTTCAAAAACAATAGGCTCTAATGTTCTTGTACTAGCATGCATGCTGATTCCGGCGTTAGCAACAAGAATATCAATTTTTTTTACATGCTCTACAGCATATGTAAAAACACGTTGTGCCTCAGAATAAATTGATATATCGGCAGGGCATATTTTTATTATATTTTCCATGGCATTAGAAGAACACAGTTGAGCCGTTTGCTTAAGCGCAGCTACATTTCGTCCCACAAGAATTACATTTGCTCCCCTTTCAACTATTCTATGAGCAATACAGCGACCTAATCCTGAACTTGCACCTGTAATGAGACAATTTTTTCCTTTTAATATTTTATCTTTTTTTAATTTCATAAGTATTATTTTATTATATAGCATATTGTATCTATATAATACATATAGTACAATTACTCTAGACTAGGAGATTGTAGTTCAATTGGTAGAGCACCAGATTGTGGTTCTGGTTGTTGCGGGTTCAAGTCCCGTCAATCTCCCTCACTGCCCTTGTAGCTCAGCAGGATAGAGCATCGGACTTCGAATCCGCAGGTCGCACGTTCGAATCGTGTCGAGGGCGTACAAAAAGCTTTATTAATAAATGTAATATTAAATGGACCGATAGCTCAGTTGGTAGAGCATCAGACTCTTAATCTGCATGTCGTGGGTTCGAACCCCACTCGGTTCTTTATTAAAATTCTCGCGAGAGTGGTGAAATTGGTAGACACGCAAGATTTAGGATCTTGTGCCATTACGGTGTAAGGGTTCAAGTCCCTTCTCTCGCATAGAAGTAGGATTGTTAACAACGATACATTCAATTGCATACAAACTATTTTTTTAGTCTGATAGATACTTCATCTAAAAACGACTGTATAGTAAAAGGAACTATGTCTTTCTTATTATTCTTATTCTTTAAAATAGTAAGCACAACCTCAACTTTTTTTGTATCTTTATTGTGTTTTGTTTCTATAAATGCCCTCTCAGGATATTCAATAATATTAAGCTCCTTATTATTTTTTACCTTATAAATAATTTCATACCGCATAGGTCGTGTGTCATCAAGAGGATATAAGAATATATATGTAGCAAGTCCAGAGGCAACAATTCGCTCATATTTCGATTCTATATCTCCTATATTCTTTGCAATTGCTTCGGGACATTTTAAAAAGTGCACTATGCTTTTGACAATTGTCCTATGAACATACGGCAATGTGCTTTCATATATCCTAGACTCTATCTCTGTGACTTTTCCTTGCTCTAATTGGGAAAAATCTTTCCTATATGAATATTCTGGATAAGACGTACACCCCACTAGTGCTAAAAAAACAAATGCTAATATAAAAATACCTATACTATTTTTCATATAATCTCCTTGTAATATTTTATTATATTTAAGCATCTCATGCTTATGCATATATTCCTTGTAATGGCACAGAATATATCGGGATTTGTGAAATCTTTTCTCTCTTAAAGATTTCATTTACTGAGAATATTCCACTCGCACATGCAGCTTCAATATACGCCGCAGGGATAGGGAGTTTAACCCATTCTCCCGCATAATATAATCCACTCATACCACTTTCCACAGAAGGGCGTTTGGCATGTGTGTTTTTTTGTAGTAATACAGAATTATAAAACTGTATATTTTTAAAATGGACAGTTCGTTGCTTAAGATAAGGAAAATAAACATACAAATCTTCTAACAATAACATTTCGATTTTCTTGTCTTTTTCTTTTGCGAACCCCTCATAACAATGCAGAGTCAATACAGTCCCAAAATTTCTCTGTGCCCATTCTCTCATTTTATCATTTATCCGATCTACAAAACTTACTGCGTCTAGTAATCTTTTTCTTTCTGTAGTAATAAAAACCGAACGATCATCATCATGAATGATGGGGTTCTCTTTTGTTCCTTTTATCCATACTGTCATAGTGATATGCCTTGTATTACATTCTTCTTTTCTAATAAAAAAACTTTTTTTGTTGTTGCATTCATCTGGAAAAGAATTAAGCATAATATCTACAGTTTCTTTCTCTCCAGTGGAAAGAATAACATAATCATAAGAACTACTGTGTATTGAAAAACATTCTTGTTTACGCCGTACAGTTTTCACTAGTCGTTTCTTTATTTTCACTCCTTGCATCTGTAATATGTTTTGTATAGGCATAAGAAATGCATCCACATATGAGCCATCTACATATCCATACAACATGCCTTTATCATTGCTAAAATAATGAATATGCATGTTTTTTAGAAATTCAGCAGCAGAGAGTTTATCACCATTAGATAAAAAAGTCTTCACAAGAGGGTCAGCACATGTCATACTATCTACAGATATTTTTCTTACGCGAAAAAAGTCATCTACACTCATGGAGTCATACCGTGCAAACGTTTTTGTATGATGAAACTTCAACATTTGCGGAATCTTCTTTAAAATATCTTTTCCAAGAAAATATCTAAGGGAATTTACTTGTGCTCTTCTAAAAACATTTAATACAGGAATGAGATCATTACCAGAAAGATACATCTTCCTATTATCTAAAAAAGTAGAATATGTGCTTACTTTCTTAAAAGCATTCTCAATTTTAAGATCATGTATGAAATTCCACATATTATAATAACTTTCAAAAAATCTGTGAAACTCATATCCTATAAGCTTTAGAGAAGAACCTGTTTCCTCCTCCTTTACCCCATATTTTCCACCAATATAAGATTCTTTTTCATAAATAGTAACTTTATAATTTTTCTTACTTAAATAGAACGCTGCAGTAAGCCCCGCCATGCTAGCACCTACTATTGCAACCGAAGGAGTTGCACGACGTTCGTCTTCTTTATAGTTGATTGTTTGGTATGCTACCTTGTAATTCTTTAGTTTCCATCTCCTAAACATATGAATAATTTGTTCAATAAGATTCTCAAAAGAAGTTCTTAAGAGTATTTTCTGATACAACACTATAATAAATGTTATGAATGCAAAGAAATATATAAAATTTTCTATGGGAATAGCATACACATATATTTCTGTAATGTAAGCACTCGCATATGTAATAGCAAATTGAGTGTTAAAATACATACCATATAAAGAGTACAAGCAAAACATCAAAAATAAAAAGGCGTAAAACCTCATTTGCAGTAACAACCCCGTTCCCATAATACAATCAAACAGCATAGCAACGCCAAAAGCAACAAGGGCAATTCCAGTATATTGAATATCAATTACTGGCAAAAACATATACACCCCAAGAATAAGAAGCCCTAATCCTATTCCATATTGCACCATGCGGAAATAGTTGTAGTTTTTAAATATAGTATATTTTTTTCTGCAGAAAACCACCTCCCATAACACACCAACAAAGAAGGCTATTACTATAGGAGAAAATATATTTTCTATTGAAATTCTTGCTATAGAAGGGCCAAGTACATATTTATCTAAAGAATACCAATATGTGTTTATCGCAATTACTTGCCACAACACGAAAAAAAATGCACCCAACAGACTTACTATCCAAAGCACTCTCGCTTTTTTTCCAGATGAAAAATGAAAAAAATAACTGACAATAAGAGAAATTATAAGAATAAAAACAGTGAAAATAATGGAATTATATTTCATTATTACTCTAGTATACTCATAAATATATCCTTCGTTTATTATGTTATGTATAGAGATTTATCACTTGATACTTGGCCTACTTTTTCTTACCCAATATAGCCTTTATGATCCCGAAAACACCTATTCTTCTAAGTATTGATTTTATTTTTATTACAATTTCGGACGTTGTCTTATATACATCAGCACTATCATTCCACCCCTTAGCCCAATGGTGTATTGCATACGTTTTCAAGGTTATCCTAGACTGTAACAAAACACGAGCTTCTGGTAGTCCATATGGATTATATGGGTGGAAATATTCAGTATTATGCACCTGTAGAGAATAATTACCAAAATTATATACATTAGTGATAACAATCGGAGCTGTTTCAAAAACTCTATTCTTATGATTATTCATCATATACTCAATGCAATCTTTAAAAAAGACATTACCTTTTACACTTCCAGAAAGGCTATTCGTCATATGCAGATTACTTTCGTACGATACAAACCCATCACAATTTAGCAAATCATCAAAAGATTTCAATATTTCATAATCACAATCTAAATAAATACCACCATACATAAACAAAGCATATAACCGTATATAATCAGATACAAATGCCCAGTTCTTATTTTCCAAATGGAATGTTGTAAAATCATTCTTAGGGCAATTTGACATATCCCATAATATAAACTCATAACCTGATAAATGTTGTTTCCAAGTATCTCTACATATCTTATATAGGGGAGGCAATTCTTCCCCACTCAGCCAACAATAATGTATTTTTTAGGTATTCCCTTTCTAATTTCTTGCAAAAAAGCCATCCATATAACATAATATTGTAATATTGTAATTATCATATTAAAATCAATAGAATTATATATATTACTTAGAATAACGAGAAAAGAATATTTTACACATTTGTATTACATATTGCAATCCTGAAAAAACAGATAAAAATCCCGAAGCATAAAATAAAGTTGTAACCATAGGTTGAATAAACAATTCTCTTGTCTCATACCACATGCTTTGAGGAAACATAAATATACTTACAAAAATACTTACACCATAAAACCATGTTTTTAGTTTTCCACTAAACTGGGATGCTAATGTGTGATTCTGCTTAAGTAATAATACAGAACGAATAAATGCAACCCATATTTCACGAAATACAAATACTGTTAATACTAAAGAAGGCATTATTCCAACTTGTTGAAGGGCAAAAAGGCATAAAAAATGAGCGCTCACATCGCATATAGGATCAAAAAGCTTTCCAAAATTACTTACCACAAATAGCTTACGAGCAACCCATCCATCAAGCATGTCGCTTATTTCTATTAATGCAAAGAATACAAATACAAGCCAAACAGCAACAGTGTTAAAGAAATATACTGTGAGAACATAAAATATGGAAGAAAATATAACACGAGAAGAACTAAGTAATGTTGGCATAGCCGATTTTATAGTCATACAATAATTACTTTTAGTATAATATATTTACATAATATATAGTAGCTATTAGCTATATTGCAATTGCCATATCATTGATTTATAATATATTTACATAATAATAGTAGCTATTAGCTATTAATGTCATATCGTTGCGTAAGATACTCCATAATAGTATCCGTTTCTATTTCTTTATATAACTCATTAGGAAATTTAGACGATCCGTGTATATGAATTCTTTGTTTAAGCCACTGGATGATGTTTTCCACTTTTCCTTCTTCAAGTTCTTGCGTATAGTGAGGTAATGCCCTTTCAATTTCTTTTTTTAACTGAATAGAATACATATTTCCTAATGCATAAGAGGGAAAATATCCAAACGCTCCTTCTGACCAATGTACATCCTGCAAGACTCCTTCTCTATTTGTAGGAGGTCTGCAACCAAGTAATTGTTCGCTTAATTCATTCCACATAGTAGGTATGTCATTCACACATATTTCACCTTCAAAAATAGCCTTTTCTATAGTGTACCGTAAAATAATATGTAAATTATACCCCACTTCATCAGATTCAACACGAATAAGATTCTTTTTTACATGCCGTATTCTCCTCATACATCCATCAAATCCTTCATTCTCATAGCCTTCTCCATATAAAGAACTCATTTTGTTATGCCAATAACTCCAAAAATGTCTACTTTTTCCAATAATATTTTCTAAAAATTCAGATTGTGACTCGTGCACCCCATATGATGCTCCTTCCATGCATACAGTATGCATATATATATTTGAAATTCCTAACTCATAAAAAGCATGCCCCATTTCATGAAGAACAGAAAATATTGCACTTAACGGTTCGTTCTCAAGATATCGAGTTGTAATTCGAACATCATGCCATCCAATTGTAGTACAAAAAGGATGAGCTGCTTCATCAATTCTTCCTGTATCTTTAGAATATCCCATATGACACGCTATTAACTTACAAAATTCTTTTTGTTTCTCTATGGGAACCCGTAAAGAGCTAAATGTATTTTTAGAATGCTTATCCACAAGAGAATTATAAAACGGTACAAGCTTTTCTTTTAGTGATCCAAAAATGGTATCAAGCATATCTGTAGTACAGCGTGGTTCAAAATCATCTAACAAAGCATTGTATATACTCCCCTTACACCCCATGGCCATCGCATATTGCTTTTTAAGGTCAATAAGTTTTTTAAGATACGGAGAAAAAAGTAAAAAATTATTATTTTCCCGTGCTTCAATCCACTTTTGATGAGAAAATACAGATTCTTTTGCTATTTCTGCAAGCAACGCGGGGGGAATACTTGTAGCTTTTTTCCATTGTATATACTTAGCTCTCAGCCAACGCCGTATAGCATTTGGTATATTCTCACTACCCATTGGAGTTTCTTCACTAACCCCAAGCTCATGTAATAGCTCTGGAACGCGAGCATTTACAATTGCTTCATGCTTATATAATTCAAGCATTTCACACTGAATAGCTCTCGTGGTTATTCCTTCGTGAGGCATATATGTTTCTTGATCCCACATGAGTAGAGACTGCATTGTTTGAAACGCCGTGCTTTTTACATCTAAATTATGTAATTCCTCTATTGTATGCGTTGTTTTTTCTGACACTCCATGCTTTTGTAATATCGCAATAAATGATTCTTCTTTCATATCGCTATGATCATATTCGCTAGATATACTCTTTTTCATCTATTTTCCTTTTTATAAATTGTATAAATTCTTCTGAACTCATTCCATTGAGTTGTTTTCCATTTCTTAGCCTACACGAAGAAAGACCACTTTCTGCTTCTCTATCTCCAATAATAAGCATATATGGTATTTTTTGGAGTTGAGCCTTTCTTATTTTTGCTCTTAACGTATCCTCTTCTTTTTGCAATAATACTCTTATGTGAACGCTTCCAAGATGTTTAAAATATGCTTCGGCAGCTTCCATGTGTACTTTGTTCACAGGGATAACAATCGCCTGTATAGGAGCAAGCCATACGGGGAATGCCCCATTATAATGCTCTATAAGAACACCAAAAAATCGTTCTAAAGATCCAAGAAGTGCTCTATGTATCATGTATGGTCGTTTTTTTACCCCGTCTTTATCTACAAAATTAAGATTAAATCGATTAGGAAGATTAAAATCAAACTGTATAGTACTCATTTGCCATTCTCGACCAATAGCATCTTTTACTTTAAGATCTATTTTTGGTCCATAAAATGCACCACCTCCCTCATCAAGGGTAACGCTTACATTTTCTTGAATTGCAGCCTCATGCAATGCCTGTGTTGCTCTATCCCAATCTTCTTTTTCTCCTACGGCTTTTTCTGGTCTTGTCGCAAGATAGGCACGTATATCAGAAAATCCAAAATCCTTCCATACTTGTAACGAAAACCTCAAGACTTCTTTTATTTCTTCTGCTATCTGATTAGGGGAGCAAAATATATGAGCGTCATCTTGAGTAAACCCTCGAACACGTAAAAGCCCATGCAAAACACCGCTCCGCTCATATCGATATACTGTTCCAAGCTCTGCCCAACGTAAGGGCAAATCTCTATACGATCGTATTCCCGTTTGGTAAATAAGTATATGAAAGGGGCAATTCATTGGTTTTACATAATAATCACTTTTATCAAGCTCCATAGGCGCATACATGTTCTCTTTATAAAAATCTAAATGGCCACTCGTCTCCCACAACCAGCTCTTTCCAACATGAGGAGTATACAACAATTCATATCCATTTGTGAGATGCATGTTTCTCCAATAATCTTCTATGGAAAGTCGTATGCGTGATCCCTTAGGGTGCCAGTATATAAAACCAGCTCCTGCTTCTTCATGAGTACTAAAAAGGTCTAGTTCTTTTCCTAATTTTCTATGATCTCGTTTTTCGGCTTCTTCTAAAAAAACAAGATGTGCTCTCAATTCCTTAGGAGTACTCCATGCTGTAGCATATATCCTTTGTAGCATAGATCTTTTTTCATCACCTCTCCAATATGCGCCTGCAATACTAAGAAGCTTACACGCCTTCATGGTAAGATATTTTGTATTAGGAACATGGGGACCTCGACAAAGATCTACAAACGTATCAACGGTATAAGTGCTTATTTCATCTCCTTCTGGAATAGTATCTATAAGTTCTAGTTTATATGGATGTTCTCTAAACAGCTGTTTTGCCTTGTCTCTTGAATATATTTTTTTTATAAGTAGATGAGCTGAACGAGATAAAATCCCCTGCATTTTCTCTTCTATTTTTCTGAGATCTAATTCTGTAAATACATGCGAAGTGTCAAAATCATAATAAAATCCATTCTGTATGGGTGGTCCTATCGCACACTGAGTACCTGGGAATAATTCTATTACTGCTTCTGCCATTATGTGAGCAAAGGTATGTCGGATCCTATAGAGCCGTTCTTCTTGAGACAATGATGTGAATTCTTGCTCTGCTTTTAGTTGCTTTTCTTCCATATTTTTATAGTCTACTTTGTTCTTATATAAAAATCTAGCTTACAATATATTCAAAGAGAAGACTGCTATAGTTTTTTCATTTATCAACATTTATTTTCCCTAAATGTGAATTGCCCATCCCTCATTTGCTCGTGCACTTTCCATAACAGATTCGGATATTGTAGGATGTGCATGTATCATGTTTGCAATATCAGAAATAAGAAGTTCTCCAACACGAGAAATTAACAATTCATGAATTATTTCTGTAGCAGAATGTCCAACTGCATGACCTCCAATAATTTCTCCCGTATCTTTATGAACAAGTATTTTTACCATCCCGTTAGGGTTACCTATAGCAACAGCTTTTCCAACCCCTATATATGGGAATACTGATTTTTTATATGGAACATTTTTTTCTTTTGCTTTTTCTTCAGTCAACCCAAAACTTCCTACCTGTGGATTACAATACACAGCGGATGGGATACTTAAAGCATCAATTTGAGCTTGATGCCCTTTGCCTGCAATATGTTCTACTGCCATCTCTCCTTCTTTACTTGCAACATGAGCAAGAAGCGGTGTGCCATACGCGACATCGCCTATGGCATATATACCTTTAACATTTGTTTGGCAGTAATCTTTTATGACTATAAAACCTTTCTCTGTTTTTACTCCCAATGTCTCCAATCCTAAATTTTCAGAATTTGGGGTTCGACCAACAGCAACAAGTATTTTTTCTGCATTAAGCGTTTGTTTTTTCCCTTGTTTATCTTCTATCTCTAAATGTACTTCGTGTGTTTTTTTTATAAGTTTTGTTGCTTTAGTAGATGATAAAAGCGTTATTCCTGATGCTTCAAAAGATTTTTTCACCACTGCAACAATATCAGAATCTTCTAATGGCAATATGTGTTGTAACATCTCTATGACTGTAACTTTTACGCCAAAAGAATTCATCACATAAGCAAACTCCATTCCTATAGCACCCGCTCCCAATATTATAATATCCTTAGGCAATCTCTCCAGCTTTAAAATGCCAGTAGATGAAAGAATTTGTTTTTCATCATACTCAAACCCAGGAATTTGTTTGGGACGAGAGCCCGTTGCTATAAGTATATTTTCTGCATGTATAGTCTTTTTCCCATCAGTCCCATCCACCTCTATTTGTTTTGGCGTTCGTATAATTGCAATGCCTTTTATATATTGCACAGAGTTTTTCTTAAGAAGAGCATCTACTCCTCGTGTAAGTTTTGTAGCAGCATTTCGAGATTCTTTATGTATTTTAGAATAGTCCAATTTCTTCTCATCAATAGCAACTCCTAATTGCTTGAGATGAGGAATGTTTGCAAACATTTCAGCATAGTGTATAAGTGACTTAGAGGGGATGCATCCCCAATTAAGACATACTCCTCCCACAGAATCTTTTTCTATTACTATAGAAGTGAGTCCTAACTGTTTTGCTCTAATTGCAGCAACATATCCGCCTGGACCAGCCCCAATAACTGCCACGTCATAATGTTCCATATTTACCTCTTTAAATTATTGTTCTATAACAATGCTACTGCAGGATTTTCAAATACACTCTTCATATTAGATAAAAATCGTGCTGCATTAATTCCATCAATAACCCTATGGTCACAACTAAGAGTAAGTGTCATAAGATTCTCTACTCCTATTTCACCATTCTCACATACCACTGGAGTTTTTTTATTTCTTCCAATTGCAAGGATTGCAGATCCAGGAGGATTTATAATTGCAGTAAACTCATCGACTCCAAAAGACCCAAGATTGCTTATAGTGAATGTAGCCCCATTATATTCGTCTGAACTTATAGTTCCATTCCTTACCTTTTCTATACGATCTTGAAGCTCATTGTCTATTTGCCCAATTCCCTTGTATGCACAATTTTTTACTATGGGAGTTATAAGTCCATTTCCAAGATCTACCGCAAGTCCAATATCAATGCTTCCAAATTGCACTATTTTTGTTTCTTGCAACGACGCATTTATAGCTGGATTCCTTTTGAGCGTTTCTGCCACAAGTTTAATAAAAACTGCATTCATAGAAAGTTTTCGTTCTCTTTTCTTTATTGGCATTATTTCGTAAATCTATAATTTGTTCCATGCTCACACTCACCTTTAAATAAAAATGTGGCGCACTAAATTTTGACTCCGACAATCTTTGTGCTATAACAGCACGAACTCCCTCTACTTTTATTTCTTTATTTTCTCCCACTATTATATCGGATATATTCAAGGTGCTTTCATGTCCCCTATGTGTTTCTACATCCCGTTGAAGTATTCGTCCATTAGGACCTGTTCCCTTAACAGTGCTTATATCAATTCCTTTTTGTTTTGCAATTTTCTTTGCAAGCGGAGATGCTTTTATTCTATCGGAAGATATCTTTGATACTTTCCTATACTCTCTTTGTTGCCCAGGAAGTTCTACTGAGGGAGTTTTTGTAGCTTCTTTCTCCTTTTTAGAATCACTTTGATCTATATCTTTTAGAATATCTGATACATCTTCATTAGGAAGACCAACAATTGCTATGACATCGCCTACTTTTGCATTCTCTCCTTCACTTATGAGAATTTTAAGAATAGTTCCCTCATTGAGGGATTCATATTCCATGCTAGACTTATCAGTCTCTATTTCGCAAATCACTTCTCCCTCTTTTATTGTATCACCTTCTTTCTTATTCCATTTTGTTATCTTTCCGCTTTCCATGGTAGGAGTAAGCGCTATCATAAAAACAGTATCAGCCATATTATAACCCCTTAATATTGTTTATTCTTTTTATACATACATTTAAGCATAACAGGTTTTCTTTACAGCTGCTATTATTTTTTCTTCAGAAGGTTGTACTGCACGCTCCAATGTATGATTATAAGGCATGGGAACATCTTCTGATGATACAAATTCTACGGGTGCATCTAAATCATCAAAGCATTGCGTTGATACTATATGACTCACATAACTCCCCACGCTACACATGGGCCAAGATTCGTCTACCACAACAGCTCTATGCGTTTTCGCAATAGAGCTACATATGGTCTTAGTATCAAGCGGTCGAAGAGACATAAGATCAACAACTTCGGTATCAATACCTTCTTCTGCAAGTTTTTCTGCAGCATTAAGCGCATAGTATAGAGGTTTACTATGTACAATTATAGTAACATCATTTCCTTCTCGTTTTATATCAGCTTTCCCTATCTCTATAATGTATTCGCCTTCTGGAACTTCGCCTTTTATATTATATGTAAGCTCAGACTCAAGAAATATAACAGGATTATCATCTCGAACCGCGGCCTTAAGCAATCCTTTTGCATCTTTTGCTGTTGCTGGAGCAAGCACCTTGAGTCCTGGAATATGTGTATACAAACTTTGCAAAGCCTGGGAATGCTGCGATGAAAGATACTCAGCAGGACCATTGGGACCACGAAAAACAATAGGACATTTCAACTGTCCTCCTGACATATGCCTCATTTTTGCCGCATTATTTATAACTTGATCCATAGCAAGAAAAGAAAAGTTTAATGTCATCCATTCCACAATAGGTCTCAATCCTGCAAGTGCAGCTCCTACTCCTAATCCTGTAAATCCAAGTTCTGCTATAGGAGTATCCCATACCCTTTGACTCCCATATTTATCGAGTAACCCTTTTGATATTTTATACGCACCATTATATGCAGCAACTTCCTCACCCATTAAAAAGACTCTTTCGTCTCTTGCCATTTCCTCATCAATTGCTTGGTTTAATGCTTCCCTTGTTGTTATTTCTGCCATTTGACTATGCTCCTCCTTGCATTTATTTATGCTAAAATATCCTGATACATTGTTTCTATGGACGGCTCTGGACTTTCTTTTCCAAATGTCTGAGCATCCACAACTTGTTTCTCAACTGATTTCTGCAATGCTTGATATTCCTCTTTTGTAAGCAATTTGTGTTTTATAAGTTCACCTTTCATCTGTACTATAGGATCCTGTTTTTTAAATTCATTTACTTCTTCTTTTGTTCTGTATGTTCCAGGATCACTCATTGAATGCCCATAATACCTATACGTACTTATTTCTACTATATATGGATGAGATGTTTTTCTTACATTTTTTACTATTCTCGAAAATGCTTCATATACTGAAAAAAAATTCATCCCATCAACTTTTTCTCCCTGTACTCCATAAGGTGCGCCTACCTTTGAAAAATCTTGTATACTCACTGCCCGATCTACTGCTGTTCCCATACCGTAATGATTGTTTTCTATAATATAAATACACGGAAGACTCCACAGCTGAGCAAGATTAACAGATTCATGAAACCCTCCTTGTACAAGTGCTCCATCTCCAAAAAAACACAATGTTACTCCCTTATTTTTTTTATACTTTTGTGCAAAAGCAGTTCCCGTTGCAATAGGTATTTGTGCTCCAACAATGCCATTACCTCCTAAGAATCCTTTTGCAGCATTAAACATATGCATTGAACCGCCCTTACCATGAGAGCATCCAGTAATTTTCCCGTAAAGTTCTGCAAAAATTGCTTTCACATCAATATTGCATAAAATAGCATGTCCATGGTCTCTATATGATGTAAGAACATAATCTTTTTCCAAATCAAGCACTGTTATAGTACCAGTTGGGATAGCCTCTTGTCCTACACAAAGATGGCAAAACCCACCTATTTTTCGTAATCTATAGTCAAACCCTATTTTTTCTTCGGTTATTCTTATAAGTAACATTTCTCGTAGTATTTCGTGTAAATGTTTTTTTGTAAATCCTCTATAAATACTATCTTTAAACATAAAAATCCTCCGCTGTACATTGATGTTTTTTTTGTTGTAATGAAAAAACACAATACATAAAATACTATATCATAAAAAAACAACCTTGTATAGTATCAAAACATACATCTTTATTGTAGAGAGACAAGTTTAACACATGTCTAGTTATAATAGCATTAAATTATCCATAAATTTGTAAAAAACACTTTAATTTAAAGTAAATTATGCTATAGTATATTCTATGAATATCGTCTTTAAAAAACAACAATCTTTTTGTATGCTTTCACTTGTTCTTTTTGCAAGTATATTCTTATTTACATGTACCACTGATACAACAAATCTTACTCAAAATAAAAATATAGTAATAAGTAGTCAAGAATTGCAAAAGTCGCTTATAACAAATTCCCCCAATCCACAGCAACCTACTGCCACCTCTAAAACAAGTGCATCGGGAGATAACACTCGTACATTTTCTGTTTATAATATCCCCTATCTTTCTCCGAGCGCACCAGAATACGAACTAAATGTTACAATAAATTTTGAAAAAGATTTTATTGATTTAGCTAATCAAGGATATTTTCTCTCTATTACAAATACTTCAGATAGCAATGTTCCTGTAAGTTCATTTGTATCTCCAAATATATCTATTAAAGATGGTAGCAAACTTGCGTATATACTACCGATTCCGAATTTTTCTACAGAACAACAAAAAAACAATACTGTACCATATTTTCATACTCAGACAGAATTACAATTAACTCCAGCAGAACAATGCTTTACAAAAGCTACCAATGGATCTTCCACTGTTACTCAAAAATCATGCTTTACAAATTTAACGGAATACAATCCTAATGACCCCACTTCTCTCCGTCAGAACGCAAGTAAACGTACATTCCTTTTTAATTTAAAAACTCCCAACCCTGTTACTACAGTCTTATACAAGAAAGTAGAATTTCTTTATAAAAAAGACAAATACGATTTGCATTTTGGGTAGAAGACAATAGCAATAAAACATGCACAGGAGACACTAGAGAAGCTACTCTTGCAAATAAAAAAGAAATAAAAGACATTTTAAATGAACTTGCAACACACCTTATACCAAGTAATGATAATACAAAAATTGGAATCTATAAATATTTATACACTCTTATAGGAGGGCATGCGTGGGATCCAGGAAATAATAATGGTGTTGTCTCAAACGATTCAGTAATACATATCGGGATTGGTAGGTTTCAATCAGGAGAAAAGCCAAGTTGCGAGATCTTTGGCTTTGTAGCACCATGGGATCCATGGAAAAAAACACCAAATTTTCTTTGGGAAGAAGAAACGCCAGGTTCAGAAATAATACATGCTCCTACAATGAAAATCAATCTTTCATTGTTTGATCGTGTTGTAAACGCCTCTTCTACCAATAAGCCAATTAAAAAAATAGATATTTATTCAACCTTTATTCACGAATTTCTACATATTATAACTAATTCTAAAAAGAACTATAGTCGAAATAAAAATCTTCCCTCACCAGAAATCTGGTTGCATGAATTTATATCAATTAGTAGCACATATATGCTTGATAAACGGCTAAGCGAAAAACTTTCTATCAGCACAAGTGACTATAACACCTTTTTTACTCAAAGACAATTAATGCTTGCTTCAACCGTTCCCTATATCTCGCAGCTCACAAACTCCCAAAGAAAAAAATTTACTGGACCTAGTTATATATTTTCCTACATATTTGCAACATACATCTATAACAACTACGGAATAGAAGTATTTCAAAAAATATTACAAAACCCCTATCTCAATAAATACTCTATTTTTGATGCAGTGAGAACATCGTCTAAATATCCATCTATTAAAAATAGGCCTGTTGATGAAATAGATCTATTTTCAAGTTTTGCAGTAGCGTTTTTTATGTCAGAAAACCAACAATCTGGCGATAGTAATAATCCGTATAAAATATCTCTATATACTTCAATTCAAGAAAACAGAATAGAAAAAGAATGCTCAGGAAAAAGCTATTTATTAGCAACATATACTCCCAAAAGTTTCTCGGGTCTTTCTTTTAAAATACCAAGCATTACCATTGCTCCTTTACAACAACAAACTAGCACCACAGGATATTCTATCATCCTCTGTAACACTTCTTCTTCTTCTTCTGTACTCCCTAATAATATTTCTTTAGACTACTATAACCCCATTGCTACTAATATAGACCTTGATGAGCTATGGCTTAAAGGCCATGGACCAATAATAGAAGTCCCATCAGTCTATAGAAAAACAGCATATAAAGCAAAATACTTAGAAGCTCTTATAAATAAGGACGTTGCAGGCTCGCAATTCTCATTTATTTATCTTGGAGGAAAATTAAATAATGGTTCCACTACTGCTCTTGATAAAAATATAGGCTTTACAATAAACAAAGATAACACACTATCACTTACCATAAAACTCCCCAAAGGATCTGCTGCAAAACTTATAGCTGTAACTTATAATCAATAGCTCTCTCATTTAGCTAAATATAACTCCATATTTCCTTACTATTAATCCTTGACATGAATTGTGTTTTCACATACAATTAATATATTGTTACATCCAAATACGATGATATAATCAATTGCATGTTTAGGAGGTTACTAATGCAAACAAAAAACAAAAAAATAAAAGAGTCCAAACATTATGAGTTTGAAACTCTTCAACTTTATGCAGGTTATGATTCTTCTAAAAATTGTAACGCAGCTGCCGTACCAATATATCAAACAACGTCTTATACCTTTGAAAATACTACAGAAGCAGCACAGCTCTTTGCACTCCAAAAGCAAGGATATATATATACGCGAATAAACAATCCGACTATCACAGTATTTGAAGATCGTATGGCAGCTCTTGAAGGAGGAACCAGTGCACTAGCATGTTCTTCGGGGATGGCCGCCCAATTTATATGCATTGCAGCACTTGCACAAAATGGAAGTCATATTGTGGCAAGTAGCTATCTCTATGGGGGAAGTACTGTACAATTTAAAAACACTCTTAGCCGATTTGGAATAAAAACTGACTTTATACAATCAGAAAAAATAAAAGATTATGAGAAAAAAATAAATAAAAACACAAAAGCAATTTATGTAGAAAGCATAGGAAATCCCAAAATGAACATAGCAGATATAAGCACTCTTGCAGATCTCGCTCATAAACACAATATTCCCCTTATAGTTGACAATACTTTTGGTGCAGGAGGATACCTTTGCAATCCCATTGCTTCTGGAGCTGATATAGTAATCCATTCAGCAACAAAATGGATAGGAGGGCATGGTACATCAATCGGTGGAATCATAATTAATGCTGGAAAATTTAATTGGAAAAATGAAAAATTTCCTCATCTCACACAGCCTTCTCCACATTTTAATAACATCTCATTTGTACGAGAGTTTAAAAATGAAGCATTTATTATTTTTGCTCGAGTTAGCATATTGAGAAATCTTGGTCCTGCATTAAGCCCCTTAAACGCTTTTTTACTCTTGCAAGGAATAGAAACACTATCCCTTCGTGCAGAAAGACATTCTACAAACGCATATACGCTTGCAAAGCATCTAAAAAACCATAAAAAAGTTCGTAATGTATGGTATCCAGGCTTAGAAGATAGTCCCTACTACCCTCTAGCAAAAAAATACTTTAAAAGAAATCTTTTTGGCGGCATGCTTGCTTTTGAAACAAAAGGAGGCATAAAGTCAGGAAAAACATTTATAGAATCATGCTCATTTATACATCATCTTGCAAACGTAGGAGATTCAAAAACCCTTGCTATTCATCCCGCAAGCACTACCCATTCTCAACTAAGCAAACAAGAACTAGAAAAGACTGGAATATCTCCCAGCATGATCCGTATATCTGTAGGAACAGAACACATTGATGACATCATATATGACTTTGAAAATGCGTTAAAACATATATAACTTTATATTTAATTTATACCTAGTTTTTTATTAAAAATAATATGTCATTTGTATATGAGATGCTTGAAATCCTTTAGAAGAGTAAAAATTTTCTAAGGGATCAGTGCATCCAAGTACTACCTTATAACAATGAAGATCTTTTGCTTTTTTCAGCACAAAATCAAGCATATAGCCCCCTATATTCTTATTTCTATGTTCGCTATCAACAATTACATCCTCTATATGCCCAGTACACTTTCCAGAATGATAAAACTTTTTTTCTATAAGAAGCGTTATAGTCGCAATTATTTTCTTCTTGTCTTCTATAACCCATGTATAAACGCCGTTTGCTTGCCTCTCTTTTACTCTATTCTTAAAATCTTGTTCACTTATTACATTTTCCATAGAAGAAAGTTGTTCTAAAAGAGAAAAATAGCTTTTATAGTAATCATGAGTAGTAAGTAAACGTAAACAATAAGAATCATCCATTATAATAATTATAGTTATGATACCAAAAATCATCCACCAAGTATATTTCGAAAAAGAAATGTCAAAGATGCCAAAATTGTGGAAACGCTATAGAAAACTCATTATCAAAATACACCCAAAATGGAAGCATGTGCTATGGAATAAAGAAAATACCGTTCAATTTTTATCAGAACATTATCCCCAATGGAACGATTTTATCACACATATTCCCATACTAGTTATACAGGCAGACATAATGCGATATATACTTCTACAGCATTTTGGGGGGTGGTATTTTGATCTTGACTGTGAACCTCTCAAAGCAATTGACGAATTTAACACACATCAAATACTCCTTCCTCTAGAACACAGTATCAACTATGGTAATGCATATACTCAAATAGGGACGGCAGTACTTGCATCAGAACCCCAACATCCTTTCTGGAAAAAGGTATTACAAGTTATATGGAAGAAAAAAAACAGAATTCTCTCTCTTACCAAAGCGCAACAGGAAAATATTATTTCTCTTACTGGGCCAAAATTTGTTAATACTATTTTTAACTCACTGCAAAAAAATGAACAATTACAGTACACATTATGTAGAAGAGAGAACTTTCATCTCCCTATATCTCTGCCACTCACGCATAAAGAATTTCTACAGATTAAAAAGAATCCTCTCGTTTTTTCTATTCATCATTCTCATGGCACATGGAGAAATAATAATAAAGCACTATTTAGAAGAAGAATAGTAGCACGTAATCCTTTCTTACAATTTCTATCAAATATATATATCCGTATTAAGGACGTTTTTCTCCGTTAAATGTAAAAACTCTATAGAAACAACTCCGCTCTCCCGTATGACATACATTTCCATCGCCTTTAACACGTACTCTTAATTGAACACAATCCATATCACAATCCATGTGTATTTCTTTAACCTCAAGCACATTTCCACTTGTTTCTCCCTTCTTCCATAATCTAGCTCTTTTCCTACTATAAAAATAAGCTTCTTGTTTTTCACACGTTTTCATAAATGCTTCAAGGTTCATATGTGCTACCATAAGAAGTTCATTATTACTATAATCCATTACTACTGCTGTAATAAGTCCGTTGTTATCAAATGCAAATTCCTGCGCAGGATTAAAATGATGTATGTCTATTGTCTTATTCTTCATAAAAATAATATATTTACCGGAGGATAAAATCTATAATTCAGATTTTGAAGGTATCTCATCAGATTGATCAGCTTCATCTCTCCATGTTTTTTTTCTAAACTGGTCTCTTCCCGAACCATATCTATAAAATTTATATTCAAGCGGTTTTTTTTCATAATAATTTTGATGATATTCTTCTGCCTTATAAAAACGTGTAAAAGGAAGTATTTCGGTTGTGATCTTTTTTGAAAAAATATTACTCTTTATAACATCTTTTTTCGATTGCAATGCTCGTTTTTTTTGCTCGTCTCCATCATAAAAAACAGCTGTTTTATATTGTGTGCCCCTATCTACAAACTGTCCCTCATTATCGGTAGGATCTATTTGTCTCCAAAAAATATTAAGTAAAGTTTGATAAGTAATTTTATTTTCATCGTATACAACTTTTACTGTTTCGCGATGCGAAGTCTTTCCAGACGAAACATCTTTATATGATGGATTTTCTTCTTTTCCCCCAGAATATCCAGAAATGGTTTCAATAACTCCTTCGTATGCATCATAGGCAGCTTCTATACACCAAAAGCATCCCCCTGCAAAATAAGCATTTTTTATTTTTTTCTCCTGAGCGTGACCAGTCATATGTACTCCAAAAAACATCACCGT
Organism: Spirochaetia bacterium; assembly: GCA_965216965.1. Lineage (GTDB taxonomy): Bacteria > Spirochaetota > Spirochaetia > WTKD01 > CBDAKK01. The sequence continues at coordinate 15,328 of CBDCGX010000044.1, read as the reverse complement.
TACTAACAATCCACAAAAATAAAAGCAACGCGTATTCATTGTTTTATTATATCATAAAATATACTATAATAAATCTTGCATATCTCTATGCACAAACTATGCACAAAAAAGAATTTCATATTATTTTTGCAAGTAACAATCCTCACAAATACAAAGAATGCAAGAAAATACTCCCCAACATACCTCTTGTCTCAATGACAGATATGGGGATACTGAGCAACCCTATAGAAAATGGAAAATCATTTTTAGAAAACGCTCATATTAAAGCACTACACTGCTATGAACAATGTAAAGCATCTAATGTCATTCCTCGCAAAGCGTATGCAATCTTAGCAGAAGACTCTGGTATATGTGTTAATGTACTCAACGGAGAACCAGGGATTTATTCTTCTCGCTATGGGCGTAAGGGAAGTAATACAGAATTTGAGAAAGACCCCTTATATCAATGTAAACTATTACAAGAAAATGTGAATAACGCAATAAAAGAACACCCTTCTCAAACTCGAAATGCTCGCTTTGTATGTTGTGCAATTCTTCTTATATCAAAAACAGAATTTTTCATAAGCCATGCACATTGGGAAGGAAGTATCATAACCCATGAACCCATTGGAAATGCTGGCTTTGGATATGACCCCATTTTCTTTGTTCCCGAAAAAAAATGTACTTCCGCAGAGCTTACCCTCACAGAGAAAAGCAATATCTCTCATAGAGCAAAAGCACTACGACTCATACAGCATGCAATATTTGATATAATGAAATTATGAAACAAAAAAAACAAGTATATACAATTCCCTCCCGATCATCATTTAAAACGAATGATAAATGGAATCTTACAAAACTTTTCTCGTCATTAAAAGGCTGGGAAACCACCCTTAAAACTACAATAACATCCTCTAAGAAGTTTTCAAAATACGAAGGTTCTTTAAAAGAAAATGCAAAATATATTCTAAAGATACTAAAAGAATATTACGCCATACGCGAAACCATAGATAAGCTTTCTGCATATGCCATTCTTTCTTATTATTCAGATGTAAGCGATACAAAAAACCAAGAACTCTTTGCAAAAATAACAAATGCATATCCTGTATTTAGCAGATCTTCTGCTTTCTTTACACAAGAACTTCTAACTCTTAAAAAGACATTTCTACAATCACTTGTAAAAAACAAAGACTTCGCAGACTATTCACAAGCGATTCGTGCTACTATTCGTCAAAAGCCTCACATCCTTTCTAATACAGAAGAAAAACTCCTCGCCGAACAAGTTGAGTACTCTTCTGGGTTTAGCAAAAGCTTTGGAGCACTTATAGATGCTGATATAACATTTGGAGTAATACGCACTCCTCAAGGGGATGTAGAACTTACTCATGCAACTCTCAAAATCCTCTTAGAACACAAGAGTAGAAAAGTGCGAAAAGATGCCTATACTCTTTATTTTTCTACCTTTAACAAATACATTAACACATTAACGTCATTATACTCCTCTAATGTGCAAAAAGATGCCGCTATTACTCGTATAAGAAAATATAAAAACACTCTAGAATCACACCTCTATGAAAAAAACCTTCCCCTTTCTATATACACAACACTTATCAATACAGTAAGAAAACATCTTCCAATATTGCATTCCTACTATACACTCATGAAAAAAATAACCCGTCTTTCTGATTACAGTATATACGATACATACTACAACCCATTTTCTAAACCAGCTACAAAAATAAAATACACAGAGGCAGTAGGCATGTTAAAACATGCCCTACTACCATTAGGAAAAGATTACGTAGATATATGTACTCGTGGACTTCTCTCAGGACGATGGGTAGACAGATATGAATGTAAAGGAAAACGAAGTGGTGCTTTTAGCTATCCTGTTTATAATGCTCCTCCTTATATAATGATGAATTACAAAGAAGAAAGTATTGATAATGTATTTACACTTGCTCACGAAATAGGGCATAGCATGCATTCATACTTTTCAAATCAGAATAATAGTTATGCTCATTTTCGTTACTCTATTTTTGAAGCAGAAATAGCATCAACACTCAATGAATATCTGCTTTTTCAACATATAATATCCACTACAAATAAAAAATCTGAACAGGCTTTTTATTTACTTCAACATATACAGGGTTTTGTAGCAACGTTTTTTAGACAAACCATGTTTGCAGAGTTTGAATATGCCATTCACACCTCCTTAGAACATGGTATTCCCCTCACCTCTCAATTGTTTTTATCAGAATATGAGAAACTCTCAAAAATATACTATGGAAAAAATGTTACCATACCGTCTATAAACCATATTACGGGATTACGTATTCCTCATTTTTATTCAAGTTTTTATGTATTTCAATATGCTACAGGTATTGCAGCCGCTCATGCTATAGGAAAGAATATCCTCAAAGAGCATAAAAGCAGTGGAACCTCTCCATCTCTCAAAAAATACATGAACTTCCTTAAAAGCGGAGGATCTCAATTCCCATTAGAAGCGCTTTCTCTTGCCGGAATAAATTTATTAGATTCCTCTACAATTTCACATGCAATACAAGGATGTAAGGAAAACATTGCTATTCTTTCTAAAATAGTAAAAAAATAATTGATTATGCTGACAATCTATAAGCAGGAATATCAGTGGAACGATTATAACCTATTGATATATTTTACACGTACTAAAACAAAAAAAACACATATAATATGTATATTATTTAAAAACTCCCAATATTCTCATTTTCCACGACACCCTCGCTTAAAAACGTTTTTTTCTGCAGCAAAGATACAATCAACACTTGATACCCCCCCATTATCTCTTCCTCCTAATCTTCACAAAAAAAACAATGCGTTTGGAAAATCTCTTTTAGATAATTATTTTAAAGACCAAAACACACAAGAATGTGCTAGCCCATTTGAGAAAAAAATATGGTATGCTCTTTGTGATATATCATATGGCTCTATAACATCATACTCTGATATTGCAAGAAGAATACACTCCCCCCTTGCACATCGAGCCGTTGGAACCGCTGTTGGCAAAAACCCTTTCTCATTATTTGTACCTTGCCATAGAGTTGTCCCACAATCAAGCATTCTTTTCAGGAAACAACACCCCTTTCATAAAAATGACATTACAACTCGCTCCGTTGGGTCATATGGAGGAGGAATAAAAATAAAAGCTGCATTATTGCAATACGAATGCAATAGTACATCTCTCTAATTATTTTTATATTTTTACACTTGTATAATATTTCAATATACTATACTATATATAATATAGTTCACCAATAAAATATATACATCATTTTTTATAATAATTGTGTAAGAGGATGTATGCGATAGTGGTGGAATTGGTAGACACGCTAGCTTGAGGGGCTAGTGGCCCTAGGCCGTGAAGGTTCAAGTCCTTTCTATCGCATACAATTTTTTTTTAAAAAAAAGGAGGAAATATTATGAATATTTCTCAAGTGACAGATGGTATTTATCACCTATCTGTAAATGCATATGATATGCTATTTGAAAGTCTTTGGCCTATTGACAAAGAAGGCGTTTCAATGAATTCATATATAGTAAAAGGAGAGAAAACTGCCATTGTAGATGGTGTTTGTGGATGGGATGGCGTTCCAGAAACTCTTTATAAGCAATTTGAGGCTATGAACTTAAATCCAGAAGACATAGACTACATTATCATTAACCACATGGAACCAGATCATTCTGGTTGGCTTTTGTCATTTAAAAAATACATAAATGACAGTTTTACTCTTGTAACACACGAAAAATCCATTCCTCTTCTTGAACGATTTTATGGCATCACCCACGGTAAAATAATGACCGTAGGAGATGGATCAACACTTGATCTCGGAGACGGTAGAGTACTCGCCTTTGCAGAAATCCCCAATGTCCATTGGCCAGAAACAATAGCCACATTTGATACAAAGTCTGGTACAATTATGCCTTGTGATGCCTTTGGTTCATTTGGAGCAATGGAAAACGGTATTCTCTACGACGATCAAATGGATGATGAAAAACTTTCATTTTACGAAAGGCAAGCAACTCGATACTATTCCAATATAGTGGGAGCATTCTCCTCAGCTGCAAAAAAGGCAATAGAAAAAGCAGGCGGTCTTCCCATCAAGATAATTGCTCCTGGACATGGTGTAGTATGGAGAAAAAACCCTAAAAAAATCATTGATGACTATCTGAGATATACTTCGTATTCTCAAGGTCCTTCAAAAAAACAAGTTACTATTCTGTGGGCAAGTATGTATGGAAATACAGAAAAACTTATACAGCCTATTGAAGAAACACTTAAAAATGAAGGCGTCAAAGTTGCTATACAAAGACTACCCGATACTAAAAATCTTTCTTATGTAATAAGAGATGTATGGGAATCTTCTGGGGTTATTGTTGCATGCCCAACATACGAATACAAACTGTTTCCAGCAATAGCATTTGCCTTAGAAGAACTTGGAAATAAAAAAGCGCTTAACAGAAAAGTATTTTATTGTGGCTCATATGGCTGGTCAGAAGGCCTTGCCGAAAAAGAGATGAAAGAAATTATAGAACGGAGAAAAATGAATTGGGACATACTTGAATCTGTAACTTTTAAAGGATCTCCAACTTCAAGCGATATAGAAGCAGTAAGGCAACGATCAAAAGAACTTGCACGCGCTGTTAGAGCATGGGTAGAATGATATAAATATCATAAAAAAACCGTGTCTATGACACGGTTTTTTTTTTATGATTTCTCTTTTTTTAATTACTTTAATGTTATAATAATATAAATAAATTTAAAATGAAAACACGACTTGAAAATATTAACATAAACAGACTTGAACATCTTCTTTCGCCCAATGAATTAAAAAGCACATTGCCTACTAATAAAACAATTAGTAAGACTGTTCTCAAAGCAAGAAATATTATTAAAGATATTCTAGCCGGAAAAGATAAGCGACTATTAGGCATTGTAGGTCCCTGTTCTATCCACGATTACAATGGAGCAATAGAATATGCAAAGAAAATAAAGACTATACAAGATGCAATCTCAGATACTATATATTTGATTATGCGCGTATATTTTGAAAAACCACGCACAACGTTAGGATGGAGAGGGCTTATCATAGATCCTGACATGAATAATACTAATAACATTCAAAAAGGACTACACCTTGGAAGAAAAATGCTTCTTGATATAAATGAGCTTGGTATTCCCACTGGATCAGAATATCTTGATCCAATTGTTCCAAATTATATTGATGATCTAATATGCTGGGCCTCTATAGGTGCTCGTACAATAGAAAGCCAAATTCATAGAGATATGGCAAGTGGAGTATCAGTTCCCGTTGGTTTTAAAAACAGTACTGACGGTAACCTTACTAATGCAATTAACGCCATGCTTCTTAGCAGTACGTCTCGTGCTTTTATAGGAGCAGATAAAGATGGCAATACATGCATTGTGCATACAAAAGGGAATCATTTTACTCACCTCATACTTCGTGGAGGCCACTCAGGTCCAAATTATTCTCCTAAATATATTAAACAAGCAAATACAATATTTAAAAAAAATAATCTTCCTACTCGCATAGTGATTGATTGTAGCCACGGGAACTCATCTAAAAATTATAAAAACCAATCAAAAGTTCTAACATCTATTATAAAACAACACACATTAGGAGAAAAAACAATCAAAGGATTTATGATAGAAAGCAATCTTAAAGAAGGGAATCAAGCAATTTCTTCAGAAAAAGGGAAATTAATATATGGAAAATCTGTTACTGATGGATGCATTGGATTTAACGAAACAAAAAGGACATTACTCATGCAACACAAAAAACTTGTGGCATACTATAATAAAATATAATAAAAATGTCACATACTACAAAAAAAACTAAGGAATACATAAAAAACTGTTCACACAAAGCACGGAATGCGTCCTATGCATTGAGAAAACTTAGCAAGAGCGACAGAAAAAAATTACTTCTCTCCATAGCTACCTCACTTCAAGAAAATAAAAATAAAATTATTACATCTAATAAAAAGGATATAAAAAATGCTAAAAAGAAAAAACTAGCTTCTTCTCTTATACAACGACTTATCTGCAACGAAGCAAAAATACAAGAAATATCTACTATGCTACGATCCGTTGCATTATTGCCAGATCTTCTCTACACTACCATAATAAAAAGGCAGCTTTCTCATAAACTCATACTTACAAAACGTTTTGTTCCAATTGGTGTAATAGCTATGATATTTGAATCCCGTCCCGATGCTCTTATACAAATTGTAAGTCTTTGCATTAAAACTGGAAATGGAATACTCCTTAAAGGCGGTTCAGAAGCTATCCATACTAACACAATACTTTTTCAAATTATACAGAGCTGTTTACATAAATATGTCCATGGGCTGATACATTTACTTACTACTCGAGAAGAAGCTCTTGCTCTTACCCAACTTACACAAGATATAGATCTTATTATTCCTCGTGGTAGTTCGGCATTTGTAGCAAAAATCATGCAATTATCATCTGTCCCCGTACTAGGACATGCCGATGGGTTATGCCATATATACATTCATCCTGATGCAGATATGGCAATGGCTCGTTCTGTGCTCTATGACGCAAAGTTACAATACCCTGCCGCATGCAATGCAGTAGAGTGTTTAATATTACATACAAATACTTTGATATTCCTCCCGCAAATTATTACTCCTCTCGCAAAAGAAGGAATAAAAATTTATGCAGATAAAAATGCTGCAACAATATTGCATGCTGCTAAAATTCCTCATCAAAAAACAACTCAAAAAAGCTGGAAAAAAGAGTACCTTGATAAAACTATAAATATAAAAACTGTTGAAACACTTGAAGACGCTATTATTCACATAAACACATATGGCTCTGGTCATACCGACGCCATAATTACCAATAGTGCTACAACTGCAGATATATTTCAAAAAGAGGTAGACTCCTCCTCAATTATGTGGAATTGTAGCACCCGTATTGCTGATGGATATCGCTATGGGCTTGGGGCAGAAGTAGGTATTAGCACTTCCCACATTCATGCTAGAGGTCCTGTAGGAATAGAGGGACTTTTAAGCACTCAATGGACTGTACACGGCGAAGGACACACAGTTACTCAATTTGTAAAGGGAGAAAAAACTTTCCTTTTCAGAAATTTAAAAACATAGGGCTATCATGACACACTCATCATCTCTTAACAAGATAACACATGCAAACGTCTATGAGAAAATTGCATCATCACAGCGAATTATAATAAAAATTGGTACTAATGCAATTATGCATAAAGGGAATCCCGACACACAACTCTTAAGAAAAATTATCTCCCAAATAAAATCCCTTATTGAAAAAGGAAAGGAAATTCTTCTCATAAGCTCAGGAGCAATAGGGTTTGGAGCAACAAAAATCAATGAACAACATCCCATTACAAATGTTTCATTACGCCAAGCATGTGCTGCTGTAGGACAACCATATCTCATGTTAGAATACGAAAAAGCATGCACCAAATACAATATTCAATGTGCCCAAATATTACTTACAAAAAATGATTTTAGAAATTCTGTTTCTTTTAAGTTTATGAAAGATTGTATTGAAACCCCTTCTAAAAAAAAAATGTCTCCCCATTATTAACGAAAACGATTCAGTAGCAACAGATGAAATTGGTGTGATATTTGGAGATAACGATAGACTTAGTGCAATAATAGCAAACAAATTACATGCAGACATGCTTATCATTCTTACTGACGTTGATGCCTTTTATACTAAGAATCCTTTAAAACATACAGATGCATCGCCTATAAAAATAGTACACAATGTTGCACAATATTTAAACGATACCACACAAGAATCGGGTAGTTCTATGGGGACAGGAGGTATGTATACAAAACTTCTTGCAGCACAAATGCTTCAAGACACACATTGCATTATGATAATTAGCAATGCCCAAAAAACCCGAATACTTCTAGATATAGCAACTGGAAAATCTTGCGGAACAGTCTTTATTCCACAGCCCTAGCTCTTATAATAATAATTTCTTACATGTTTTTTCAATAGCTGTACTAACCGTGCATATCAGCTCTTTTTGACTTGTTTTTTTGCTATTCTTTATTGTTTCGGTTATACATTCTACAAACACTGTTCCTATTACAGCGGCATGAGCATGTAATGTAAGTGCCCTTACATGTTCTGCTGTTTTCAGACCAAAGCCCCCAAGTACTTTTACAAAATCAAAGGTGGTACTTGATAAAAAGTTTGCAATTCCATCTACTATATCTGTTTTATTTCCTGTTGTGCCAGCACGGAGTGCTACATATACATATTCGGGATCACATATCTTTAAAAGTTGTAATATTCTCTTTTTTGGGCTCGTTACAACCGAGACAGGAACATACTCTATTCCTTGTCTTCTACATTCCTTCTGTATAAATAGACCATCTTCACTATCAAAAGGGATATCAGGGATAATAATCCCATATACTCCCGCATTTTTTGCATTTTTTAAAAAACTTGATATATCTGAAACTATTATAATACTTGCATAGCACATTAAAAATATTAATGGAACAGTAATATTTTCTTCTTTACATTTTTCTCTTAATTCTTTTATAAGTCCAAATCCGCCTTCACAAGAAAATGCACCTTTTGCGATTGCTTTTTCACAGGCAGTTTGAATTACAGGCCCATCCGCGGAGGGATCTGAAAATGGGAATTGTATTTCTAAATACTTCATATGAGAACGTGCAAAAGCAAGTCCTACCTGAAGAGATATTTCTTTATTCGGATAATGAGATATAAAATGTGCCATTATATTTCTATACGTTCGCTTCCTAGCCATAATTTTATAATCCTAAACGAATAATTTCGTCTTTTAAAAACTGTCCCCACATCTCTTTATCATTTTCTGGCGCAGTTATAAACAAATCTTTATCACCTCTTCCAGACATATTTATAATTATATTCATTTTTCTTGAAATAGTACGCGCCCGTTTACACGCGTCTACTGCAGCATGCGCAGACTCTAATGCAAAAAGTATTCCTTCTTTACGTGCAAACAATTTCAATGCTTCTAACACTTCTGTATCCATTGCATATGATGCGTGTATTTTTTTCTCTTCAACAAGTCTTGCAAGATGCGGTCCCACTCCCGGATAATCAAGTCCCGCTGATATTGAATGCGTTTTTTCTACTTGTCCATCATTATTTGTTAAAAAATACGATTTATATCCGTGTACTATAGAATATCGTGCATTTCCTTTTTTACGAGAAGGTGTTTTATTTTCTAAAGAAACTGTAGTTAAGCGTTTTGCATGATCACCTAATAATTCTCCTTTTCCTCCTGCTTCCACAGCATATAAAACAGGAGACATTCCGTGAACATGTTTATAATCACTTACAAAAGGTGCAAAAAAACCCATGGCATTTGATCCTCCCCCAACGCACGCACATAATACATGGGGTATGATATTATAATACTTACATTGCATAACAAGCTCTGATCCCTGTATCGACTGAAAACAATGCACAATATCAGGAAAGGGAGCAGGGCCAAGTGCAGAGCCTATGAGATAATGTGTTGTTTTTGAATCTCCTATCCAATCACGTATTGCCTCATTGATAGCATCTTTTAAAGTCTGCTGCCCACTCTCCACAGGAATTACATGTGCCCCTAACAATTGCATTGTTTGAACATTAGGGTTTTGTCTCTTTACATCTATCGCTCCCATATAAATAGTACAATCAAGCCCAAGCTTTGCACACGCCGTTGCTGTTGCTACACCCATGTTGTCCTGCTCCCGTTTCGGCAATAATTCGCTTTTTACCCATTTTTTTTGCAAGCAATACTTGCCCTATAGCATTATTTATTTTATGTGCCCCTGTATGGGCAAGTCCTTCCTTTTTTATGTATATATTTGCTCCAAACGTTTTATTACTCACAGAGGATCTAATGTAGTTTGTAATATTTGAAGCATAATACAATGGGGTAGGTCTGCCAACATAAGAAAGCAATATTTCTGAGAAAGGGAGCCAAAAATTCTTAACAGCACTGTGAGAATCAAGAGAAAAAAATGCCTCTTCAATCTCTACAAGAGCAGAATGTAATACCTCTGGAACATATCTTCCTCCCAAAAGTCCAAAATACCCTTTTTTGCTCTTTGCTTCCTTAATAATACTGTATATCAAAGGAAGAATAAGATGTGTATATTCTTTTGCTGTATATATCATTTTTATCCCTTTGCTTTCCCTAATAAATCTTTGCATTTTTTTAATATCTTTTATTCCCGGACTTTTCTCAATGCCGCTTGCTACATCTACAAGTTCTGGTTTATATGTTTGTATCATATCAGAAATATTCTTTTCGTTAAGCCCTCCTGCAATCCAGAGGGGTGCTTCTTTTTTTGCAAGTCTAATTAAATAGTCATCCAATCTTTTTCCTGTTCCACCTTCTAATACCTCACTATATGCATCAATAAGCACGCGAGGGCTTCCTCCCTCACGAACATGTGAGATGTCATCACTCTCTTTTACTTGAACTGCTCTATACCATGGTATTTCTATATCCAAGTTCTCTGGTGCCTTATGTATTTGTAAAGCATCAAGGTGTCCCTCTTTTACAAGACGTATATGTTCTGCTAATGGAGCACCTACTATTACACCAACTTTCATTAGAGCTATTGGAAATGAAGACAAAGAAATTGTTTTTATACATTCTAAAGATGCCTGTCTCTGCGAATCTGTAAGAACAAATCCAAGTATGTCTGCACCCGCTTCTACTGCGGCATCAGCATCTCTTTTATTACAAATACCACATATTTTTACAATTGTTTTTTGTTTTTGTATGCTATTTGTAATATTTCTCCAAAAAAATGTACCTTCTTGTGTAGTATGAATTTTTTTTTTTCTGCTTTATAACATCACTCCACTCGCGAATACGATGAGGATATCTTACCGCAGCCTCACCTATAAGCATTGCTGTACATCCACTGTGCTGTGCAAAACGAATATCACTTGCATAAAACAAAGCACTTTCAAATACAAAACATGTTTTTTCGCTATAATTCTTGTGTTTTTTAACATGCTCTATAATCTGTAAGGGAAGAAGTTTATTAAGCGAAAATGTTCTAAGATCTCTACAGTTTATCCCAAGCACTGTGGGACATATAGTACTCATTACCATATCTACCTCTTCTATACTGTGCACTTCTACAAGGGCTTCTAAGCCGTGTTTTTTTGTTTGATCATACAATGCTTGTAGTTCTTCTTCTGATATTATTGATGCCATAAGAAGTACAGCATCTGCCCCCGCTCTAAAACTAATATCTATGTCTTCTTTGTCTATTATGAAATCCTTTCTCAATATAGAAAGGTGAGGAAACTCTTTTTTAATTGCAATAAGATAATTAAGCGACCCCTCAAAATAATCTTGTTCTGTAAGGACAGATAATGTTTTTATACCAAGCGAATCGTATTTCCTTGCTTTTCTAAGCGGATCCATTGACTCATGTGTTATAAATACTCCACGAGATGGACTCTTACTTTTTATTTCACAAATCAATTCTTGTTTCGGAAACAGAGATAAGGGAACTTCTCTTAAGGAAGGAATATCTATATTTTGACTATGTCCTTCTTTTTGATATTCTTTCTTTTCGGGGTAGAAACTATGCGTGCTAAAATATCCTTACTGTTCATATGTTTTTATATTTAGACATGTTATTCTTTAGTGATTTTTTCTATTGTTTTTAATATCTTCTGAAAATAATGCCATACTGTATCTGTTTGTAAAACACCCTTTACTTCACTCACATACTGAGAAAGCATGTTTATATTTTCATCTCTTGCAAGGGAAAACGCAAGCCCCACATTAGCAGCAACCGAATTTATCACTGCTTCCTTTCCTTTCCCTTGCATAAGACTTCGTGCAATTTCTGCACTCTCTTTTGCATTCTTTATAACGAGATCATGTATATCGCACGTTGTTATACCAATACTTTTAGGATCTATTGTGTATGTGCTACATTTTCCGTTTATATCATTTTCCTCTAAATGATATACTTTTGTAGGGCATGAAATGCTCACTTCGTCCATTCCATCCTCTCCCCGTATTACCCACACTTTTTTCCTTCCAAGCGAATATGCCACACGAAGCATGATCTCACACATATATTCTTCCGAACACCCTATAAGTTGTATGCCAATATTGCTTGGGTTTATAAGCGGTCCTAAAAAATTAACAAGAGTAAATGATCCTATTTTTTTTCTCACATATGCAAGATGCCTCATAGAGCTATGATATATTGGAGCTGCTAAAAATGTATAGTTTACTTCTTCAAAGATATTCTTTGCCTGTAGAGGACTCATATCTATAGGATACCCAAGCATAGTGAGTACATCAGAACTTCCGCTTCTTGAGCTCACTGCCCTATTTCCATGTTTCACAACTTTTTGTCCCATCGCAGCAAGAACAATTGACGACATAGTCGATATATTACATGTCTTAAGTCCATCCCCACCTGTTCCAACTATATCTATGCTCTTGTCAGCACTGTCTTCATCAAAATAAATATGAACAGCCTTCTTAAGTAAGCTATCAGAAAATGCTTTTATATTTTCTACCGAAGCACCTTGTGCTGTTATTCCCATAAGTAAGGCAGCTGCTTGTATGTCATCAACCACACCATTAGAAAGTTCATCTGCTATAAATGAAGCTCGTTTGTACCCTAAAGACTTGCGTCGAGAAAGCAAGCTCATGCATTCTTTAAATGTATATGGGACTCCTTTATCAGATAAAAAGTTTTTTATAATTTCTAAGCCTCCTACAGTTGCTATAGATTCAGGATGAAATTGAACTCCTTCTGTAAAATGTCTACGATGACGTAGGCCCATAATTTCATCTTCTTCCGTATATGCAGTTATTTCTAACTCTTCTGGCACGCTTACGCTTTCAACAGCAAGAGAATGATACCGAACAACCGTGAGAGGAGAAGTAAAGGTCCTAAAAAGATGTTTTCCATCATGAATAACTGTATCGATTTTTCCATGCATTATTTTCTTTGCATGTACTATTTTTCCATCAAAGGCCTGTGCTATAACCTGTAATCCAAGACATACACCCAATATAGGGACTGTACCACTCAAGCGTTTTACTAGTTCTAATGATATTCCCGCATCAACCGGAGTACCTGGACCAGGAGAAATTATAATATGAGTATAGTCTTCTTCTTCTATTTGCTCTACCGTTTTTTCATCATTTCTTACAACAGTTACTTTTTCTGCATCTGCACGTTTACAAAACGATACTAAATTATAGGTAAAAGAATCGTAATTATCTACTACTAAAACAGAAAGCACTCTTTTATTGTAACATATTTTTTAGAATCAATACTCACAAAGTGAGCACAAGAATGCCTTTTTAGAATACACTCTTGTCACTCCACTTTCATTGGGGGAATTCTCTGTTCCGTAATAGTGCGTCTCCCAATTGTCCTTTATTATTCTCTCCCCATGACCACAAACTTCCATCGACATCCATCCCTACTGTGTGAGCAAACCCAGCTGATACTGCCTTCCATTTCGTTGTGTTATCTGCAAATAGATTACTCTTTTGTCAATGGTGTTTTCCGCTTTTTCTAGCAACTTATAATACACTTTTAACCCAGCTATTTGATATTTATACATATTATATTGTTAGATACGCATGTTTTTATCAAATATATTAAAGTGTTTTTATAACAGTAATAATAAACACAAGGCATCTTGGAGATGCCTTGCTATGTATTCTTTTATGTTTTTACTTTTATTTTGGTATTTGTATTTTCACTGGAGTGTTTCTCTTAGTTGTAGTGCCGTCTCCCAATTGTCCTTTACCATTACTCCCCCATGACCACAGAGTTCCATCTTCTGCTAGCCCTACTACGTGATAGTACCCAGCTGATATGGATGTAAACCTATAATACTCTTGCTCCGCACCCGCTGCTTTGTTTTCGCAACCAACCAGTCCTATGCCTAGCGTCACTATGAGTACTAATATATGTGCTTTATATTTATTTAAGAGAGAGACTCTCGTAATTATTTGTTTTCATTGTTTATTCCTCCTTAATGCATGTTTTTATCAAATATGTAAATTGTTTTTATAACAGTAATAACAAATAACTGGTAATATTACATGCATTTTTTCTTAAAGACATATCCCTCATTATGTACCACAAGGCATCTCCAGGATGCCTTGCTATGTCTTCTTTTATGTTTTTACTATTTTGGTATTTGTATTTTCACTGGAGTGTTTCTACTTGTTGTAGTGCCGTCTCCTAATTGTTCATTACCATTACCTCCCCATGACCACAGAGTCCCATCGCTATCTATCCCTACTGTGTGAAAGTGCCCAGCTGATACTACCTTCCATTTCCTTGTGTTATCTATAAAAGTTCCCGTCCCTGCCTGCTGTACTCGTACGGGGGTGCTTTTATCTGCTGTATCACCTGCAGTGCCGTCTCCCAATTGTCCTCTATTATTATATCCCCATGACCACAGATATCCATCCCTATCTATCCCTACTGTGTGATATTTCCCAGTTACTACTGCCTTCCATTTCGTCATGTTATCTACAAAAACTCCCGCCTCTGTCTCCTTCTGTACTCGTACGGGGGCGCTTTTATTTGCTGTAGTGCCGTCTCCCAATTGTCCATTATCATTCTCTCCCCAGGACCACAGAGTCCCATCTTCTGCTAGCCCTACTGTGTAATATCCCCCAGCTGATACTGCCTTCCATTTCGTTGTGTTATCTACAAAAACTCCCGCCTCTGTCTCCTTCTGTACTCGTACGGGGGTGCTTTTATTTTCTTTAGTGCCGTCTCCCAATTGTCCATTATTATTCTCTCCCCATGACCACAGAGTTCCATCTTCTGCTAGCCCTACCGTATAATTAGCCCCAGCTGATACTGCCTTCCATGTTGTCCCTGTCTTCTGTACTCGTACGGGGATGCTTTTATTTGCTGTAGTGCCGTCTCCCAATTGTCCTCTATTATTATATCCCCATGACCACAGAGTCCCATCTTCTGCTAGCCCTACTGTATGAGTAGCCCCAGCTGATACTGCCTTCCATGTTGTCCCTGTCTTCTGTACTCGTACGGGGATGCTTTTATTTGCTGTAGTGCCGTCTCCCAATTCTCCATTAAGATTCTTTCCCCATGACCACAGAGTTCCATCGCTATCTATCACTACTGTGTGATATTCTCCAGCTGATACCGCCTTCCATTTCGTTGTGTTATCTACAAAAGCTCCCTCCTCTGTCTTCTTCTGTACTCGTATGGGGATGCTTTTATTTGCTGTAGTGCCGTC
>CBDCGX010000043.1:0-60601 GCA_965216965.1 Spirochaetia bacterium | reverse complement strand
ATTGGTGTTTTTTTTCATATTGTTTTTATGTCTTTACTCATTATTGTTCAACAGGTGTTGGCAACTCGTATTGGGCATTACGTCTTATTTGTGGATGTAATGATATTGTATATTCTTTTTTACTTTTTGTTTTCAGATAAGCAACGTATAAAGTGGATGTTCATAAGCGTGTTTTTTGGGGGAGTATTTATATCGTCGTGGTCGGGACGTCCACTTGGGTTTGATTCGTTTATATATACAGTATTCCCTTTTGTGCTTTATTATTTAAAAGATATAGTATCTATAAATGTTATTTCATTTATAATTTTTGTATTGGGAATGTTCTTGTTTAAGTTCGCACTATATATAGTGTTTGGAATTATATTTGAATTTCAAACATTTAGGGTTTTTGCAATGAGTTTTGATTTTCTAAGAACTTTTATAACTACGTTGTTGCTTGGGATATTTGTGTACATAATCTTAAGAATAAGTATGAAAAGAAAAGAATGAATAAAAAACGGTTTTTTATACTTGGAAATATCATTTTATTGTTTATGCTTATATTTATTGGCACCCTTGTTAATTTACAGATAATACAGCATCGTCGTTATACAGCAAAGGTTGAGGATCTTGTTTCTAAACAAAATCGAATCCTTTCACTAAGAGGAAGAATATTTGATAGAAATGCGGACGAAGCACTTGCATATAATATAAGCGTGTACAAACTATTTATAGTACCTTTTCGGTTTCCTGCAAAGCAGAGAGGGGTGTATATAAAGAACCTTGCTTCAATATTACCTATATCAGAGGAAAAAATACAGAATGCTTTTAAAAAGAAAAATGCTAACACTTCATATACTCTCATGAGTGGACTCTCGTATGAAGAAATAGTAAGATATGTTGAATCTCTTAATGATTTTCCTGGAGTAGATTGGAGTAGAGAAACAAAGAGAGAGTATAGGCTGGGAAGTTCCATGGCACATATTCTTGGATATGTTGGAGATATATCAGTATCTGAATTTCAATTGCTTCGAGATAAAAATTATCTTGTTACAGATAAAATAGGAAAATCAGGAGTAGAAAAACAATATGAAGACGAGCTTAGAGGAATAAGCGGGAGATTTCAGCAAAGTATAAATGTATTTGGGCAAGACATTGAAGAAAACCAACAGTTATTGAAATCTGCAAAGCCTGGCTATGATATCGTTCTTACAATAGACAAAAAAATACAAGACATTGTAGAGAAAGCATTGGGAGAGAGAGTGGGAGCTGCGGTAGTTCTAAAACCAAACACAGGAGAAATACTTGCTATGGCATCGTATCCTCGCTATAATCCTAATGTGCTCATAAATGCTAAAACAGATGATGTTATATCTGATATTGAAAACAATAGTAATTTTCCATTTTTAAATAGGGCAATACAAGCATCTGCTTCTCCGGCGTCTACATTTAAACCACTTATGGCTACGGCATTTTTACAAGAAAACCCTCGTAGTTGGGGCATGACGGTGTTTGATAAGGGATATATAGTTATAGGAAATAGACGGTTTTATGACTGGGTTCGGACAGGACATGGGAGACAGAATATTTTTGAAGCAATAGCAAATTCTTGTAATGTGTTTTTTTATACTATAGGTACTCAAAAATTGAATGCAAACATAATAGCAGACTATGCAGTAATGTTTGGGCTTGGACAGTTAACAAATATTGATCTCCCTTGGGAAAGTGCTGGTGTGGTACCCTCGCCTCAATGGAAAGAAAGAAGGTATGGAGAAAAGTGGCAGTTAGGTGATACTGCAAATTTTTCTATAGGGCAGGGATATTTAGCAACAACTCCATTGCAACTTGCCCAAATGACAGCAGGGCTTGTCAATAATGGGGTGCAATATAGACCATATCTTCTTAAAGAAATACGAAATCAAATAACTGGTGAGATTGTAAAAAAGACTAAACCTCAAGTACTTCGTACTATTGATGGAGTAGATGCCAAGGTGTTTAAAAAAGTAAAAGAAGCCATGAGGGGTGTTGTAACAGTTGGGACAGCAAAATCAGTGCTTATAACAAAGGCAGTTGATATCGCAGCAAAGACAGGAACGGGACAGACAAATTCTCTTGATAAAAATTTACACTCATGGTTGATATCATTTGCCCCCTATAATGCAGATCCAAAGGATCAAATTGTCGTTGTGGTATGGATTGACTCCTCTAATGAATGGGAGTGGTGGGGACCTAAGGCGACTAATATAATTTATGATGCTATATTCTCTAACGCGACATATGAAGAAACAATAACAAAACTTAAGAAACAAAGGGTGTGGTACTTATGACTTATAAAACTGATTGGCTTTTAATTTTTTCTGTTCTTGGTCTTTTGACCTTTAGCTTGTTTTTTGTGTATTCTAGTTCTGTAGATTTACAGGGACAACTGCAATCTACAGAGTTTATAAGACAGTTTAGCTTTGTAATTATAGGAATTATATTTTTCATTATTATTTCTCTTGTGAAATATAACTATATTGAAAATAGTGCATGGTATATTTATGTATTTTTTATACTGTTGCTTATTATAACGTTCATGTTTGGGTCCGTGAGGAATGGGGCTCGTTCGTGGTTAGGGTTTTGGGGCTTTGGAATCCAAGCGTCTGAATTTTCGAAGGTGGCACTTATGGTGGCCATGGCGGCATTTGTAAAAAAACGTGGTCAAAATTTTTTAATGGTGAGAGATACCATAACTTTGGCATTATTAACATTGCTTCCTATGGGCCTTATTTTATTGCAGCCTGATATGGGTACATCGTTGGTTTTTATTCCTATTTTATTGTTTGTATTGTATATTGCAGGCATGAATGAGAAGAAAGTATTCTTTGTTGTTGGAGTAGGAGTAGTTGCTGTAATAATACTTATTGTGTCGTATTGGTTGTTAGATTTTTCTTCATCGGTAGAACAAAAAATGTCTCTTATGTTGAGGTCGCAAGCGTTTTTATTGTATCTTTTGGGTGTTTTTGCTTTGTGCATACTTGCATTGTTGGGAAGGCTTGTTGTGTATATGAAAGCGTTTTTCAATACGCTTGCTTATATAAGTGCTATGGTGCTTTTTGGAAATACCTTTGCTTATATTGCAACGTATGTTCTTAAACCATATCAGTTACAACGCTTACTTGTTTTTGTAAACCCAGAAAGTGATTCGCTTGGTTCTGGTTGGCAGATTTTACAATCTGTTTCTGCGATTGGATCAGGAGGCATGTTGGGACAGGGTTTTTTACAAGGGAAGCAAAGTAATTTTCAATTTCTCCCGCAGAAATCTACAGATTTTATATTTTCTCTCATAGGAGAGGAGATAGGGTTTATTGGTAGTGTGAGTATTATATTGCTCTATGGACTCCTTTTGTTTAGAATAGTTTTTATAGGAATGAATAGCAAGGATATATTTTCTCGTGTTTTTTGTGCAGGTGCTATTGCTATGTTCTTTACACATTTTGTAGTAAGTATTGGAATGACACTTGGTGTTATGCCTATTACTGGGATCCCCCTTCTGCTTGTATCATATGGCGGATCGTCAGTGTTAAGCTCGCTTATTGCTATTGGAATTGTGCATAATATTTATATTTCAGAATCATATAAACATCAAGAGTCTCGTAATATAAGCATGTTTAAGATGTAAGTGTATTATAATAAGAAAAACAATGGAAAAAGATTTCATTAGAAAAAGAATACAAGAAGAAAGTATACATCTTTCTAAGATATGTGTACGGTTTCCTCCCGAGCCTAATGGGTATTTGCATATTGGACATGCGAAGTCTATAGTTCTCAATTTTAGTATTGCGCAAGAATTTAGCGGGATATGTAATCTTCGTTTTGATGATACTAATCCAGAGAAAGAAGAAGAAGCATACGTTTACAGCATACGGGATACTTTGAGATGGCTTGGGTATACGGCTTATGAAGAACATTATAGTTCAGATTATTTTGGAAAATTTTATGAATACGCTCGGCTTCTTATAAAAAAAGAATGTGCATATGTGGATCATAGCTCGTTGGAGCAAATACGGCAAATGCGAGGTTCTCTTGAAAAGAAAGGTGAAGAGAGTCCTTATAGGAATAGAAGTGTTGAAGAAAATCTTGCTCTTTTTAAGCAAATGAAGGAGGGGATGTTTTCTGATGGGGAATGTGTATTGAGAGCAAAGATAAGCATGAAGAATCCTAATATGACTATGCGAGATCCAACTATATATAGAATTAAGCATGTTTCTCATCATCGAACCAAAGATACGTGGTGTATATATCCTATGTATGATTTTGCGCACTGTCTTTCTGACGCTATAGAAGGCATTACTCATTCTATATGTACCCTTGAATTTGAGATTCATAGAGAATTATATAATTGGTTTATAAACACTGTGGGTATTCCTTCTCCACAACCGCAGCAAATTGAGTTTGCACGGTTGCAACTTACACACACCATCTTGAGTAAGCGGTATATCAAGATGCTTGTAGATAGCAAGCGAGTTGATTCGTGGGATGACCCACGGCTTGCGACGATTCCTGCATTGAGGAGGAGGGGATATACTGCAACATCTATTAAGAGGTTTTGTAAACAGATAGGAGTTACAAAGACAAATGCAGTACTTGAAATAGAACGACTTGAAGAAGAGTTGCGAAATCATCTTAATGAATGCGCAATACGAGTAATGGTTGTACTGAATCCCATTATGCTTATAATTACAAACTATCCTTCTGATAAGGTGGAATATGTAGAGATGGAAAATAATCCAGAAGCAAAAAACACAACTCTTTCAAAAGAAGATAATCCCGCTCACTTTATACAAGATACAAAGCACAGCATGCCGTTTAGTAGAGTATTGTATATTGAAAGAGATGATTTCATGGAAGATCCTCCAAAAAAATATTTCCGACTTTCGCTTGGAAAAGAAGTGAGGCTTAAACATGCCTATTACATACGATGTACAAATGTTATAAAAGACTCAAAGGAAAATATACAAGAAATACATGCGGAGTATGATCCCAAGTCAAAGGGTGGATGGACAGATGATGGAAGAAAAGTTAGGGGAACTTTGCACTGGGTGAGCGTGGCTCATTCAAAACAGATATCTGTTAATCTCTATGATAGATTATTTAGATCTTCACATCCCAAAATGGATGATGATTCCTTTATACAAGAAGTAAATCCTCAATCGCTTGTGCGTATAGATAATGTGCATGCCGAGCCCTATCTCATAGATATTGTAGAACAATCAAAAAATGCTTCGGAGCTCGTTCCGCTACAGTTTGTCCGGAAGGCATATTTTGTATATGATGAAAAAACAAGTAAAACAAGCAATTCTATAGTGTTTAATAGAACGGTAGCGCTTAAGGATATGTGGAGAAAAGACCACAAAAAAGCATAAAGTTTATATGCCTTGTATAGTAATGTCGCATTTATAGAAAGTGGACATGTTTTTATATCATTGGTACTACTTCTTGAATCCCCATAATAAAGTTTCTGTACGCATTTAGACGGTGAAATATTTCTTGAGCTTTTAGAATTTGTATTCTGTTGTTTTATTTATACTTGCTGCAGTATTAGGGATTTGTATTGTTTTGCGAGTATTAGTGCTACTAGTAAATGTAAAAGCATAAGGATTTCTTGACATAAGTTATGTATATATACTATGCTATAAGAAAACCACAATAATATACGGTAATAGTATGTAGTGGTAATTAAAAAATTTAAAGAGGTTTTTATGAAGAAATTTTATTTTTTTAGTAGTCGTGTTTTTATGGTTGCTTTGTTTATTGGAATTACAATATTTATTTCGTGTTCTGGTTCGTCCAAGCCTGTAACTATAGATTATTGGACAACACAAACACAAGCAGATCGTCAGAAAGTTATAGGAGCACTTGTAGATACTTTTCAAGCACTGAATCCTAGTATTACAGTGAACGTTGTTCCTATAGATGAAAATGATCTTCCAACTTCAATAGAAGTTATTGTAAATGGTAATGGTACATTGCCCGATATTGCAGAAGTTCCTTCTGGCCCTGTAGTTTCATTTGGTGCTGCAGATCTTATAGATACAAAATCAGTAAGTGAAATTGTAGAAAAGACGGGAAAAAGTAGTTTTTTTGAAGGGGCATTACGATTAGTAGCGTCACAACAAGATAAAAATGTATTATATGGTGTTCCATATCATGGATGGTTACAAGGAATTTGGTACAGAAAGGATTGGTTTGCTCAAGATGGACTTGCACCTCCTAATACGTGGGAAAACATCCTTGCTGCTGCTAAGAAATATTATCAACCTTCAAAAAATCAATATGGTATCTTAGTTGGGACAAAAGCAGAAGTGTTTTCAGAACAAGTGTATACCCCCATAGCGCTTTCGGATAAAGCAGGGCTTTTTAATGCGGATGGAACGCTTGTGTTTAACTCACCGCAAACAAAGGAAGTTATGACGTACTATAAAAACCTTGCACAGTATAATCCTCCTGGACCTCAAACATGGAGGGCACGGGATTATTATTTGCAAGGCAGCATGGCAATGTTCTTTTATTCTACATATATAATGGATGACTTAGCAATTAAAGCAGTTGCGGAATCTTCGCTTACAGCGGAAAATTTCGAAAACCTTAAAGGTTCTAACTTTGATCCTGATCTTGTAAAGAACACAGGGTTTGAAGCAATTATAAGCAAAGACGATTCTGCAAGTTATGGCACACTTGTGGCAGTAACATTATTTAAGAATAAAGATAAAAAGAAATTAGAAGCAGCTAAAAAGCTTTTAGAGTTTTTACTTGAGAAGGACAATTATATAACTTTCTTGCACATGGCACCAGGTGGAATGCTTCCTATGAGAGAAGGAATTGCTGATACAGATGAGTTTTTAAACGATCCCAAAGGCGTATATAAATTATATGGTGCTGATGCTATAAAAAATATAGTATCGGGATTTCGTAAAATAAAAACATTTAATATTGTAGACGGAAACCAAATTGAAAACGCAAATATTATTTTTAGTAAGCAAATTATACCACAAATGATTTATGAAATAACTCAAGAAGGAAAGGATATAAATGTGGCAATAGCTGAAGCAGAAAAGAAAATGCAAGCTATTGTAAATGAGAACTAAAATTATCTACAATGGTACGCATACAACGTCGTGCAACAGGATTAATTAAAGAAGAGCGAAATACTGGCATGATACTCGTCATGCCAGCGCTTCTCATTCTCTTAGTATTTGTATTTTATCCCGTATTATCCAATGTTATCGTAAGCTTCTATAAGGTTAAGCTTGGTGTACCCTCAAAATTTATAGGGGTGCAAAACTATACAGAGTTGCTTTCAAGCTCAGCATTTTGGAGCTCCTTATTTACCACAGTATTATATGTTGTGAGTACTACATTATTTACAACCGTACTTGGCGTTATAGTTGCTTTAGCAATGAATCAGAATTTTCCTCTTAGAGGTTTAGTTCGATCTCTTATTTTATTTCCATATGTGGCACCCATTATTGCAGTAGTATATGGATGGCAGTTTTTCTTTGATCCTGTAAACGGAACTTTTATGGATCTCATGGTCAATAAGCTTGCATTTATTGAAAGTCGCTTTAATATTTTAGAAAACCCCAGTACTTCTGTGTGGGTGGCAATTGTGTTTAGTATATGGAAAAACTTTCCCTTTACTTACTTAATGATTCTTGCTCAGTTACAATCAATAGACAAGGGTTTATATGAATCCTCGGCAATTGATGGTGCTAACATGTGGCAGCGTTTTGTAGCAATTACACTTCCTGAAATATTTTTTGTTGTTGGTGCAACAATATTGCTACGGGTAATATGGAACTTTAATAAGTTTGAAGAGGTATTCCTGCTTACAAGTAGTTTGAAAACCCTTCCAATATTTACGTATTTCCAGGCTTTTGTTGGAAGTATAGAACTTGGAAAAGGTTCGACTATTGCAGTTGTACAGTTTTCAATTATTTTTGTATTCATTCTCGTATATGTAAAAAAGGTACTCAAATGGTAACGCGACATTCTCTTATAACAAAAATACTTTTTGGGGTTTTTATAGTGCTTATAACATTGTTTGCTATATTCCCATTTGCACAAATGCTTTCTACTTCGTTGAAATATTCTTGGGATTGGAAAAATCCATCGCTTATTCCTAAACAATTAAATTTTACTCAATACTTACGAATACTAGGATTTGCAAAACCAAAACTAGACAAAGATGATGTTCCTGCTTCAATTAGAAAACTCATTAGCAATCCAAAGCTTAACGCGGAACAACGCGATGCAATTATTAAAAAATATCAAAAATCAAGTGATGTATTTCCATACTTGCGATATTTTAGAAACTCACTTTCTATTGCAGGGTTTGCGGCATTTTTATCGCTTATCATTGCAATAGCAGGTGCATATGCATTTAGTCGCTTACGGTTTTTTGGAAGAAGCCTTGTACAGAGGGGAGTGCTTTTTACGTATATGTTTGGAGGAATATTACTTCTCATTCCGCTGTATAGAATGGCAACTAAGGTGGGACTGTTAGGAACAGCGACGGGGGCGACAATAACGCTTATAATAATTTATGTTGTACAAACGCTTCCTGTATCGCTCTATATGCTGGGAAACTATTTTAGAACTATCCCATACTCCATAGAAGAATCTGCAATAATGGAAGGCTGTTCGCGTATAGGAGTGGTATGGCGTATTATTGTTCCTCTTTCAATGTCTGCAATTGTAACAGTGTTTATATATTCGTTTATGATAGCGTGGAATGAGTATCTTTTTGCTTCGGTATTTATAAGTCCTTATCCCAAGATACACACCCTGCCCATAGGACTCAAGGCTGTTTTTGTGAGTAAAAACGCTGCATGGGATTTAGTTATGTCTGCTTCTATACTTACATCTATTCCTGTTATAGTTATATTTTCTATTATTCAGAAAAGATTGGTACAAGGACTCACTTCTGGAGGAGTGAAAGGATAGTTTAAGCGTTGTTTATACCTTCTGTGCGTAATTACTGTTGACATAGTATCTTATTAGTTTTATACTAAAGTTATATATCGCAGGGTAGAGCAGTTGGTAGCTCGTCGGGCTCATAACCCGAAGGTCACAGGTTCAAGTCCTGTCCCTGCAAGTTTTCAATATATTTGACAGGTGTGTTTTTTTTATATTCTGCTATACTATAATAGTGAAATAGAATGCTATCGTTTATAGAATTTTTTAATACGTACCCTACTATTGTTATTTCTGTATTTATGATGATTGTTGCATATTCTTCGATTATTGTATTTGCAAAATTGTTTGGCAAAGTAGGTATTTATGTTTTTATGATTGTGGCAATTATTGCTGCAAATATACAAGTATTAAAGCAAGGCAGTTTTTTCTTTTTCTCCTTCGCCTGTTGCACTTGGAACTGAGTTGTTTGCTGCTTCATATCTTGCTACCGATGTTCTGAGTGAAATATATGGTAGCAAGGCGGCACGAAAAGGAATATATATTAGCTTTTTTGCTTTTTTACTTTGGAATAGTATTCTTTTACTCACACTTTCTTTTAAACCAGCAAGTACTGATTGGGCTCAACCACATATGAAAGCTATCTTTTTGCCAATGCCAATATTTCTAATTGCAAGCATTGTCTCATATATGATAAGCCAATTTAATGACATTGCTATTTTCTCTTTTTTAAAGAAGCAAACAAAATCAAAACATCTTTGGTTGAGAAACAATGTATCTACAATTATTTCTGGATTGGTAGATAATACAGTATTTAGCATGCTTGCATTTTTTGTTATTCCTCGTTTCTTAACGGAGGGGCACTTGCTTTCCATAGATACCGTAATATTTACCTATATATTAGGAACATATGTATTTAGAGTAATGAGTGCTATATTTGATACTCCTTTTATGTATCTTGCAAGAAGAGTGCTTGCTCCCCAAATTTTGAGGAAACAACAATACAAAGATGATTAATGGTAAGGCATATCGTTACTACATATAAAAAAAATGCATAGTAAAAATTTTTCTTTTTGGTATCAGCCATGCTGGCATACAATGGTTTCATAGAGCGCGTATTGGAGAAATACGAACGCCACACGGTAGTATACCGACACCTAATTTTGTTTTCTGTGCAACAAAAGCAAGTATAAAATGCGTCCCCTCATATCAAGTAGAGAAAATTGGAGCAGATGTAATACTTGCAAATACATATCATCTCATGCTTCGCCCTAGTGCTCAACATATAAAAAAACATGGAGGGCTTCATGTTTTTATGCATTGGAATAAGCCGATGTTTACAGATTCGGGGGGATATCAAGTATTTGCCATGGGACATGGTTCTGTTTCGGAGGAAATAAAAAAAGGTAGAAATAGAACTCTCCCCAAGAGTATTGTAAGCATAAAAGAAGAGGGAGTAGTATTTAAATCGTACGTGGATGGTTCAAAGCATTTATTAAGCCCAGAATCTTCTATAAAAATACAACGGAAACTTGGAGCAGACATAATAATGCAATTTGATGAGTGCACTCCATTTCATGTAGATAAAGCGTATACTGCAGAGTCAATGCGTCGTTCTTTGAGATGGGGAAAAAGATGCACTGATGAGTTAAAACGAAAAGAGAATGACATGCAAGCCATGTATGGAATTGTGCAAGGTGGAGTATATCCTCAGTTGCGCAAGGAAAGCATTGAATGCGTGGAAAAACAAGATTTCTTTGGAACTGCGATAGGCGGGAGTCTTGGCTCTAATAAGTCTCAAATGTATGATGTTGTATCTCATGCAACCAATGCACTTTCTGTTTTAGAAAGACCAGTGCATCTTTTGGGCATTGGAGATATTCCTGATATTTTTAAGGGCGTGCTTATGGGGGTAGACACCTTTGATTGCGTACATCCTACTCGCATAGCTCGACATGCACATGCCATTGTTCCTGCCGCAGTACATTCCACTAGACATATTAATATACACAGACATGAGTATTTACATAACGATTCCCCTATAGACAGTGCATGTCCATTGCCTTGTTGCAAACGATATTCTGTAGGCTATATACGATATCTATTTAAAGCAAAAGAGCTTTTGGGGTTGTATTTGCTTAGCGTTCATAACATAGGACAGATGGTACGCGTTATGAGAGAAATAAGAAATGTATTTATAAAGAATGATTTTGCAGAGTTTCTTGCACTGCAAAAGTTTTGGGTAGGAGAAGATCTAGAAAAGTAAATAATGGTGTTCATTTAGCTCGGTTGCAATAGCATTTGTGTGTATGGTTTCTTTTCTATTTGAGATATGTCTATTCCGTAATATTGTATGATGTGCGTAAGGATACTTCGGAGGGTAGAGCAGCATTTTGTAGTGGCAGTTTTTTTGTCACATATAATTTCTATTTCAAAAAAATATCCTAAAGGAGGTACTTGTATGAGTTCTATTGTTGGTAGAAAGGGGAGGTTGTCTATAGGGAGTGTTATCCCGGAGATTGTTTTTATGTCTTTTTGAGAAAATCTTACAGAGAAAGAAAATCCTTTTTTTTGTTTTCTTATATATTCTTTTGCTCCCCATAGCTTTAACATCATTTTAATTACATTTAGATCAGAAACGTTGCTTTGGTATTCTTTGTTTTGTTCTACATTATCAATAATGGCTTTGTCTTTGTATGTAAGAAAAAAAATACCATTATCATCGCGAAGTCTTATCTCATGTGTGTGATGGTGTAATTTTGTCTTTTGAGATGGTGTA
Organism: Spirochaetia bacterium; assembly: GCA_965216965.1. Taxonomy (GTDB): domain Bacteria; phylum Spirochaetota; class Spirochaetia; order WTKD01; genus CBDAKK01. The sequence continues at coordinate 48,888 of CBDCGX010000043.1, read as the reverse complement.
TGAGATAGTGTTTCTAGGATATAATATATATCATTTTTTTTTAGTATATGAGATGATAGAGCATCTTTTCTCAGAGTTTTTATAAGCGCATTATATTTTTTTTTATCTATATGACATTTACATTCTATTTCAAATTGATATGACATATTGTGTTGCTGCACTCACTATACGTGTTATGCTTTCCCTTGTTGTGCCACTGCCTCGGCTGCTTTTTGAATTGCTTCTTGGTCACCAAGATAGTAGTGTGTAATGGGTGAAAAGTCTTTATTGAGTTCATATACAAGGGGAATTCCAGTAGGTATGTTGAGAGATACAATATCTTCATCACTTATAGAATCAAGATGTTTTACCGCCGCTCGAATACTGTTCCCATGTGCTGCAATTATAACTTTTTTTCCTGACTGAATAGAAGGCGTTATAGTATTCTCCCAATAGGGAAGAAAGCGTTTTACAGTATCTTTTAAGCATTCGGTGGTAGGTATGTCATTTGTATTCATATCTTTATATCGTGGATCATTGCCAGAGTATCTTTCGTCATCCATGGTGAGTGCAGGAGGTGGAACATCATAGCTCCTCCGCCATATTTTTACTTGCTCCTCTCCGTGTTGATTAGCTGTTTCTGCTTTGTTGAGCCCTTGTAGTGCTCCATAGTGTCTTTCGTTAAGTCTCCAACTCTTGTGTACGGGAATCCATAAAAGGTCTATGTTTTCTAATACTATTGCAAGTGTTTTTATTGCACGAGAAAGAAGAGATGTAAAAGCAACATCAAATGTGAATTTTTCCTTTTTAAGAATTTTACCTGCATTCTTTGCTTCCTCATACCCCTTTTCGCTAAGAGTCACATCTGTCCACCCCGTAAATCTATTTTCTTTATTCCAAATACTTTCTCCATGTCGTATAAAAACTACTTTGTACATAAACCACCTCATTTTAATATGTTTATATGTAATACATATAATAATTATTGTTCTTTTTTCTTATATATTATATCAATTATGTGATATGGAAGCAAGAAACATTGTCTTCTTTGTAACGAAAGCGATAAAAAAACAGAGGTAAAAATTTTTGGCAGAAGACTTACATCATAAATATCTGTTTTTTTTATGTTGAGAGTATTTGATTGTGCAACAAGCAATACGGTTGCTATGCATTTTTCTGATGATATTCGTTCTGTGTTTTTTAGATATTCAAGTAATTCTTCAGTTGCAATAGTTACTAAAGAACAAAAAGAACCCTCATATGCGTACGAAGGGGTAGTATTAGAGTCTCCCTCTATCCACATATGGATTGTGAGTACATCATTACATTGAGGATTTTCTTTTGAGATTGTACAAGGATGAGAGGTGTTCATATATGAGTTGTGAGTTTTTTGATTATATCTAAAAGTGTTTTTCCGAGCATAGTGTTCTAATAACATTTTTATTTCTTCATCGTCAATAGCCATGGTAAAAATATCGGCAGAATTGTAAGTTGACAATACTTGTTATATAAAAAAAAGTATTTTCTATTTAGATACTTTTTCTATAAAGACTGGAATGATTGCAATACACGCCCTAGTTTTTGTATTTCTTCTAGTGTAGTATAAAAATATCCCGATATTCGAGCAACGTATGAACAATTGAATCTTTTAAGGAGGGGTTGAGCACATAGATGCCCTGTTCTTATGCAAATATTATTTTTTTGAAGTACAAAACCAATATCTTGAACGTGAAGTTTTTTATGAATAAAACTTATTATTGCAGAGTCGCTTATAGACTCATCTCCTATAATGCGAATATCTTTGCATGATTGCAAGGTCTGTATAATAGCTGAGCGTAGTTTTTTTTCGTGTGATTTTATCTTTGATGCACCTATGTTTTGCAAATATGAGAGTGCTTCTGAGAATCCTATTGCACCTGCTATATGTGGTGTGCCAGCTTCGTATCGTTCATGTCCTTTAAGGAATGTTGTTGTATCAAGGGTTACCGTTTCTATTGTTCCACCTCCACTTTTTAGAAATGGAAGGGTAGCAAGCCAGTCTTTTTTTATACAAAGGCATCCTATGCCTGTAGGTCCACATAGTTTATGTGAAGAAAAAGCGATTGCATCTACTGGAGTATCTTTAAGAGAGAAGGATCCATGGGCAAGAAGCTGTGCTCCATCTATTATTAACTTGCAATTTGCTTTTTGGCACACAGCATGCAAAGAGGCAATTGGTGGTATATATCCTGTAACATTTGACATCCCCGAAATACACAGTATTGTACTTTTAGAAATATACTTATAGGCCGTTTCCAAGCAGATTTCACCATCATCTGTAAGCGGTATTATAAGAAATTGTGAGTTTGTATATGTACTTGCGGTTTGCCAAGGAACAAAAACGGAATGATGATCTAATTCACTTACTGTTATTGCTCCTTTTTTATTATGGGGATGATGAAGAGCTTCAATTATATATGCGGTGCTTATATAATTAACACCTTCGGTTGTTCCTGATGTGAAAATTATTTCATAACTATCGTTTGCATGCAAGAAACCACGAACTGTTTCTCGAGCTTTTTCATATTCTTCGCTTGCTCGTATGCTGAGGTTGTAACTTGCTCTGTGAACATTTGCCGGGTAACATTCGTAATATTCTTGTATTTTCTTAATAACAGAATAAGGCTTTAGGGCTGTTGCTGCACTATCAAGATATATGGGTGGAGATGGAGAGGAGAGCAGAGGAAAATCTTTTCTTTTTTCCTTCATTATTTTATCATAAACAATCTATAGATTAATTGTTTGTTAGTGCTTTCTTATATAGAAAATCTACTTTTTCCCAATTAATAATAGAGAAAAATGCCTCTATATAATGGGCTCTTCTGTTTTGATAGTTAAGATAGTATGCATGTTCCCATACGTCAAGTCCCACAAGAGGTGTCGCATCATCTATATAGGGAGAATCTTGATTGGGAGTGCTTGTTATTGAAAGAGTGTTATCTTTAATGACAAGCCATGCCCATCCACTCCCAAAGCGAGTCATTGCGGCATTTGTAAAGCGTTGCTTAAAATATTCAAAAGAACCAAATGTATCTGTAATTGCAGATACAATTTTTCGGTTTGTGAGCGATTGGTTTTCTTTCTCTGCGGTGAGTATTGTCCAGAAAAAAGAATGGTTTGCATGTCCACCACCGTTGTTACGGATTGCTGTTCTAATAGATTCTGGGATAAGTGTTATGTCTTTTAATATTGCTTGTATGCTTAATTCTTTAAAAGACGTTTTTTCAAGTGCTGTATTAAGTTTGTTTATATACGCTGCGTGATGTTTGGCATGGTGTATTTCCATGGTTTTTGCATCTATGTGCGGTTCTAATGCATTATATGCATATGATAAATTTGGTAATGAAAATGGCATTATATTCCTCCTAAAAAAGATATATATATTATATATGATTAAATTATACAATACTAATAAAAATAAGTCTAGTGAAATATTTTAAATAATGAGACTAAATAACAAGTACTTGACTATTATTATATGAACATTCACAATATATATAATTGGAAGATATGAATATAAAAGAAGAAATATATCAAACAGCAGATTTACTTGCTATAGCTATTACTGATGAGGAAGCGGAGAAATTGACGCAATCATTTTCTCAACTAATGGAGTACTTTTCTGTATTACAAGACACACCTATTTCTGATGGTATAACGCAAAGTGTTGTAAATAAGGGAGTATTAAGAAATGCTTCTGTATGTCAATATGATAATCCTCATGAGCTTGTAGAACGAAGCGAGGAACATGAAGATAACTTTTTTATTATTCCGAGTGTGTTATAAACTATATTATAGTGTGGTAACACCCGAGGTAGGAAAATATCATGAAAGAAAAAGGGTACTATGAACACCAATATATGCAATCGCTACAATATTGGAAGCAGCAGTGGAATGTCCTTCAAAAAAGAAAAAAGCACGTAGAAAGCATACATTCTGTAAACAAGGATATAAATGCTTTTGTAGAGCTCTATAAAAATGCAAAGTATGAAAAAACGGATGACACACTTCTTACTGAAGTTCCTTTTGCTATAAAAAGTAATATTTCACTCAAAGGAGAAATCTTAAGCTGTGCTTCAAAAATTTTAGAACACTTTATAAGTCCTATTCATGCTACTGCAGTAAAACAGTTATTAGAAGCAGGAGCGGTGCCCTTAGGGCGGACAAATATGGATGAGTTTGGAATGGGATCTGATACAACACATAGTATTTATGGAAGGACACGGAATCCATGGGATCTAGATTATAGCCCAGGGGGGTCAAGCGGAGGTTCTGCAGCAGCAGTCGCTTCTGGGTGTGTCCCTTTTGCTTTGGGAAGTGACACTGGAGGCTCTGTAAGGCAGCCTGCTATGTTTTGTGGGGTATGGGGTTTAAAACCAACGTATGGGTCAGTTTCAAGATATGGACTTGTTGCATATTCATCATCGCTTGATGTTATTGGAATAATTGCTGAGCACCCAAAATGGCTTAGGGATGTATTTTCTGTTATTAGAGTCCAAACTGCTACAGAAGATTCAGATGCAAGAGATCCTAACGATACAAGTTCATTCTATCCTTTTTCACGACCTTCTCCTAAGGCAAAACGTATAGGAATATGTATTTCAAATAAAGATATAGAGGTCGATAAGTCAATACAGAATGCAATAAAACGCACAAAAAAAATATATGAATCTCTTGGATATGAAACGGTGGACATAGATTTACCCTTTGTAAAATATTCTCCCGCGGTATATCTCAATTTGTCAACAGCAGAGGCAAGTGCTAATCTTGCTCGTTTTGATGGTATTCGGTATGGTGATCGTGGCGGTTTTGCAGAAAACCGAGAGCAGCTTGTAAGAAATGCAAGAAACAGCGGTTTGGGAGAAGAAGTAAAATTACGAATACTTACGGGTGCGTTTGTGCTTCGCTCTGGATTTCAAGATAAATATTATAGTATTGCTCAGAAATTACGAGTTCACATTCGATCTGAAATATTAAAAATGTTTAAAACAGTTGATCTTATTGTATCTCCTGTGTCTCCCAAACCTGTATTCCGGTTTGATGATGATAGTATGGATGAATTTCAACAAAAATTATGCGATGCGTATTCTGTTATTGCAAATATTACAGGCATCCCTGCTGTTTCGGCGCCAATTTGTTTTGATGATATGCCTATAAGTGTACAAATTATGGCACCCCATTATGGAGAAGAGAGGCTTTTTTCGTTTTTAGATGCTACAAGCGGTTATTTTGAGCATAAATGGTCTCCATATGCCCACACAATGCACTCATTAACGGAAAGGAAATGTAATGGCTATACATGATGAAAGTAATAAAATAGACTTAGAAATATTTATAGGTCTTGAAATGCATGTTCAAATTCTTTCTGAGACAAAATTGTTTTGTACATGTTCCTCAGTATTTGGGTCTGATCCCAATGTTAATGTATGTCCTGTATGCTTAGGATATCCTGGTACACTCCCCATTCCTAATGAAGAAGCTGTGTTCTCGGCATATCGTATAGCACATGCATTGCATTGTACTCTTGCTGGACGTTTATGTTTTGATAGAAAAAATTATTTTTATCCCGATTTAGCAAAAAATTATCAAATAAGTCAGTTTAATACACCCATAGGTATAAGAGGGTATTTTGATTTTTTTAATGGCGAAGAAAAATCAAGAGTGGGGATCATACAAGCCCATCTTGAAGAAGATGCGGGAAAACTTATTCATGCCTCTGATATAAGCTTATGCGATTACAACAGAGGAGGCACGCCGCTTATGGAAGTAGTAACTGAGCCTACGATTAAAACCTCCTTAGAAGCAGAACAAGTGCTACGCCAGTTTAGATACCTTGTTCGTTATATTGGAGTGTGTGATGGAAATATGCAAGAGGGGTCTCTTAGATGTGATGCAAATATCTCTGTAAATAAGAAGGGAAAAGGACTTGGTGAAAAAGTAGAAATAAAGAATATAAATAGTTTTCGTTTTGTTCGACAGGCTCTTGAGTATGAGGTAAAAAGACAGACTGAAATGTTCTTCAATGGTGATCCTATCATACAAGAAACGCGACTGTGGAATGAAAATAGAGGTATAACAGAGGGAATGAGGGCTAAGGAGCATGCAAATGATTATAGATACTTTCCCGAACCTGATATTATTCCAGTTATAATGGATGAACTGTTTTTCAAAAAAATTGAAAAACAAAATATAGAAACGCCTTTTAAAAGAGCTATACGGCTTATGGAAAAACATGGACTTTCTTATAAAAATATTAATTTTTTTATAGAAGAAAAAAACACTGCAGATTTTTTTGAAGAAGTAGCATCTTATGACGTGCCAATACAGCGAATAATAAATATGTGCATGTCTGATGTTTCAAGATTACTTCATCAATATAAGAAAAATTTTGGAGAGGCTCCGCTTACTGCTGAGCGATTTGCTTGCTTACTTATATTGTTGGAGAATGGGAAAATACATGGAAAACTTGCAAAAGTAGTGCTTGAAAAAATATTTGAAGAAGACAAAAACCCACAAGAGATTATTGATAACTTTAATTTAAACATACTTACAGAACAGGAACTAATGGATGCTGTTTTGGATGTTTTAGAACACAATAGTGCTTCTGTAGAGCAATATAAAAATGGCGATATAAAAGTGTTGGGTTTTTTTATGGGGCAGATTATGAAAAAAACAAAAGGCAGAGCAGATCCCATTCAGTTAAAGGATATTCTCACAAAGGAGCTAAAGGATACATGATAAAGCTAGCTGTAAAACATGTGTTTTAAAAAGCATTCATTAATGTAGAAAACTGCTACACTTAACAATTATGGATGAACAAAAAGAAGAAGCTATTCTCAAACAAGAACATTTCTCAGTTAATAAACAACGAACTATAAAATGTGGAGATTTACAATTAAAACATGTCGACTCAGTAGTAACTATTAATGGGTGGGTTCATAGGTTTCGTGATCATGGAGGAGTATATTTTATAAACGTACGAGATAGATATGGCATTGTACAGGTCGTTATAGACGAGGAGAGCAGTCCTCAAGCAATAGAGCTGGTAAAGGATGTACACGTTGAATATTGCATAAGCATAGTGGGAAAGGTGCGATTACGACCTAAGGAAATGATAAATGCAGATATGAAAACGGGTGAGATAGAAATCCATGTACAAGATGTTTTTGTATTTTCAAAGTCGCGTGTTTTGCCATTTATGGTAGAAGAAGGACAGAGCTCTGCAAATGAGGATTTGCGACTTGCATATCGCTATCTTGACCTTAGGAGCACTGCTATGAGTGCTATGCTTGCATTGAGACATGAAGTTTCTCAGTCAATTCGAACATTTCTTAATAAACAGGATTTTTTAGAGATTGAAACACCAACGCTCATCCGTTCGACTCCCGAAGGAGCAAGGGATTTTCTTGTTCCTTCTCGAATTATTCCGGGACAATTTTATGCACTTGCACAAAGCCCTCAGTTATATAAGCAAATACTTATGATTGGAGGTATGGATAGATATTATCAGTTTGCTCATTGCTATAGAGATGAAGATGCTAGAGGAGACAGACAACCTGAACATACACAAATAGACATGGAAATGAGCTTTGTATGTGAAGAGGGTATTCTTTCTCTTACAGAAGAGCTCATGAGAACGGTGTTCTCCGAAACACTCTCTGTATCGTTGCCATCTCAGTTTACTCAAATGACATATGAGAGTGCAATGGAAAAATATGGAACGGACAGACCAGATGTAAGATATGAACTTTTTCTCAAAGACTTTGGAGAATATGCAAAAGATTCTGGATTTAGTATATTTGAGAATGCACTTGAGGCGGGAGGAGTAGTAAAACTACTCGTAGTGCCTAACGCTAGTGATGTCATAAGTCGAAAAGCTATTGCTGAGCTTGAAGCTGATGCAATAGCTCAGGGAGCAAAGGGGCTTGCATGGGCAAAGTATGCCAATGGCTCTTTTAGTGGAGGAATAGGGGGATTTTTATCAAGAGCGTTTGAAGAATATTCAACAAAATTACTTGATCTTATAAAAAGATATAATATCTCAGATGGGGATGTATTATTCTTTGTAGCAGATATGAGACTTGTGGCATGTAGAGCTCTTGGAACTATTCGGAAAAAGATTGCTACAATGCTCAACCTTATAAAGGACTCGCAGTTTTCATTTGCGTGGGTAACGGATTTCCCGTTATTTGAATGGGATGATGACAAGCAAATGTGGATTGCATCTCATCATATGTTTAGTATGCCACAGTTACAATACATAGATAGTTTTGAAGAAAACCCTGCAGATGTAAAGGGGCAGTTATATGATCTCGTATGCAATGGAGTTGAACTTGCTTCTGGGTCAATTCGTATACACCGTCGTGATATACAGGAGCGTGTTTTTTCGTTGCTTGGCATGTCCCCCGAAAGGATGCAAGCACGATTTGGGTTCTTACTGAAGGCACTTACATATGGTGCTCCCCCTCATGGAGGCATTGCTCCCGGAATAGATAGACTTCTTATGATTATGAGTGGTAATAAGACGATTAGAGATTGTATAGCATTCCCTAAAAACACACAGGGTGCTTCTCCAATGGATGGATGCCCTAGTGAGGTAGACAATCTTCAGCTAGAAGAGTTACATCTAAAGATAGATCATAGTAAATAAAGTATTTATGTAGAAATGGGGATGAGCCATGAGTGGGTGTCTACATATAATCCATGTTGTAAATTTTTTAGTGTTTTCTGAAGTCGATAAGTTGTTTCTCCTATCTTTCCATCAGAAAATTGAGTAGATACTCCATTGTATACAATTTTTCCAAAGTATGTTATGCCTACTGCTGTTCCCGTACTAAAACATTCTGTTGCAGAATCTAGTATTTCTTCTATGCTTATATTTCGTTCCTCAACTGTGTATCCTAAATCTTGTGCAAGTGTAATAACGCTATCTCGTGTGATGCCTGGAAGTATAGTATCGCTAAGCGGAGGAGTGACAATTGTGCCTCCTAAAATAAAGAATATATTGCAAGAAGAGCATTCTTCTGCATATTTTTGATGTATTGGATCTAGAAAAAGTGCTTCTAGATATCCTGCTTGTTGTGCTTCTGTTTTTGCAAGCATAGATATAACATAGTTAGAGGAACATTTTATCCATCCCGTACCGTTGGGGGTGGCTCTAATTTTCTTGCTTACCATAAGGGTAGGGCAGCCACATGTTTCAAAATAATTGCCCACTTCGCTTGCCATCATAATGACCCAAGGATGAAGAGATGGATTTACACCTATGCCACCTTCAGAATAAGAAAACGGACGAATGTAAATGCTTTTTGCAGAAGAAAATTGGGTTTTTATCCATTCTTGATTAAATTGTATAGTAAATCCGAGATTATGGGAGCGAAGAACAACTTGTTTTACCGCATGTATAAACATATCTACTGGATAGGGAGGCATAGAGAGTCCTTGCATTGAGTTATAAAAACGTAATGCATTTTTATCTACTCTAAACAAAGAGAGACCACCATGTGCTTGAGGATATACTTTAAGTCCTTCAAAACAGCTAAGTGCATATTGAGTGGTAAAGTTTATAAGAGGTAAGTCATTTGCATAATTTCTCTCTTCTATAAGTACATTTCTTTCATCTTCTGGGAGTTTTGATTCGTCGCTTCCTTTATTTGGGAGCTCTTTATATTCTTCTTCCCATATATTATCAGAAGAGTATTTTGCTCTGTATTGAATAGGAAATGGATTAAGAGTGAATTGAGACTTTCCCATAAGAGAATTATAGTGGTATTTTGAAACGGTGTCAATTTATATGACTTAATATGACATAAAATGTTGTTTCTAGTACAATATACATATGAGTATTACAACTATTGCAATAATGGGAGCGTGGCATACAGGGATCCATGCTGCGGTACTTCTTTTGGAACAAACTATGAGTACTATACTTATGTATGATGCGGATATCGATTATGTACAAGGCATGGCACTTGATTGTATGCAAGCAGCATCGGTAAAAGGATGTAGAGGTATTTTTAAAGGGATGTCCAGTTTACAAGATTTACAAGGAGCTGATATGCTTATTATTAGTGAGCAGCGAGATGGAAAAATACTTTCTTCTACAGAAATGGATAACCTCATACAAGAGTATGAGCACAAAAGAAAATTGTGTATATTTGCCAATCAAGATTACATGTTCATTCCAGAAAATACGACATCTGTAGGAGTACATGGTCTTATAGATTCAAAACAGCTTTCTACCGCTGCTTCAAAGGTTTTAGATGTATCTATAAAAGATATAGATAGTATGGTGTATGGTGGAGTAAAAGAAAACATGCAGAGCAGAGAGGAATGGGTAAGGGTATGTGGAATACCAATAGAGCATGTACAAAAAGGCTCATATAACGAGTCTTTATCTAAAGCTCGTTCATCATATGCTGTATTTAATGAGGAGCATCCTTGGGCTCAATATTATGCCCACGCAGCTGCCGCAAGTGAAATTGTACTGCTCACTTTGGGAGAGAATAGAATTCTTATTCCTGTAAGTACAGCAAAGGGTACGGTTCCTGCTTTTGTAAATAGTAGTGGATATGAGGAGGTTCATAATGTATAAAAAAGTAGCAGTTATAGGTGGGGGAAATGTTGGAGCTTCGGTTGTCCACTATCTTTCTCAGATAGTAGAGGGAGAAGTTGTTCTCTTAGATGTTGTTCCTCATCTTCCAAGGAGAAAGGCAAAAGATTTTAATATGGCACGACCACTGTCTTTATATAAGGCACAAGTAACAGGTTCGGAAGATTTCTCTTCACTTAAAGATGCAGATGTGGTTGTTCACACTGCAGGTATAGCGAGAAAACCGGGTATGGATAGAATGGACTTGCTCAAGATAAATATCAAGATAGCAAAGGATGTATCAAAACACATTGTAGAATATGCTCCCAATGCAATACTAATTGTAGTCGCAAATCCGCTTGATGTAATTGCTACGGTATGTTATCAGGAAACAAAATTCCCCAAACAAAGAGTTATAGGAATGGCAGGAGTACTTGATAGTGCACGATATCGATATTTTATTTCTGAAAATTTACACATGGCTCCTTCGCAGGCAAGAACCATGGTACTTGGAGGTCATGGTGATACCATGGTTCCAATAACACAGTATTCTTCTGTAAATGGAATGCCGGTACGTAATTTTATATCGCAAGAAGCAATAGAAAGAATGGAGAAAAGAACCTGTACAGGAGGAGGCGAAATTGTCAAGCACCTCAAAACGGGCAGTGCATATTATGCTCCTGCTGCATCTGCTGCTAACATGGTAGAAGCTGTGATTTTAGGAGAGCGACGTATTTTGCCTGCATCGGTATTTCTACAGGGAGAATATGGGGTGGAAAATATGTTTTTAGGGGTTCCTGCTCTCCTTGGAAAAGCAGGAGTTGAAAGAATTATTGAATTACCCCTTGATAAAGAACAAAGCATCGCACTTAATGAGTCAATAAAGATGGTAAAGACGGGATTAGAACAAATCTCGACATTATAGTCTTATAGCTTAGGAAAGAGATATGAATGATGCTTTTTTTCAAATTAATAAAAGGCGAGAAGAATGAAGCATGAATGATTCTGTGTCTTTACAATCAAATAAAGCAGAGGAAATACACCTCCAATCTACTCGTCGTCAAGTGTGGTATTGGTTTACTCATAATACAGATGCGTTGCTAACGATTATTATGCTTATCGCTATGATTGCTGTTTGGATTGTAGAACGAACAAGCAATATTACTTTTTTTGTTGTTTTGTTGTATATTATTGCTTATAGTGCTGGAGGATACCATGGAGTAAAGGGAAGCATTGCGTCATTAAAGAACAAGATGGTGAATATAGATATTCTCATGATTTTGTCTGCTGCAGGAGCTGCGTTTGTAGGAGAAGCATTTGATGGAGCTGTGTTGCTTCTTCTTTTCTCTTTATCTCATGTGTTACAGCATTTTGCTATGGATAGGACACGCAATGCTATTCGAATGCTTATGAGGCTGCGACCATCTCAAGTGCTTATTCGACAAGGAGATCAAGAAATTTTATTGCCTATTGAGAAAATAAAAGTTAATGCCATCATGCTTATAAAACCAGGTGATAGCATTGCTTTAGATGGAGTGGTAGTTGTTGGAGAAAGCAGTGTGGACCAGTCTGCTATTACTGGCGAGTCTATGCCGGTTGAAAAGAAACAAGAGGACACTATTTTTTCTGGCACTATTAATAAGAGTGGGTATTTAGAGGTTTGTGTTACAAAATCCGCAAAAGATTCTACTATTGCTCGTCTTATTCAAATGGTAGAAGAAGCTCAAGGTAAAAAAGCAAACACACAACGGTTTATTGAAAAGGCAGAGCAGTATTATGCTGTGGGTGCTATCGTGCTTGCTTTATTGGCTATTGTCATTCCTGTTGTGTTTTTTGATGTAGATTTTAAAGACACATTTTATAAGGCGATGACTATCTTAGTAGCAGTTTCTCCATGTGCTATTGTTATTAGTGTTCCTGCTGTTGTTCTTTCGGCCATAGGCAATGGGGCAAAAAGAGGCGTTCTTTTTAAAGGTGGCGCATATGTAGAGGGTGTGGCAACAATTAAAGCAATTGCGTTTGATAAAACAGGTACTCTTACAGTTGGGAAGCCACAAGTAACAAATATTTATTCTCTTTCTCAATTGGATGAAGATACATTATTAACACTTGTTGCTGCTGTAGAAGCAAAATCGGAACATCCACTTGCAAAAGCAACGGTTATTGCTGCAAAAAAGCGAAACCTAAATATTCCTCAAACAAGTAATTTTCGATCTGTAGCTGGGCTAGGAGTAATGGCTTGTGTAAATGGCATGATTGTGCATGTTGGTAATTTGAGACACTTTTCTGGAAAAAATATTAGAGGATTAAAAGAAGCAGAAGCTACTATCATAAAATATCAGAATACAGGGAAAACAAGTGTTTTAATAGTACAGGAAAACAAGAATGAACAATATTCTGTTCTTGGTGTAATTGCCTATGCTGATATTGTAAGATCTAATGTTCGCGAAGTAATTACTACCTTGCGTAGACGAGGCATTAAGCATGTGATTATGCTTACGGGCGATAATAAGCGAGTTGCTCACAATATCGCTAAACAGGTAGGCATAGATGATGTGTTTTTTGAATTATTACCAGAAAACAAAATGGTTGCTATAAGACAAATACAAAGAAGATACGGTCCTGTAGTTATGGTTGGTGATGGAATAAATGATGCTCCTTCGTTAGCTACTGCAGATATTGGGGTTGCTATGGGAGCTGCTGGTACTGATGTTGCATTAGATACGGCAGATATTGTTCTTATGTCTGATAAGTTAGAAAATCTTCCTTATCTTATTGATATCAGTCGAAGAACTCGGCAAACTATTGTAGTTAATTTTGTTTTTGCTATAGGACTCATTCTTCTTATGCTTTTCTTTATTATTCTTCAGGGATTACCTTTGCCTTTTGTTGTGTTAGGGCACGAAGGAGGAACTATTATTGTTTCTCTTAATGGGTTGAGGCTGCTTGGCTATAAGAGTAAAAAGAAGAGAGGAAAATGAATAAAAACAGAAGGACTGCAGTAATAGTAGGAATATTAATCTTACTCGCATATAGCATACTAGGAACCAACAATACAGATGCAAAAATATTGGGAATGTTTTTAGAAGTAATAAGCGGCCTTTCTGTTATTGGTATTGCAGTGCTGATGTTTCCGTTTCTAAGACCTTATGGCAAAAGAATGTCTTTATGGTACCTTATCTTAAAAGGCGTTGAAGGGATATTTGCGGTTATTGCGGGGATTTTATTTCTTATCCATACTACTCCACTATTGATGCTACGAGATAAGGTCTATCTAGTTCATGGCTATATATTTGCCGTGCCAGCCTTACTGTTTTATTGTTTGCTATATAAATCAAAATGTATTCCACGATGGTTATCAGTGTGGGGCGTTGTTGGATCTATCTTGTTAGTAATAGTGAATGTATTAGAAGTAATGGGAATTGTTCCTAAGTTAGAAATGTTGTATCTCCCAATAGTGTCAAATGAAGTAGTATTAGCAATATGGCTAATGGGTAAAGGGTTGAATGTATCTGCAATAAAAATAGCATAATTGTAATATTATGGATTATAAATAATGATTTCGCATTGTATTGAAGTAGGAAAAAAAGAGGAACACACAAAGACAGGAGTAATACTTCATGGATTTGGAGCAAGCTCATATGATATATCTACAGTATTCTATCAACTTACCCCCCAATTACCCTATGCTATTATTCCACAAGCTCCCGTGTCTTTATTGCCAGTTTTGGGATATGATGGATATGCGTGGTTTCCTAAAGATGAAAGCACTATACAAAGAGCCCTTCAGGGTACCATGTGGAAACAACTCCCCCACTCTTCTGTGAAAGACATTGAGAAAGCTGCTCAAGATATATATATTCTTTTATCCGAAAGAAAATTATTATCTAACCCACTTGTAATAATTGGATTTAGTCAGGGGGGTATGGTTGCAAGCGAATTTGCATTTCTATGTGCACAAAAGGGCGTCCATCTTCATGCACTTGTTTTGCTTTCATCTTCACTTGTAGATAAAAGGCGTTGGGAAAACATTGCCATATCTTGTGAAAAAGAGTTATTTCCGCCCGTGTTTATAGCCCATGGAAGAGATGATATGGTATTAGAATACTATATGGGAGAAGACTTATATGATTTTTGGAAGCAGTGGAGTCTTTTTGTAGAGTTTTATGATTTTAAGGGGTGGACATGGTATTCCTGAAGATGTGTGTAATAAGATACAGTTTTTTTTAGAATATATTTCTCGTAAAGGCGATATATGATATAATAGTTAAATAATTGCCGGAGTGGTGAAATTGGTAGACACACGGGACTTAAAATCCCGCGGTAGAAATACTGTACCGGTTCAAGTCCGGTCTCCGGCAATTATGTTATTTTTGTATTATAATTATACTATGAATGATTCCATACAAAAGATAATGACACTTCACCCACAAGGGAGAAAAGGAGTTTGTATCTTAAAAAGGAAGTATGATTGTATTAAAAATTTTATCGTAAGCACTGTAAGAAAATATAAAGAAATAACGTATATAAGATCTCAATGTTTTGAAATAAAACAGCTATCATGTTCGTTTGATGGCAGTGTTAGTTGATATGTTGTGAATGTGTGAAACTAGATTTAGAGGTAAGAGGCATTATAGGGGGGCTGTAAACGATAGGCTGAAGAAATAATGCTTTCTTAGAAATAGTAATGCTTGCTTGGCGTGTCTAATCTAATGTATAGATGGTATGAACGCTACATTTTATAGGATGTTTTAGCATTAAATTATATAAAAAATATATATTGAGGTTTTTTATAGGAAGCCGATTATTATATTGAGGTATAATATGGAAATTGCAATACCAGGACAAACAAGCTCTACTGGTTTAGACGTTAACAAGGCTATAAAAGACCTTGTAGAAGTAGAAAAAAGACCAATTAAGAGACTTGAAAAAGAAATTAAAAAGTATAATACAGAGGTTCGTCTTTGGAATAATATAGAATCTAAAATGAAGCAACTTGAAGCGTTTGCAAAGGATCTTTATGGATTTAATAACCCTTTTGCGGAACGGTTAGTAGAAAGCAGTGATGAAAAGGTATTAACTGCTGAGGCACAGAGAAATATAGAAGAAGGAGAATACTTTTTTACTGTAAAGCAACTTGCAAGTGCAGATAGGTGGATTAGCAAAACGATTCCCGAAGATTTTAAGGCTCCAAGGGGAAATTATGTATTTTCTGTAGGTGATGAGAAAGTATCTTTTTCATTTAATGGAAAATCAATAGATTCTCTTATAGAAAGAATTAACACGAAGGGAAAAGAATTTGTAGAGGCAAGGAAGATACAACAGAAATCACAAGATGAAGGGTATCAAATACTGCTTGAGAGCAAGAGAAAAGGAAAGGAGAATGCGCTTCTTCTTGGTGGTGTAGCAGCACTGTTTTCAAGGAAAGTAGGATTACAAAAGGAGTATGAAGAAAAGGAGAATATAACTGTGCTCCCTATTACTAAACGTAGTATTACAACATATATAAGCGATGAGACCCTGTTTGTAGAAGGCAAGGGCAATTCATTAGAGTTACAACCAGGTGCTGCTGCAAAAATAATAATCGATGCAGACATACCTCAAAGCATAAAAAACTCTCAAACTGCTACAGTGACATTTACTTTTTCTTCATTGTTACAACAATCTGATGTGCTTAAAAACATCTCAGATAATTTCTATAGCCCCGTAGACAAGGCTCTTTCAACAACATTAGAAGATATAACAATAGTAGGAATACACCCACAATCGGGATTAGAAAACATTGAGGAAAAAGATTTCGCTGTTGTTATGGCATTACAGAATGATGCTCCGCTTTTCATAAAAAGAGAAGAGAGTCTAATACCTAATAATGAATTTAATTTTTCTGTACCACTTAAAAAGATAAAAGATAATGAAGGAAGAGTGGCGTTTGTTCTTGTTAATCCTTTTCCGGGGTATGTGTTAGCAGTTAAGAGAGTTGTAGCAAGCAACATGGAGAAGGGGGAGAATAAGCTTTTGCCTGTTCGTTCATTATCTCAAGCACAGAATGCCATAATTGAATATGATGGTATAGATATAGAAAGAGAAACAAACACTATAAATGATATTATTCCGGGACTTACACTGTCTTTAAAACGTTCTTCAAAAGAACAAGTTCTCGTAAGTGTATCAAAAGATGTAGATATCATAAAAAATAAAATCATTGGATTTGTCGGATCATACAATCAACTTATGAGAGAACTTACAATTTATACAGGTCGAGATGCTACCGTGCTTGATGATTTTAATTTCACTTCAGATAGCAAAAGGAAAGAAGCAGAAAAAAACATAGGTAAACTTGTAAGAGAATTCAATCTTTTACAGCTCGTAGTGAGGCTTCGTAGTATTACAGTGAATCCATATGCGAATGCCGTAGACCAAACAATTACAACTCTTAAATCTATTGGTATTGCTGCAAATCTTGCGAGAACAGATACAAGTATTTTTAGTAGTAGATATCTTGATATAGATGAGAATACACTTGATAGTATGATAAGTAATAAAGTACTTGCAGTTAAACATTTGTTTGGAGGAGATAATGATGAAGATGGCGTGATTGATAATGGTGCTGCATTTAGAATTGCAGGCGAAGTAAAGCCTTATTTAGGTGTTGGAGGAACTATCTATCAACGTAAAAGAACTATCAATAGGCGTGTAAGCGATAACAAAGAACAAATAACAAAATATAGTGAAAGGGTAGAAAGATACGAAGCAAAGTTAAAAGAGAAGTTTGGAAAAATGGAAAGTGCTATAAACCAGCTTAAGGATGCGTCTACTGCTTTTGATAGATTTAATAATAATGGTAATTAGATAAGTGCAGTTATTTATAAATGGACAAGAGGTGTCCTTTACTCTTGAGAATGAAACAACGCTTGAACAGGTTATAGAGAGCATTACGGAAGAAGTAAAAAAACATAATGGCACAATAACTTCTATTCTTGTTAACGATAAGACAGATATCGTTTATGATATGAGCTTGTCTGATGTTAAGGCAATTCATGTAGAAGCTGATCAGGAATACATTGCGTTTTTGCATCAATGTGAAACAGCCCAGAAATATTTACAAACACTTATAGAATGTATAAAACAAGCACAAGACGCACATGTGTCTACGGTTGATCTTAAAGCGTATAATATCCATAAAGAAGATATAGAACACTTTGCATTGCATATTGATGAATTTTGCTTTCATGTACCGTTATCGCAACGTCCCATAAAGAATATATTTTTACAAATTATAACAGTGTGCTCTTTTTTTAGAGGAAAACTGCAGTATAACGAGTTTGCAGAGAATATGCTTTATACCATAATAGATCTCATAGAAAAACAAATTACTCGCGTACGTAATCCTCAAGAATATATTAGAGAGATAAATGAAATGATGATAAAGAAAATACCAGAGATTGAGAAAATATCAGAAATTATAAATACAGGAAAAGAAGATCTTGCAATAAATTATATTATTGTAAGCACAGACCTTATTTGTCTTTGGATAGAGGTTCTTACAGGGAAGGGGTATTCTATGAGTATAGAGAAGGAACAAGAGGTATCAAAAGAATGGGATATATTACACAAAAAATTTGTGAGCGATATCCAGCCTTTTTTGGTAGAATGTGCAGATGCACTTGAAGTCAGAGATTGGGTTACTGTAGGAGATATCATGGAATATGAAATTGCTCCTAAAATTAAAATACATACGAACTATGCAAAAAACTACTATTCTTCATCATAATACACGTAATATTTTTGAGACATATGAATGTATTACTATTTTCACAGAGCATTACAAAAATATAATTAGTATGAAAGAAAATATGTATCCACCTATATTCCTTTATGGGAAAGTAGGTGCAGGAAAGACTGCCTTTGTAAAGCATGCACTTTCGCTTATGGGAGCTGATATTAGCGGGTTTTCAAGTCCAACGTTTGTGCTTATTGCTGAATATTATTCGTGTGAAAATAAATTTTTTCATATTGATTTGTATAGAATTGATAATAAAGAAGATATATTATTATATGAAATAGATGAACATATAAAACAAGGAGTGGTTTTTGTAGAATGGGCAGAGAAAATGCCTAGTAATGACTACGCTTCTTCATGTTATTCTATTTATATAGACATTCTAGATGAAAAGAGCAGAGATATTACCATAGAATTTTCTCATTAATCATAGAAATAATTGCTTTATATTGTAATTATGATAGGTACAAACATGCAAAATACAAAAGACTTAGATAATATAAAAATTCTTTCTGTAAATACAAGCGGTGATAATACACATATTGGGTGGGGTACATATAATACAATATCTAGTCAATGGATAATGCAGATAAGCCACTTTATTTTGGCATCACCACAATTGCGAAATGATTTTTTTTCTCAAGAAATAGAAAATATGAGAAATACAGTAAAGGAATTGTATAGTAATCTTAATGCTTTGTGTTGTGTTATTGGGCCGGGTTCTTTTACCGGATTACGATTAGGGCTTTCTTTTTTAAAGGGTATTTCTGGAGTATATAATATTCCTATTGTGGGTATAAAAACACATGAATTGTGGGCTTACTCATATAGAGGAGAAAAACATCCATTGCTTATAATACATGATTCTCGAAGAGAAAGAGCATATGTTGCTACGTATAATAATACGAAGGATACAATATCTGATTCTTTTATGACAGATTTTCAGCCTCAGCATCTTAGCGAGATTACAGAAATGACATTTGAAGAAATAGTTGCAAAACTACACATATACAAACAAACATATAAATCTCCACTACTATGTGTAGGTACTGCTATATATAATATGTATGTATATATAAAGAAAAATCATAAGAAGCTCCTTGGAGAGTATATTGTTTTTACTTCTAGTCCCATACCACAGGTGGGGTTAGAGCTACTTCATCTTGGGACTTTGTGCTTTGAACAAAACAATCATATTCTTGATGAGTATGCTGATCCCTTTTATATAAAAGCTGAAGTGTAATATTTTCTTTTTTTAAGAAAGAAGAAGAGAAGTAAGTTAGTGGGTTGTATTAGTTATATGGTAGCAGGGTCGGTATTTTCTTTTACTTCTGCTTGATTTTTTGTGAGCTTTGTTTTACCTTGTGATTCTTTGGATATATGTTTTGCAAGTTGTTTATTGATTGATTCAATACTTTCTGTTGGCACACCATCTTTTGATGCTGCAAATACGTTTTCTTCTTGAATGCTCTTCCATATTTCTTCTCGATATATTTTCACATAGTTAGGAGCATCTATTCCTATTTTTACTACATCAGATCCTATATCAACAACTTTTATTCGTATTTTATCATTAATAATAATGACTTCTTCTTTTTTTCGAGAAAGTATTAACATATTCCTATAGAATATCATAAAATCAAGGTTTCGTGAAGAAAAATCTCCAAAGATAAGGGGTATTATACCTGTTTTTTATTATATTGAGAGTGTTTTATACATGTTTCATATATTTCTAAGAATTTTTTGGTATTTTGCTCTCCATCTAACTCTTTTTTTAGGGGGAGTATGGCACTTACTTTTTCTGCGTAAAGAGTATTATCTGTCATTATATGATACAGTGCGCTAGCAAAATCTTGTGGGCTTTTAGGGTTTGCATATAGAGGAGCGTTTCCTGTAAATGTTCTCATGGAAAGGTGGTTTGCAAGCACTAAGGGTGTTTCGGAACATATGGCTTCTATTACGGTCATTGATTGTACTTCTGAAGTAGAAGCTGTCACAAAACAACGGGCATTTTTGATAATGCCACTTTTTAATACTTTCTCGTGCGAATGCTTTCCTGCAAAATATATATTATTTATTATATTGAGTGTATAACTTTTTCTTTGGTATTTCTGTCTAAGAGGTCCATCACCAATGAGAACGAGAAGAAATGTAGGGAGTTTTTTCTGAAGTATAGAAACGGCTTTAAGCAATATATCAATTGCCTTTTCTGTTGCAATTCTTCCTATAAATAATGCATATTTTCTTGAAGTGTCTTTTAATGGTGGGGCGATCTCTTCTATGAGTGTTTTATTGTGCTGGGTAAATAAAGAAAGATCAACTCCATTTGAAACATGTATTATGTTTTTTTTGGGGAAGCAATTTTGAAAGAATTTTGTCATAGATATAGAGGGACAAGTGAGTGTTTTCTCATATTTTGCGTATTTATTGATAAGATATTGAGCCGCCCATTTTTGGAGTCTAATATCTATCTTTTTATTTTTTCCTGCAAAAGGGTATATGTAGCGCAAATATTCATTTGAATGAAGGTTAGTGTGAATTGTTTGTATGCTTGGAATAGAGAGAGAATGGGCAATGTCTGTAACTAGTTTACACGTATTCCACGGAGCAGTGCTATGTATAATAGAGCATTGTTCTTTTTGTAGTATTGATTGTATAAATTTTTTTGCACCTACTGCGGGTAAGCAAAGTCCAGGGTATAAGAATATAGGCACACTTGGAACATGATAGACTTTTATTCCTTTTACTTCTTTGGGAGAACCTTGAACTCTTGGAGTTAAGATAAAGGGATGATGCCCTTGTTTTTTGAGATTATCTGCGATATTCATGGTCGTTGTGATGATACCGTTTATTTCAGGGTAAAAGATTTCTATAACTATTCCCACATTATATTTTCTTTCCATATTCTTAATTTAGTATATCAATAAAGGGAATATATAAAAAATATTATAATAAAATAATGAAAGTTATTCTTACGAGAGAAAATGAAAAAGTATATTTTAGGGGCGAAGACGATAGTAATATCATCCATATTGATGGAAGTTCGGAGATAGGAGGCGAGAATAAAGGATTTAGACCAATGCAGATATTGCTATATGCAATAGGATCGTGTGCTGTTTTTGATTTTGTAAGTATGCTCTACAAACAAAGGAGAGCGTTTGAAGATATTATAGTTTAATTATAGAGGGGAAACGGAAACAAGAAGGAGAGGCATCGCCCTTTGTATTTATACATATAAAATTCATCCTTATAGGAGTAGATAAATACAATAGAAGTATCATTAATCATTTTGTAAAAAGGTCTGTACATAATTTGTGTTCTGAAGGGGCTATGCTTCGTAAGGAAACTCATGTCGATTTTGATATTGAGTATCAGTAGGAGTTTTAAAATATAATTTTCTTGGTTATTTCTATAAAAGCAAAAACACTATTTTTATAAATACTAGGTTTATAATAAGCAATTTTTTACTAGTTGCTAAGCGACTAGTAAAATATAGTCTTATATCTTATAACGAGTGTAAAGATAATTATATATAAGTTATTTAGTAGTGCTATATTTTTTCAATATAGTTTAGAAATGTGTCTGCATTATTCTTAGTTATTAAAATAGGGTTTATATTCTCTATGCCTATAATTTCTTTTTTATTTAACATGGCGAGTATATATTTTATAGCTTTTTTAGATAGCTTTTTTACATCGACAACGAGAGTCATATCAAGTGTATTGTTTTTTATTGCACGTATTCCTTCTTCGGAGGTGTCCATTCCTAAAACAAGGGTTGAGTTTTTAATACCTTTTTCTTGCAGTACGAGAGAGGCTCCAAGTGCCATTTTATCGTCATTTGCTACAATTGCTCTCATTAAGAGGTTGTCATCTAGCCAGTTTTCAACAACTTGTATTGCATTTATTCTGTTTGAGGAAGCAGTCTCTTTTCGCAATAGAGTAATATTGGGGGCTTTATTGCGAAGAGCCTCGTCAAATCCTTGAGTACGCTCTTCTTGAACAAGTGTATTAAGAGTTGCCATAAGTAGCCCTATATTCCCCTTGTCTACATGTTGTGCTAGAAATTGAGCTTGTTGTTTCCCCGCATTTTTTGAGAAAGTAAGTAGTGAAGCGATTGTTCGTATTGTAGCTGTGTATGTATTTTTGTATGGGTCATTTTTTGTTTGAGATCTTACTTCTTCTGTTTTTTGTATGGGGATTGAGTTATCAAAGATATACGGTCCGGGATTTTTCCCAATAAATAGCACGGGGATTTTTTTGTATCTTTGTTGAGTTACTTTAACAATGTCTTCGACAATATCTGTATTTACAAGTTGAACAATGATTGCATTTATTTTATTTCTTTGTGATACAAAATTGCGTATTTGTTGACGTTGTTTTTCTGAGTTATTATTTGCATCTATAGCTATAATGCGAATTTTTAGATCTTCCCCCCTTTTTTTTATTTCAGAAAGGAATTGGGTATTGGGATATGTGTTAAGTGATTGAAGACTTAGTCCAATGACAAATTGTGATGAAGTAGGGACTGTGGTTTTTGTAGATACACAACTTAATATTGCGAGTATTATATATGTAAGAAGGACTGTTGTGAAGATGTTATTTCTTTTCTCAAAGAAGAAATAGGATTTGTTTTCCATACAACTTTAGTATATCATAATAAATGATATGCTGCTATATTTATACTAATTCTTAGTGTATTTTAATTTCTATGGAAGAATTTTATATGAATAATACAAAAATCATAATTACAAAAAAGAAGATTAAACATATGTATGTACGCATACTAGAAGGGAATGTATATGTATCTGTTCCAATGAGAATGGAAGATTCTTTCATTGATACTTTTGTAAAGAGTCGTTGGAAATGGATAGAAAAACATCTTTCAAATGATTCCGCTAAGAAAAAAGAAAAAACGTTGTATTATCAAACAGGAGAAGAACATGTTTTTCTTGGAAGATCATATCTATTACAAGCTCATCATAATTATACAAGATCTCATATTTATCTCACAAAGAACACAATGCACATGTATATTTCTTCTCTAAGTACAGTAGCACAACGAAAAAAAACATTAGAATTATGGTATAAAAAAAAACTTGCTCAATTACTTATTTTACTTTCAAAGAAATGGAATAAGCGTATGAAAGTAGAGCTACATGAGATACGAGTACGGTATATGAAAACTCGTTGGGGAACTTGTAATATAAGAGCAAAACGGATATGGATGAGTAGTGAACTTGTAAAAAAACCATTAGGATGTATAGAATATGTTTTTGTACATGAGATGGTGCATCTTTTTGAGCGTTTGCATAATAAAAAATTTTATTCACTTATGAGTTATTTTTTACCAGATTGGAAAGAAAGAGAAAAGATGTTAAAAATATGTTAAATATAGTACAATATAAATCTAAAATGCTTAGGAGGTATTGATAATGAAGATGTATTCATCAATAATCATATTTATATTGTTTGCTTTCATAGCTATGGGCTGTGTTGGAGAAGAAAATAATGAAGATATAAGGAAATTAAGCTGGGAGCAAATAGAAGATCGTGCGAAAAAACAGAAGGTGTATTTAAATGCTTGGGGTGGATCTTATCAAATTAACAAATATATACAATGGACAGCGCGTAGAGTCTTGGATAAATATGATATCATGCTTATTCATGTTCCCATAGAGAATCCTGTGGAGATATCACAGCGAATTCAAAGGGAGAAATTGAGCAGAAAGAAAGATGGGAGTGTGGATCTTATGTGGATAAATGGAGAGACGTTTAGAGTGCTTAAGTCCCAGCAGTTACTTGAACCTGATATTCTGAGTTTGATACCAGCAAGAAAGAAACTAGTAAATAATCCAATATTTTATGAGGATTTCACGTTGCCTACCGATGGTGATGAAGTCCCATGGGGTACCGCGCAGCTTACATTTTTTTATAATTCTAAAAATACAATACAGTTTACTTCGTACATGGATATTATAAATATTGCAAAAAAATATAAAGAACGGTTAACGTACCCACAGCCGCCTGATTTTACAGGGAATGCTTTTCTTAAAGGATTGTTTTATTCTTTTACTAAGCCAAAGGATAGAAAACAGCTATATAGTAAATATATAGGCAATGCTACTCAAAAAATATTTATAGAATCACATTTCCTTTGGGAATTCTTAGATGAACTCCACCCTTATTTATGGAGGAAAGGAAAGATGTTTCCTCCCTCTATTTCAAAGCTAAATAATCTTTATAAGGACGGGGAAATATTTTTTGGAATGAATTTTAATCCTTATTTTGCACAGAGCAAGGTTATAAATAAAGAATTCCCAAAGGAAACGAAAGCGTTTCTACCCAAAGAGGGGAGCATTGCTAATGCACATTTTTTAGGTATTCCCTATAATTCTATAGCAAAGGAAGCAGCACTTGTAGTAATACATTTCTTGCTTTCTCCCGAGGCTCAAGGAAAAAAAAGTAATATCTCATTTTGGGGAGACCCCACGGTGTTAGACAAAGATAAGCTGACCTCAAAAGAACAGGCATATTTTCAGGGAGAAAACTATGGTACGACAGTTGCGGTTCCCCCTAAAAATATAGGCATAGATGTAATAAAAGAGTTTCATGCTTCGTGGGAAACTGTGATTACAGATATGTGGAAAAAGAAGTATTTCAAATGAAATATTATTTGTTGTGTAATATATATTATTAGGAGAAGATATAATGGTCAAGGTAACAGGTAATCTTAAAATATCTTCCAAACTTTTTGTTACTTTAATAATAGGTATTCTGATTCTTCCCATTTTCATGGGATTTTTTTATATTATTTCTCGATCTATGGGCTATATACCTTTTTGGGGAGAAGGTGAGTTTACTTTAAATGCTTGGAAAGAAGTGTTATTTGATCCTACATTTCTAAAAGTACTTTTTATTGCTGTAATAAGAGGGAACATCATCGGTTTTGTAGTATTTATAACTTTATTTATAATAGGATTTTATTTTATTTTCCAAAAATCATTCTTCGTTCGTAAATTAAATTTCTTTTTTGTATCAATTCCTCATGTTGCGCTTGCTATGGGTTTTGCATTTTTAGTAGCGCCAAGTGGAATTATATTCCGAGTACTATCTTTCTTTTTTGGATTTAAAAACCCTCCAAATATTCAAATTATTGGTGATGCTTTTGGCATAAGCATGTGCATTGTTGTGTTTATCAAGATTATTCCTTTTATAGTTTTTGTTTTCTTAAGTGTATTGCATGATTATAAAATAATGTCTTATATTACACAAGCAAGGCTTATGGGGCATAATATCTTTTCGGTATGGACTTTTATAGTATTCCCTCAAATACTTCCAAAAATATTCTTTCCTTTTCTTATAACTCTTGTGTATGCAATATCTCCTGTAGATATTGCAGCTATGCTTGGCCCCTATACTCCTCCAAGCATTGGAGTTCTACTGAGTCAATGGCATCTTAGTATTGAGAAAATTACATTTATGAAATCTCATGTTGGTATTGCAATGCTTGTTTTAGTTACTACTTTGAGTGTAATTGTGTGGTATGGCGTCTTTAAAGGAATAAGAAGGATTTTGCGGTTTGGGTATATTTGCTCGCACAGAATCCCTAACCTCACAACAGCTATGACTATTTTAGGGAGGATTATAATTTATAGTCTGATTACTATTGTAGTAATATGTATATTACTTCTCATTGTGTGGAGTTTTACTAAAAGTTGGAGCTTCCCTAGGTTATTTCCTACTGCGATACAGTTTCATCATTTTTTTGAATATGCACAACAATTACGCCATTCTTTAATGATAACATTCCATATTGCGTTAGTGAGTGTTATATTGTCGGGTATACTTGTTGTTATTGTATTAGAGCTGCTTACTTACATAAAATATAGGCGCATTATAGTGGGGGCGTTATTAGTACCACTCATTATTCCACAAATAGCATACGTTATGGGTATATATTTTATTGCGTTATACATGAGGACAGGAGGTAGTTTCTTTGCTTTAGTGTGGGCACACATACAGTATGTATTTCCGTATATGTTTTTTTCTCTTTATGGACCTTTTATGGAATACGATAATAGATATATTATGCAAGGAAGGATATTAGGTCATTCAATATTATATTCATTGTTGTCTATAAAAATACCTATGTTATGGAAGTCAATTTTCTATTCAGTTGCAATTGGATTTACAGTAAGTGTTTCTCAGTATCTTACAACACTTTTTATAGGCGAAGGAAGATTCCTAACTCTCACATTGCTTATGGTTTCGCTTACATCGGGAGGGAACAGAACTATAATGGGAACTGTAGGGGCAATCTTGATACTTTTTAATAGTGTTTTAATATTTATCTCACTATTTATTGCAACTATGCAAAAAGGTCAAAAAAAGTATAATTATGATTATTGAAAAAAATACTTGTATACAGAAAAACAACCATGCAGATATGCATATTGAGGCCATTTCTATAGCTTTTAAAGCAACAAATGTTTTCCTTGTGAAAAATTTAACATGTATTATAAAAGCTGGCACAGTTCTTAGTATTATGGGAGCAAGTGGGTCTGGAAAAAGTACATTGCTTAGTGTTATAACAGGTACTTACGATAGGTTTGCATTTACATGCTCGGGAAGTATTATATGTGGCGGAGCATGTTTAGAAGATCTTGTGCCCGAGAAAAGGAGAATAGGATTACTTGATCAAGACTATTTGCTTTTTCCACATATGACTGTTGCTGAGAATTTACTTTTTGCTGTCCGTGAAAAATTAGATAAGAGGCAAAGAAATGATGCGGTAAAAAATGCTTTAACTGATGCAAAACTTGAATATTCATTTGCATTGCGGTATCCTCATACATTATCGGGGGGGCAACAAGCACGGGTTGCGCTTATGCGTACGTTTTTATCTAACCCTCAGCTTATACTTCTGGATGAGCCTTTTTCTGGATTGGATTCTATTGTAAGAGGTCAGATAAGAGAGTTTGTATTTAAAGAAATTAAGCAACGGAAAATTCCTGCAATATTAGTGACTCATGATAAAGAAGATGTTGCAAATGCATCGTCTATTATAATGTTGTAATGTGTATATCTTAGTCTTTCAGTTGCTATACATGTTGTTATGATATAGATTATCATTTTTTAGAAGTAGTGATTTTATTTAAGAAAAAACCCAAAGAAGAGATTGCTATTCCAAGCAATATGCATCCTATTACGATGAGCCATTGGGTAATAGTAAAATGATTCATATCTTTCCATGGGATGATGTATATAAGTGAGGAAAGTATTATACCATAAATAATTGCGTAGCTAACGGCGGGGAATTTTTGCAGTATAAAATCTAAAAATATTGCTATAAGCACTAATCCTATAAAAGAACCAATGAGAAATGGAAGCATAAGACCTATAATAGCATTGCTAAAAATAAATAAGAAGGTAGGATAGTATCCTAGGGTAAGAGAAATATATGATCCACTTATCCCTGGTAGGATCCCCGCTACAGATGTAATGATGCCAAAAAGTAGAGCACGCATTATTTCTGCTATGTTTAAGGTAACTACAGTATCGGTTATTTCTTTACTTCCATGTGAGGAGAAAAATATAATGATAAGAGCTCCGATGCAGGTATACAATAGGAATTTTCCTACATGCTTTATTTTGTAATAGGGTAAAATATATTTTTTGAATATAATGGGAAGGCTTCCTAGTATTATTCCTGCAAATGTGAATAATAGAAAAATCTTATTGTTTTTAAACAGGGTTTCTATTATTGTAGCGGATAGCATTATTGCAATAAGTATACCAAGAGAGAGGATTCCAATAAATAGAAATGAGGAGAGCAGTATAGATTTATTTTTTTTCCATGTATGAGGAGATATTATAATTTTAATTGAGTGAATACTATTACTATATACGTCCATTACAAGTGCCATTGTGCCCAAGCTTACGCCAGGAATTATCGCAGTAACTCCGAGCATGAGACCTTTAACGAATAAAATGAATTTTTGCATAGAAATAGTATAATTGATTTTGATGAGATATAATAAAAACGCAACGATATCTGTTGTTATCCCCGTTTATAACAGGGCAAAGCTACTGAGAAGAGCTTTGTTGAGTGTAATTGCACAGAGTCATCCTGTAGATGAGATTATCATTGTAGATGATGGCTCTACTGATGATTGTATATCAGTTGTGCATGATATGATGCAAAAACATTTTCGATGCATTAACAAGGGGGGGGATATTCTCATTCGTATTCTTTTTATGGAACACTGTGGGATGCCAGGAAAAGTAAGAAATAAGGCAATATACCACAGCAGGGGAGAATGGATAGCATTTCTTGATTCTGATGATGAATGGCTTTCCCAAAAGATAGAAAAACAACTACATTGGGTACAAAGCACGAAAACGAATATATGTCATACACGAGAGATATGGATGCGTGGAAATAAAAAGATAAGCCAAAAATCACAAAAACACATGAGAGAAGGTATGATATTCTTTGACGCATTGCAAAAATGCATTATAGGACCCTCAACAGTCCTCATACATAAAAGTATATTTCAAAAATATGGTATGTTTAGAGAAGACATGCAGGTAGCAGAAGATTATGAGTTATGGCTTAGAATAACTGCACAAGAAAATGTATCTTATGTTGATGATGAACTTGTAGTTAAAAATGATTGCGAAGATGATTTGCATCTTTCTAAGAAATACTCATATATAGAAAGTTTTAGAATACAGGGTCTTTTAGGAATATTAAAAGATACTTTTCTAAAAGGGAAACAACGAGAATTAGTAAGGGATGTATTAAGCAAAAAGATTATCCTTTGGAATAAAGGGGCATTAAAAAGAAAATATTCTTTCATTTTTGATGTAAGAGATATATTATAATGTATGGAGTATGAATATGTGTAGACGTGTTTTATTGAAAATAAATCAAAATTACATTTTGATTTCATTCCTTATTGTATTTTTAGGAATGTTTTTTATAAGTTGTAGCGCAACTGCGAAGGCCGTAATTGGCGAATCTGGAGAAAAGGGAGAATTGAACGTAAGCATACGATTTGAGGATTTTTTTATTCAATATTTAAAAGATTTTATTGGATTTACTGTCTTTAGTGATATTATAGATACTTCGCAACTTAAAGCATTTTTTGAGCATAAACCGGGGATAACTCGTGTGTATGTTAGTGTAAGTAATGATCCTGAGATTATACGTATTTATTTCTCTTTTACTAACATATATGAATTATTCAAAGGATTTAATATACCTTTTAAGAGAGGTATGGTAGAGGGTGAAAAAGAAATTGTTAAAATGAATATTGATAAAGAGTTTATAAAAACAGTTATAGCGGATATGCCTACATTTCGAGAAATTGGACCTGATGCACTTTTTGTTTTTGATGGTGAGGCAGTTCCTAAAGAGCAATTTGCAGAGTATGTTGGGTGGGCTATGAGTGATTACAAAACAAAAAAAATCATACAAAGATCTGTAGAAAATTCTGAAGTAGGTATTATCCTTAAGAAGAAAGGAGAAGTGATTATTATCCCTGATGAAGGGTGGAAAAAACTGGAAGAAAATGAACAAGAGAGAAAAATGCCTCTTGTGGATTTCTTGTATGAGGATGATTATAATGTTTCTTATACCTATTAGTTACGGGGGGAGTATTTTACACTATGTATAGTATTTACTCGCTTATTATGTATCTGCTTGGAGGTGGTTTACTTCTTATTGGGGTTCTATTGGTTGTAAGACCTCATGAACAAATAGATAAAGAAAAAGCATATTTTGATGCTTCAAGTATAGGAGATGATATAGATGTATATCTTGCCAAAACAGAAGCAGAGGCAGAACAACACTCTGAAAAACCGATAATAAATGGAGTAAAAAAACATATTATATGGGCGGGCGAACGAGGAAGAAAGACTTTTTATTCGGTCGTATATATTCATGGATACTCTGCCACATTGCAAGAATCTCGTCCAGTTGCTGATCGCATTGCGAAATCTTTAGGTGCAAATCTGTTTTTTACACGGCTGGCAGGGCATGGAATAGATGGGGCAGAGCTTGCTAGGGTAAATGCTGGGGATTGGATACGAGATGTAAAAGAAGCGATTGTAATAGGAGAAAGGATAGGAGAGAAAATAATACTTATATCTATGTCTACAGGAGGAACTCTCGTGACAGCTGTGCTTGCTGATACAAAATTATCTTCTTCTGTAATAGGCACTGTATTCATGTCTCCTAATTTTAAAATAAAAGATAGATCTGCAGTGTTATTGGGACTCCCGCTTGCGAGGTATTGGACAAGATTTTTTTCTACTAAGAATAAACCTGTGAATGATGAGTATGGAAAATACTGGATTTATAATTATCCCATACGAGCACTATTGCCAGTAAAGGTAATAGTTGATTATGCAGCAAAAAAAATTGATTATGGGAAAATAAAAGTCCCCGCTCTTTTTATCTTTTCCAACGATGATGGAGTTGTTTCTCCTCAGGTAACAAAACGTGTTGTACAAAGGTGGGGAGGAGAAAAAGAAGTTAGTATGAGAACAATGACAGAAGTAGATCATCGTTTTTCTCATATTATTGCGGGAGATATAGTGAGTCCAAATCAAACCGACTCTGTTGTAAAACTTATATTGCAATGGGTGAGTACAATAAATAAAAAATAATTATAATAATTTAAAATATTTTGTAAGTTATATGGGACATGAATATATATATTAAATCAATATGTAAGATTGAGTATAATAGAAGTATTCATGAAGGCTTTTGATTTACGAGAAAAATACCTTAGTTTTTTTGAGAAACATTCTCATACTCGCATAAGTGGGGCATCCCTTGTTCCAGAGAATGATCCCACTGTGCTTTTTACGACAGCAGGCATGCATCCTCTTGTGCCTTATATAATAGGACAAAACCATCCTGCGGGAACACGATTAGTAAATTGTCAACGTTGCATTCGCACGGGGGATATAGATAGTGTAGGTGATGTTTCTCATCTTACTTTTTTTGAAATGCTTGGAAATTGGTCGTTGGGAGATTATTTTAAAAGAGAAGCTATTGAGATGAGTTTTGAGTTTTTAACAAGCAGTGAATATTTAAATATACCTGCAAAGGCTCTTATTATAACTGTATACGAAGGCGATAAGGATATTCCTGCAGATGAAGAATCAGCAAAAATATGGGAAGAGCTTGGCATTGATAGAAAAAACATATGTTATCTTGGAAGAGAACATAATTGGTGGGGGCCACCAGGGAAAACTGGTCCTTGCGGCCCAGACACTGAAATGTTTTTTGATACAAAATATAACTGTGACACGGAGCAAGCAGCTTTTGACATAAAACAGGTTGGAAGTAATTCGCGATATCTTGAGATATGGAATGATGTTTTCATGCAGTATCAAAAAAATGAGAATGGAAATTACGATGCACTTACTCGGAAATGTGTAGATACTGGTATGGGACTTGAAAGAACAACTGCAATTTTACAAAAGAAAGAAAGTGTTTTTGATACAGAGCTTTTCACCCCCATATTGCAATCTTTAGAACAGGTGTGTGAGCTACGATATATAAGCTGCCAAAAAGGAAACAATGTACAGCTGAGTGATGTGCAAAAACACGCTAATAGAGCACTGCGTATTATTACAGATCATGTTCGTACCGCAGTGTTTATTTTGGGAGATGAAAATGCCATAACTCCCTCTAATGTAGGGCAGGGCTACATACTTCGTAGGGTAATACGTCGTGCAATTCGTTTCGGAAAACAAATTGGAATGACGCATCCATTTTTATGTGATCCTGCCGAAACAGTTCTTTCTATATACTCAGCTGTATATCCTATGCTTTTAGCTGCTAGAGATACCATACTTTATGAGTTGCGTGCAGAAGAAGAACGATTCCTTGCTACTCTTCAAAAAGGAGAAAAAGAATTTGATAGATATATCCAGCAGTATAAAAAAGAAGGGAAAGCAATCCTTTCTGGAGGAGATGTATTCCATTTATATGATACATATGGATTTCCGAAGGAAGTTACCGAAGAACTTGCAGCAGAAAAAAAATTCACTATAGATCATAAAGGGTTTGAAGAGGCTTTTAAAGTTCATCAGAATATATCTAAAAATGATGGTAATCAAACATTTAAAGGAGGTCTTGCAGATTCTTCTAAAGCAACGACAAAATTACATACGGTAACCCATCTTTTACATCAAGCATTGCGAGATGTGTTAGGAGATCATGTAGCTCAAAAAGGAAGTAATATTACACAGGAAAGATTACGGTTTGATTTTTTACACCCAGAGAAGGTAACAAGAGAACAATTACAGATAATAGAAGGTATTGTAAATACAAAAATTCAAGAAGCACTTCCTATTATAGTTGAGACCATGAGTTTAGATGAAGCAAAACAAAAAGGAGCACGTGCCTTCTTTGGAGATAAGTATGATGAAGTAGTTACAGTTTATTCAATTGGTGATTTTTCAAAAGAAGTGTGCGGAGGACCCCATGTTGGAAATACAAAAGAGTTGGGAGTTTTTAAAATTCAAAAAGAACAATCTTCTTCGCGAGGTGTAAGAAGAATACGAGCTATACTTATGTAAGCAATTGTAACTAGTTTTATAATATAATTATAAATATGCCAGATAATAGTGAAAAAAAAACATATAAGATTCTTGATAAGGGGTTTATTCGCCTTGTTGATTATATGGGTTCTGATGATCGAGTTGTTCAGTCTGCTCGTGTATCATATGGACAGGGAACAAAAACGGTAAGAGAAGACAGGGGCCTTATTAGATATTTACTAAGGAATGCACATACTTCTCCCTTTGAACAAGTTGTATTTACCTTTCATATAAAAATGCCAATTTTTGTTGCACGCCAATGGGTTCGTCATAGGACTGCTCGTCTCAACGAAATATCGGCCCGCTATAGTGTTATGGAAGATGAGTTATATGTTCCTTCAGGGAATAGCATTGGATTTCAGAGTATAGATAATAAACAAGCCAGGAGTAGTGAAGTTCTTCCAGTTGAATTACAGGAAAAGGTGAGAGATATTATACAGATAAATCATAAGCAAGGCTATGATGTGTATAAACAATTACTCAACGATGGCATTGCAAGGGAAATTGCCCGCATAACACTTCCTACAGCATTATATACAGAGATGTATTGGCAAATCGATTTGCATAATCTTTTTCACTTTCTTCATTTAAGAATGGATTCTCATGCACAAAAAGAAATACGAGAATATGCGTGTATATTATTTGATATTGTCAAACAAATATGCCCTATATCTTGTGAGGCGTTTGAAGACTATGTATTGGGAAAAGTTGAGTTTTACAAGTCAGAGCAAAAGATATTATCACAGTTGTTTAATACAATAGGCGATGCTGATATTGAGAGTTTTTTAAAAGATGTAGAATTAGGAAAACAAGAAAAACAGCAATTTATTGAAAAAATACGAAAAGTTAAAACATGTAACAACTGTAAAAAATAGTTTATTATACATTGCAATAATGATACAAAAAAAAAATGGAGAAGAAAGAAAAAAAAGAGCAAAAACAATTGGTGTTTTAAAAAGAATATGCACTGATAGCATACGGTCTGCGAAAATTGCTGATTACGGTATTGCGGGTATACTTTTTTTAATTATTGTACTATCTATCATATTTACTTTTAAAAATGGAATTACACAAGGTTCAATGCTTGAGATTACTACTGCTAAAGAAACGTTTTTGTTTTCGCTTAGTACTAATAGGATTATTAATCTTAATGGTCCCATTGGAGAAACGATTGTGCAAATTAACAATTCTACGGTAGATGTATTAGAATCTCCTGGTCGTCTTCAGATTTGTGTAAAAGCAAAGCCCATATCACGACAGAGTCAATGGCTTGCATGTTTGCCTAATAGAATTTTCCTGAAGATAAAAGATACGAAGAAAGCAGAAATAGATGGGCTATCTTTTTAATACTATTTTATAGAAAATATTTCATGTCCGACTGATAATGGTCGCTCTATTGGCATTTGGAGAGCTCTATCTATTATAAATTGTGAAGAGACTCCTATAGCTCGTGATACTCCAAATAGAAGAGTGTAAAATTGATATTCGGTTATTCCATGACTATGGAGAAGTGTTCCGCTAATAGCGTCTACATTTGGGTAGGGGTTTGCTATATTTTTCTTTTCTTTTTTAAGTATTGAAGGTATAATCTTATCTAGGTTATATACCATATTAAGAAAAGTAGACGAGAGCTTTTGTGATTTTGCGAAATTAGATAGAAGAGTGTAACGGGGATCTTCTACTCTTAGGACTGCATGACCATATCCTGGTATTACTTCGCCTTTTTTTATTCGTTGTTTAATTTGTTTTATTAAAAATTCTTTATTTATGGGTGATGTTTTTTCTTTTTGTGCAGCGTCAATAAGTGATTGGAGCCATAGCATCCTATGTTGATTAGCGTACCCGTGCAGAGGGCCCGCGAGTCCTAGCATTCCTGCTGTATATGAATAAAACATATTAGATAATGCTGATCCTACAAGGTGTACAGTATGAGTAGAGACGGCTGCCGAACTGTGATCTGCATGAGTGAAAATATATATGCGAATAAGTTCTTGTGCTTTTAGTGTTTTAAATCCCATCATGTGGGCAAGATTTCCAGCCCAATCAAGTTTTATATTAGGCTTTATATGCTTTTTCTTTTGTATATATTTTCTATAAATATAGGCGGCAATGTGTGGTATTTTTGCGATAAGATTTAGTGCGTCATTATAAGCAAGTTCCCATAGTTTCTCTTTTGGAAATCCTTGATCATATTTTCTTTTAAACTGCGATTCAGAACTACATGCGAGCAAGCCTGTAGAAAAGCGAACTGTACAGGAAGTATTTTGAGGAAGTGCATCTATAACATTGAACACTTGTTGTGGAATGTGAGAAAGTGTGTGTAAATATTTCCTAAATCGTTCTGTTTGTTGTATGGTTGGTATGGTCCCAGTAAGTAGAAACCACAAAAGGGATTCGCTTGGTGGTTGCATGTGTCCTTGAAATCGTGGGAGTATTGTATGTAGTTTTTTAATTGTTTTATTTCTATATGAGAGGCCCGTTGTAGCATTAACATTTGATGTTGGGGTGTAAAGAAGAGGCAGCCCTCGTTGACCTTGAAAAAGATGTTTAAGTTTAATATCAGAGATGGGAGTTTCTCCCTTCTTTTTTATGAGCAAAATAATTTTCTTACGTAATTTTGTAATTTCTTGTTTGAAAATGGAATGTAATTCTTTCATATTTTAGTTATTTATATTTTTTATTATAGCACTTGTCATTTCTGTAGTGCTAACTGCATCTCTCTTTTTGTCTTGTGGAAGAAGGTCTGCTGTAAGATATTTTCCTTCAGCGAGCACTTTTTCAAATGCATATTCAATTGCCTTTGCTGCAGAAGATTCCCCAAGATCGTAAAGCATCATTATAGCGCTCAATAGCATAGCTGCTGGATTTAGCATGTCTTTCCCTGTGAATTCTGGAGCTGCACCATGGGTTGCCTCATATACAGTTGCTTTTTCTCCAATATTTGCGCCAGGTGCAAGACCAAGACCGCCAACAAGACCAGCTCCTAAGTCGGAGACTATGTCCCCATAGAGGTTAGGCAATACTAATATATCAAAGTCGAATCCTTGAACTAATTTCATACACAATGCATCTATTAAAACGTGGTCGTAGTGTATAGATGGGTATTCTTTTGATATTCGGGCACCTGCTTTCATAAATATTCCATCGGAGAATTTCATAATGTTAGATTTTGTAACAACAGTTACTTTTTTTCTATTGTGTTTTTTTGCGTATTCAAAGCCATAGCGAATAATCCTATCACTTGCCCATTCTGTAATAGGTTTAATAGATATTCCGGCACTATTTGATATTTGTTTTTTTTGGTGAGTATTAATCCATGCGATGAGCTCTTGTGTATTATCTTTGTTAGACTCAAATTCTATACCTGCATATACGTCTTCAGTATTCTCTCTAATTATCACAATGTCAACATTTTTTTGTGCTGCTAATATGTTGGGAAATGTTTTACATGGACGAACACACGCATAAAGGTCAAGTTCTTGCCGCAATGTTACATTCACGCTTCTAAAACCAGTTCCCAAGGGGGTTATTACTGGGCCTTTTAGAGCGTATCGTGTTTGTTTTATAGCATCTATTACATGGGGAGGAAGTATGTTTCCTTCTTTTTCATATGCGGTGCTTCCAATGCTTTTTTCAATCCAGTTGCATTTTACCCCACTGGCTGCTATACAACGGATAACTGCTCTAGTAATCTCTGGTCCTACACCATCACCAGGAATAAGTACAATATCATGCATATAAATAATATTATACATGAAAAAATTATAATATGTATTAATAATGTTTCGTTCTTTTTAAGATATTTGTGACTTAATATTTTCTATTAGCATTGTATTATTAACGATGTCTTAGTGCAGTAGCACTAACAATCCGGAATCTTGAGAAGTCAACCTTTGTGTTTGCATGTAATTATATTGTTCCTAGTGCTTTATCTATAGAGTCTATTAAGTCCTCAGCATTTTCTATTCCCACAGAAATTCTTATTAAAGAATCTGTGAGACCTATTTTCTCTCTTTTCCCCTTTGGTATAGAAGCATGTGTCATCAAAGAAGGAAGTTCAATTAACGATTCAACTCCCCCCAAACTTTCTGCTGTGGCAAAAATTGTGAGGTTTTCTAAGAATCTTTTTGCTTCTTTTAACCCTCCTTTAATTTCAAAAGACGACATTCCGCCAAATCCAGACATTTGTTTGCTGGCTAGTTCATATTGAGGGTGGCTTTCTAGACCTGGGTATATAACCTTTTCGATTTTGTTTGAAGATTCTAAATGTTTGGCAACTTTCATTGCGTTTTTTTCATGTTCTTTCATTCTAATTGGTAATGTTTTGATTCCTCGCAATGTTAAAAAAGAATCAAATGGAGAAAGCATAGCTCCAGTAGAGTTTTGAATGAATTTTAGATTATTAAAAAGATTTTCATCAGAGAGCATTATTGCTCCACCTACAGAGTCACTATGTCCATTAAGATATTTTGTTGTGCTATGAACTACAATGTCAGCTCCAAAATCTAAAGGGTTTTGAAAACAGGGGCTCATAAAAGTGTTGTCAATGACGACTATAATGGTATTATTTTTCTTGTGGGTAATTTCTGAAATATGTTTGATATCACAAAGTCTTATGAGTGGATTAGTAGGAGTTTCTAGCCAGATTAGCTTAGTATTACTTTTAATTGCTTTTTCTATATTTTCAGGTGTTCTTGCATCTACATAAGTAAACTCCAATCCGAATTTTTGAAGCACATTATTAAACAATCTATGTGTTCCACCGTACAAATCATCAAATGCTATTATGTGATCTCCGCTTTTAAGAAGTGAAATGGCAATTGCTGTTTCAGCTGCTAATCCAGATGCAAAAGCTAATCCGAATTTTGCGTTTTCTAAGGAGCTTAATCTTTTTTCTAGTGCATCTCTTGTTGGGTTACTAGTTCTTGAGTATTCATACCCTCTTGTGGGCTTTTCAACATCTTCCCTAGCAAAAGTTGTGGATAAGTGTATTGGAATAACTACATCTCCATAGTTGCCATCTTTAAAGTTTGGATCTTCGCCAACATGAATAGCTTTTGTTTCAAATTTCAAGTTTCATTCCTTTTTGTTAAATAATTCATTATATCTATAATAGTGATAATGTCTATAATTTCACCGTTTTCTAAAACAATAAGTGCATTTCTATCTTTTAATAGGATAAATGGATTAAGTATTTTACTTGTGTTATTTATAGTTGGCAGGGGCGGATCAATAATTTTTTCTATAGATTGCTCGCACAGCTCTGCGTATTCCATTTTTTCAATGAGACACAATTTATATAGTCGTTCTACTAGGTTTTTTTTATTCACGTTTCCAATCAATACTCCATCTCTTACAACAGGAAGTTGGGAAATATCGTGTTTCATCATAAGAGAAAGTGCAGTTTTTATTGTATCTTCAGAATGCATAAGGATGATTTTCTTTGTTTTTCTCTGCTTCAGTTTTAAAATATTCTCAATAGGAATTTTTTCTTCAGTAGATTCCATATAACCATGCCCATACATCCAATCATCAGAATAGAGCTTATTGAGATAATTTCTTCCAGTATCCGGTAAAATAACGACAACAATGTGTTCTTTTTCTAATTTTTTTGCTACTTGGAGAGCTGCAAATACAGCTGATCCCGATGTGCCGCCCATAAACATGCCTTCTTCTGTAAGCAATTTTCTAGTGGTTAGAAATGCATCCTTGTCATTGACCGTTATTATCTCATCTATTACTTTTTGATCATAGATTGAAGGCATAAAATCTTCGCCGATCCCCTCAACCTCATAGGGGTGAATTTTACCATTTGTCCCATAGAATTCATGATGATACATTGAGCCTTCGGGATCTACACCAACAATTCTTATCTTTGGGTTTTTCTCTTTTAAATATTTACCTGTTCCCGAAATTGTTCCCCCCGTACCAATCCCTGCAACTAAAACATCTATTTTACCATCAGTGTGATCCCATATTTCAGGTCCAGTGGTTTTGTAGTGAGTCTCAGGGTTTATGGGATTAAAATATTGACTTGGCATAAAAGTATTTTGCTGTTCTCTAACAATTCTTTCTGCAAGTTTTACATAGTGTTGAGGGGTATTGGGGGGTACAGAGGGGGTAATTATTACTTTTGCTCCAAATGCTTTTAGAAGATTAGTTTTTTCTTCGCTCATCTTGTCTGGAATTGTAAAAACCATTTTGTAGCCCTTAATGAGGGCTGTGAGTGCTAACCCCATCCCCGTATTTCCTGAGGTGGGCTCTATTATTGTGTATCCTGGTTGTATTAGTCCTTGTTTTTCTGCGTTTTCGATCATTGCAATTCCAATTCTATCTTTTATACTTCCTCCTGGATTAAACGCTTCTACTTTTGCTAGCACAGTAGCCTTAATTCCTTGTGTAAGTGTGTTTAATTTTATAAGTGGGGTGTTTCCTATAGTTTCAAGTATATTTTCATAATATTTCATGTTTTCACCTTAGTATTGCAGTTGTATTTTATAAAATTAAGATTTAATAGATTGTTATATCATTTCTAAATGTATTACAACACTATAAATTATATTAGAAAATAGTAAGAATAGATAGTATGAGCTCAAAGATAGTTTTTCTATTTTACGATAGTAACTATACTTCCACTGTGTATCATAGTCGATCCATTGTCTAATAGTAGTGCTCCGTTATGTGAAATGCCTGTGAGTATCCCCTCTGTTATTGTATTATCGGGGTGGCGTACACGTATGTGCTTGTGCAGACCATAAAGGTGTTTTTGAACTGTATGTCTGATTGTATCGGGTGTAAGATGTAGGATCTCTTCTAGAAATCTTGTGAGAATCATATATACATTTGTAGGAGATGCGGTTTGTATACCACATTCGGATAGGGAAGTTGCTTGGAATAAAAATGGAAGACTTTTTAAGTATTGTGCACAGTGAATGTTTACTCCTATTCCTCCTATGTACCAGTTTTTATAAGACTCTATAAGTATTCCTGCTATTTTCTTTGATCCTATAAGAACATCGTTTGGCCATTTAATATGAATATTTGGTAATGCATTGTGAGCTATCTTTTGTATGCACTTATGTAGTGCAAGTCCCATTTGCAAGGATAAGAGTCCATTGCTGTTTTGTGTGAGAGGTTTTTTTAATACTACTGCTATTGAAAGCGATGTATTGGAAGGACTATGCCATTGTTTTCCTTGTTGCCCTCGGGCACTTGTTTGACATGCTGCGTACAAGGTAGTGCCGTGTGATGGTGATGGAAGTGTGTCTGTTTTTGTAAGATATATTCTTGCGTCGTCCATGACTGTGGTAGTGGACTTGCAATATAAAAGAGGTGTGTGGAATAATCCTTTGAGGTGTGTATGTATGCTATATTGTTGCAGTATATTTTTCATTGTTTGAGCTACCATATCTATTTTATAGAATTTTAAATGTTATAAATCAATGAAATAATCATATGTGTTATGTTTTTATCTAAATTAGTAAGGTATCATATTTGATACTTATGATTATATCATATATAATGATTTTATATGGAAAATGGTGCGCTTTTTAGAATTATGAGTGATATAAATAGGCGTAGAATAGTTGTTGCACTTCATCAAAATGAGTTTTCTGTACAAGTACTTCAGGAAATACTAATGTTAGGACAATCTACTATTTCTGCTCATCTTGCACAATTAAGAGGATATAACTTTGTAGCTACTCGCCGAAAGGGTCGATTTACTTTGTACAGAAATGCAACTACGGATAATGAACATATTAAAATTTTTATAGATATTGTAGTGAGACTTTGCAAAAAAGAAAGCTGGTATGAAAAAGACGAAAGGAAAATTAAAGATTTCTTACAAAAGAGAAAAGAGCTTTCTTTATCTTTTTATCATGGTCTTGATATTCAAAACAAACGCTCGCCAGGACAGACTGATTTTTCACTTTTCTTAGGTGTTTTAAGATCAATACGAGATAAACGTATAGTAGATATTGGGTGTGGAACGGGGAGATTGGCAAAGGAATGTAGTCTCTATAATATATCATCTATAGGTGTAGACATAGAAAAAAAACAAATAGATATTGCAAGAAAAATGTATGTTAATTCTAAAACGCAAAAAAAACTTAAATTTTTTGTAGCAAGTGGTGAAAACACAAAACTTCCAGCTTCAAGTGTAGATATTGTTTTCTTTTCGTATTCTTTACATCATATACAAGAACCGAAACATGCCATAAGGGAGGCGTATAGAATACTTGATAAAAATGGCGTTATAATTATTTTAGACTTAAGAAAGCACAATGAAATATGGATGAAAGATATATATGGAGATTTACATTTAGGGTTTTCTGATGGGCAATTATATACGTTGTTAGAAGAGAAAGGGTTTGGTAATATAAGCGTGGATATAAGCGTTAATGATACAGAGTTTCAAAATTTTGAGTCACTTATTATGACTGCTCAAAAATAACAGTAAAAATGTTTATTAATAATATAATTATAATACAATTATATTATAATTATATGGAAAGAGGAACATATACATGACAATACAAAGTACTATTTTAGGGTTTCCAAGAATGGGGGAGCGTAGAGAACTAAAGAGAACATTAGAAGGTTTTTGGAAAGGGAAGTTGAGTGAAGAGCAGCTTTTATCAGAAGCAAAGAACTTGCGGAAAAAACACTGGAGAAAACAAATTGAGAGTGGGATTGATGTAATTACAGTAAACGACTTTTCTTTATATGATACTGTTCTTGATACTACCTATATGCTAGGAGTTATTCCTAAGCGATATGAGCATCTTAAAGACATGGGCACATTGAGACAGTATTTTGCCATGGCTCGTGGGGAAGAAGGTGATAGTAATAGTGTAACAGCAATGGAAATGAGCAAGTGGTTTGATACAAATTACCATTATATAGTGCCTGAATTCTCATGGGAAAGTACTTTTTCGGATTTTGCAGATAAAACCTCTATAAAAGTTTTACAAGAAATAGAAGAGGCAAAAGAGCTTGTACATAATGATATGACTCGTATACGCCCTGTGCTTGTAGGTCCCATTACATATCTTGTATCTGGAAAGATGACCGATGATAGCGATGTGCTCAGTCTTCTTCCTAAATTGGTTCACTCATATATTTATTTACTTAAAGAATTTAGAGATTTAGGACTTACTGTGCAACTTGATGAGCCCATACTTGTTACAGAAATAGACAATCGATTGAAGGATGCATATAGAAGTGCTTATAAAAGAATAGCTCAAGAAATACCTACGCTTTCTATATTTTTGGCAACATACTTTGGTGATATGCATGAGAATGTAAATCTTGTAGCAGAGCTTCCTGTAGATACTGTCC
The DNA here is from genome assembly GCA_965216965.1 of Spirochaetia bacterium. Taxonomy (GTDB): domain Bacteria; phylum Spirochaetota; class Spirochaetia; order WTKD01; genus CBDAKK01. The sequence continues at coordinate 6,533 of CBDCGX010000043.1, read as the reverse complement.
ATATTGATCTTGTGCGAGGTAGTACAGATGGTATTATTCCTATTGCTAAATCAGGAAAAAATATATCATTAGGAATTATTGATGGGCGGAATATATGGAAAAGTAATTTAGAAGAAAAAATAAATAAACTACAAGAAATAATCAAAAACCATACGGATATTCATTATTATGTTTCATCATCGTGTTCATTACTTCATGTTCCTATGGATGTTAAATATGAGACAGTGCTTAACAAAGAAATTGTACAGTGGCTTGCGTTTGCTTCCCAAAAGTTACAAGAAATAACGGTTCTTGTAGATGCTTGCAATAAGGGAAAAGATGCAGTAAAGAGTCATCTTGAAGAAAATGAAAGAGCTATAAAAAATAGAAGAAACAGTTTGCTTGTACATAACACAACTGTAAAGCAACGAACGTCTTCTATAACGCTTGAAATGGCAAAGAGAAAATCAGGGTTTTTAATTCGTAAGGCATTACAAGAAAAACACTTACGTCTCCCGATGTTTCCTACTACTACTATAGGCAGTTATCCTCAGACTATTGATATTAGAAAAAAACGATCAGCTTTTAGAAAAGGAGAAATAGGGGAAGAAGAATATATTAAGGCAATGAAAGACAATATAAAAGAAGTTGTTTCCTTTCAAGAGAGTATAGATATTGATGTATTAGTGCATGGTGAACCCGAAAGAAATGATATGGTAGAATACTTTGGGGACTATTTTGATGGGTTTGTATCGACTCAGAATGGATGGGTGCAAAGCTATGGAAGTAGATGTGTAAAGCCCCCTATAATTTATGGAGATCTTTCTCGAACCAGAGCAATTACAGTAGATTGGATAGCATATGCCCAATCGCTTACGGAAAAACCTATGAAAGCAATGCTTACTGGACCTATAACAATATTACAGTGGTCCTTTGTTCGCGATGATCAGCCTAGAAAAGATACGGCAATGCAAATTGCATTGCTCATTAGAGATGAGGTAAGAGATTTAGAGAATGCAAACATTAAGGTTATACAGGTAGATGAACCTGCTATTAGAGAAGGGCTCCCATTGAGGTCGCGGGAATATGACCAATATCTTACATGGGCTGTGAATGTGTTTAAAGTTTCTACATGTGGAGTAAAAGATGAAACACAGATTCATACGCATATGTGCTATTCTGAATTTAATGAAATTATACATTCTATAGCGGCACTTGATGCAGATGTTCTTTCTATTGAAGCTTCTCGAAGTAATATGGATTTACTCAATGCTTTTAAAGCTTTTAAATACCCTAATAATATAGGACCAGGTGTATATGATATTCATTCCCCACGTGTCCCATCTGAGCAAGAAATGATAGATCTTATTGAGAAAGCGATAGAATTTATTCCTAAAGAACAATTATGGATGAATCCTGATTGTGGTCTTAAGACCCGAACATGGGAAGAAGTAAAACAAGCACTTGCTAGAATGGTAAGTGCTGCAAAGACATTGAGAGAGAAGCATAAATAGATGATCCGTTATAATCAGTTTGTGATTTAGACGAGATGTTTTAATTTATAGAAGAAAAGAAAAATATAGCAGAGGTTAGAAAAATATTTAACATTGCAATATTATGCTTTTAGAAGCATGAAGGAGAAATAATGGATATAAAAAAGCTTTTTAAACATATTGCTTTTAATGAAGAAGTGCAGGATATAATGGAGTCTGCTCTAGGAATTGTAATACCAGCTGATCGTAGTAGACTTATACGAGATATTTTTGGTGGGGATGAAAATATGAGCGCAGATGTTATATTTGATGTGCCGACAAAAGGAAAGTATAAAGAGGCATATGTGTCTAAATGTAAAAATGGTATTGCAGTTAATTTCACAGATGTTTATATGAGACGACGTGATCCTGATGCTATGGTTATTGCAGATGATTTCCCCACTAATAAAAAAACATATAAAGAGCGATTTAAACAGGATTTTAGTAGTACAAGAATCAGAACATTTGAGTGGTTAAAGAAGCAAGAATTGTATGTTATTCCTTTTTATGCGGGAGGTAAAAAATATGAATATCTTACTGTTGCATTAGTGCCAAAACAAGCAGCCTTTTTCGCCCTTATTTTAATGGATTTACAAGGATACATTCCTTTGTATGACTTGCCAGTAAATAGGGTAAGTCCCAAGAGTATCATGTATGTTGCACCTCCTTTTAGACATACTCATTTTGATGGGAAACAAGTTGTAGTTCACTTGCGGTCAGAAAATATGCATGAAGTATTTTCTTACAATCTTTATCCTGGCCCAAGTGCAAAAAAAGGAGTATATAGTATATTGCTTAATATTGGTGAGAAAGAAAAGCCTCCATGGCCAACATTGCACTGTTCTGCAGTTAAAGTAGTAACTCCTTATGAGTGTGAGCTTGTGTTTATGCACGAAGGAGCGTCGGGTGGTGGAAAAACAGAAATGACACAAGATCCGCACCTAACAAAAAATGGTCTTATGACACTTGCAGTTAATCCTGATACTGAGGATTCTATAATGCTAGGCATGCGCGATATTTGTACACTATATCCTGTAGTTGACGATATGGGAATTACACATCCCAAAGAACAAAATGGAAGAAAACTACAAATAGAAGATGCAGAACAGGGGTGGTTCTTGCGGGTAGATCATCTTAAAGAGTATGGTACTGATCCTCAGTTAGAAGCACTGTGTATTAGTCCTCCTGAACCATTAGTGTTTTTGAATATAGATGCAAAACCTGGTGCTACTACTCTTATATGGGAGCATATATATGATGCTCCTGATTCTCCTTGCCCTAATCCAAGGGTGGTAATACCTCGAAAGTACATTCCTAATATTGTAGAAGGTATTGTTAGTGTAGATATTAGGAGTATAGGAGTGAGGGCACCTCGTTCTACACGAGAAGAGCCTTCGTATGGTATTTTTGGAATTATGCATATACTTCCACCTGCACTTGCGTGGCTTTGGAGACTTGTCGCCCCAAGAGGGTATGCAAACCCTAGTATAGTTGCTACAGGAAAAGGCTTAAAAAGCGAAGGAGTGGGATCATATTGGCCGTTTGCAATAGGAGTGAGAGTTGATCAGGCAAATGTGTTGTTGAGACAAATACAAGATACAGCCGAAACACGATACCTTCTTATTCCTAATCAGTTTATAGGGGCATATAAGGTTGGATTTAATGCTCAGTGGCTTACTCGAGAATATATTGCTCGTCGTGGAGGAGTAAAATACAAACGAGATAGGTTGATCGCAGCTCGTTGCCCACTTTTAGGATATACTCCTGATACTATCACATTTAATTCTACCTTTATTCCTCGAGGATTGTTAAGAGTAGAAGAACAGCAGGAAGTTGGAATAGATGCTTATGACAAAGGAGCAGAAGAGCTTATCTTGTTTTTCAAAAAGGAACTTGAACTTTATAAAGATATTGATGGGCTTAATTCTCTTGGAAAAAGAATTATATCAATATGTTTAGATGATGGGAATATTGATGATTATGCCAATGTTCTTTCATTTAGAATATAAAAGTAAGGGCTTGCGGTAGTTATTTTATAGACTTGTTATGCTCATTATCTTTGAATAAACATGATTAGCATGACGAGAGGTTCGTTTATAGTTTAAGAATTGATTGTGAAATGTATTGAGAACGATGTTAGGATCTATTGTGGCAGGGTTCATGGTGTGGTCAATAGCAATTCTATCATCAAAGACAAAACAAACACCTTTCCATAGACTTTCTTCTTTTGGTATTTCTTGCATATAGGAGAGAATTCCTCCTTGTAGTTGATAGACCTTTGTATAGTTTTGTTCTAATAAGAATGGAAATATTTTTTCACAACGAACGCCCCCTGTGCAGTATATTGCAATGGTTTTCTTTTTTTTATCTGAGAGCATTTTTTCCACAAATGTGGGGAATTCCTTAAAAGTGTTTATATCAGGATTAATAGCCTCTTCAAAATGACCAATAAAATATTCATAATTATTTCGTGTATCTATAAGTAAAGTTTCTGGATTAGAGATAATTGTATTCCATTCTCTTGGAGAAACAAAATTGCCTATTTCACAAGAGGTATTTACTTGTGGTTTTCTGAGTGTGACAATTTCTGGTTTTATACATATTTTAAATTTTTTAAATGGTGCCCATTCTAGATTTGTTATGAATGGGTTGATTGTAAGGGTGAGTGTGTCTTCTAAATATGTTTTAAATACATGCAGCATATCTTTAGATCCTGTTATTGCAAGATTGACACCCTCTTGTGATATGAATATAGTACCTAGAATATTGAGCTCTTTCCCCTTTTTGAGGAGGAGTTCTTTTGTGCTTTCAAGGTCGTTTATTTTTATAAAGGCATACGTATTATATAATTGCATAATTTCATTATAGTAAAAAGTCGTATTTTTAGATTGCATATATAGTAGCTAATATATTTTTGAATACTACAGAGGGTATTTGTGAGGCATCAATGGTTCTATATTGAGGCTGTGTTTTTATAAAATCAAGTACTGGAATAGTTTCTTTTTTATATACATGTAATCTATTTTTTATTTTTTCAGGAGCATCATCAACTCTTTGAATAAGATTTTCGCCTGTGATATCATCTTTGTTAGGGGTTTTGGGAGGTGTAAAGAGTACATGATATGTTCTCCCCGATGCGGGGTGAATCCGTCTTCCAGAAAGTCTTTGTACAATTATAGATTCTTCAATTTCAAAAGATATATAAAAATGTATAGTGTTATGTGTATGAAACCATTGTGCCTGAGGTAGAGTTCGAGGATATCCATCAAGTATGTATCCATTTTTTGCGTTAGATTCTTGAATTTGAAGAGATACAATTCTTGTGGTGAGAGAGTCAGGTATAAGTTCTCCACTTTCAAGTATGGTTTTAATTTTTATACCGATTCCTGTTTTTTGTGATATGTGTTTTCTGAATATGTCACCAGTAGAGATATGGGGAATAGAAAAGTAGCTACTTAATTTTGTTGCCATTGTCCCTTTGCCTGCACCGGGTGGTCCGAATAAAACAATATTCATACATTTTTAAGAGTACTTTTCTTTCTTAAATATGTCAAGAGTATTTATATATATAATATTCTTTGTAATACTTGCTTTATATTATGTAAAAGTCTATAATACAGATATGTCAATACCATTTAAGAAACTGTTAAGATATAAAGGTAATATCTACGAACTTGTGTCAGCTGTTGTAAAGCGGACACAGCAAATTACAGATATTAGATCTGCTTTTGTTCCTACTACACTTGAAGATAAGGATGCTACTCACTTACAGAAAAAGCACCAATATGAAACAGAAGAAAAAGCTGCCTCTATAGCTTTCAAAGAAATATTTGATGAAGAAGTCATTTATAAAGTAAAAAAAGAGTAATCGTTTTTTGAAAACAGTTGTTCTGTTATTTGGTCCTACTGCAGTAGGGAAGACATCGTTTTCTTTTCTTTTATATAAACAATTTTTACCTCGTATTATAGAAATAATATCTGCTGATTCTAGGCAGATATACAAGGGTTTAGATATTTGTACAGCACTTCCAAAAAAAGAAATAAGAGACCAAGTTAGACATTATTTAATATCAGAACTAGACATTACAAGCCCCTACACAGTTTTTGATTTTGTGCAATCTACTAATACGCTTATAAAGAAAATACATGTAAAGAATAATATTGCAGTGGTAAGTGGAGGAACAGCATATTATTTATATCATTTATATCGTGGACTTCCCAATACTCCACCTTCTGATGCTAGGGTTCGACAGCAGTTACAAAAGGAATATAATGAAAAGGGTATTGAGATATTATATAAACGCTTGTACACAATAGACCCGGTATATGCGGGAGCGATACAAAAGAATAATACTCAAAGGATTATACGAGCTCTTGAGATATATATATTATCGGGTACTCCAGTAAGTAGTTTTGAGAAGTTTACTTGTTCTAATACAAGTGAACAAGGAGATTATTCATTTTTTATTGTTGGACTTAAAAAAAGAAAGGAGATATTGCACAAAAGCATAGTTGAGAGGGTAGAGCAAATGTTTTCGCAAGGGTTGGTAGATGAGGTCAAGAATCTTTATAAGAAAGGATTAAGGCTCACACATAATGCGGCTCACACTATAGGTGTACAGGAGTTTTTTCAAAACGATATGCTTTGCAAAGCATGGATTACAAATTCTATGGTCAAAGATGAAGTTTTGCAAGAGATTAAAGATAAGATAATAATACATACGAGGCAATATGCAAAACGGCAATATACGTTTTTTAGACGTTTTGGAGATAGTGTACGATGGATAGATACCAGTATTGCTGATGAGGCTATGCTTAATGATTATGCTAAAGAAATTGTAAGAGAAATTAGAATGACGACTTACTAATTGATAATTCTTAATGTTATGTAGAAATTATTTAATTCTTGTGTTTTCTAAACAATTTTTAATATCTGCAATTGCTTTTTTAAGAGTATCTTTTCCATCTGTAGAGTGGAGCATGTCAATGGCATCATAAAACATATCCCAGTTTTCTTTTTCA
>CBDCGX010000042.1:0-35788 GCA_965216965.1 Spirochaetia bacterium | reverse complement strand
TTCTTCTATCTTTATCTCATCCCATAGTTTTTCTTTTTCAGTTAATGTCTTAACGGGTAAGGCAAATCTCCTGAGGGCTTTATTATAACAAAAGTTAGGCTTTCCATTATAAATCAAAGTATATTCTTTTATTATTTTTCTATACAATATAATTAGACTTTTTTCTTCATCTACAATTTTCTTTTTTCTGGTCAAATGTGAAAGTCTTCTATCTAATTTTTCTATAGATATTTCTTGTTCTCTTATATTGTTTATACTCTTTTTTCTATTATTTTTAATGGATTTTCTTTTTTCTCTTTTTTTATTTATTCTTTCGCTTGCTTCTTTTGTTATTTTAGTTTTTGCTAAATCAAACTTTTCTTTATTCTTTAGCATTGTAGCCATTCTTTCTATCTTTTCATTTTCCTCTATCTCGTTTCCCCATTGTATCTTCATCGTTCATTATCCTTTCTATTAATCTCATTGTTGGAGCTCTGGTGTCTATTTCTGTACCTTTGTTTGTCTTGAATTTGTGTCCAGCTTTAGGCAATATTGTTTCTTTTGCTAGTCGCCCATAGTTTACTTTTTCTTTATCCTTGTTATATGCTACTTGTTCCGCTATCTTAGTTATGTATCGTGGAAGAAGATATGGCTTCAATGCGTTGTATACATCTTTTCCTTCTTTTTTTTCGTTTACAAAGTATTCCCATTTTCTAAATATAGATTCTTCTGGTATATCTTGAGCAAAATCTAATATAGTGAATACCGGATTGTATGATGATGTCCTAATTCCTCCCCTCATAGAAGAGTCTTTATCATCTTTTCCCCATTTTTTACTTTCTTCTTGTAGCATATATAATCCTACCATTAGCGGAAACGCATATTGTGGTTTGTTTTTAGTTAATTTCAATGTCATAGGTGCAACTTGTGATGCCCACTTTATGAATGGAGCTATTGGATAACCATCTAACATTGTTATCACATCTGGTGCCACTCTTGACATATCTCCAAATAATCCATTTGCATATAATACAGCTTCTTGTAAATCTTCTTTACTGTATTTCCCCTCTGCGTTTTTTTCTTTTCCTTCAAGGACTTTTAGTGCTGTGGTATATCTACCACCTGTGTCTATAAAACTAAACAATGCAGCGGTCTTATTTCCCATATAAGAACCATCATTCAACATAACATTATTGACTAATGTATTTACTCGCTTGTATCTTCCGAATATTTTTCCTATAGCATTTCCTATGAAGCTAGTTCCTTCTTTAGCTCCATCTAATAGATTGGTTGCTAATCCATTTTCTTCTAGTTGATACAATAAACTTTCTTGCAATTTATCTATTACAAACTCTGGATTTATCCCTAGTCTTGCATAATGTGCTTTTTCTAATATTAGTTCATTGTTTCTTTTTGCTTCTTTCATTGCAAAATGCATATCTTTTATAGCTCTAGCTGGATTTCTTCCTATCATTATTGGTGTTGTTACTGAAGCCAAAAATGCGTTTACATATGATGGTATATTCTTTAGTACTACATTTTTCTTAAAGTCGGATGTTAAGTCTCGTAGTGCTTTATCTATGCCTTGAGCCAATTTTGAATTTGATTCATTTGTAAAGGAGTATTTCTTTTTACCAAAGAGTTCAAAGTAGTATTTTTCATTTACATACTTCATTTTTTCCTGTAAGACTTTTGGTAGTTTCCTTGTTTGGCTTTCTGGGACTTGCACCATTCCTTCTTTTTTCGTACTTGAATATATGTTTCCATATTCTCCATCTAGTATTTTTTCCACAATTAGTATTTCAGTACCCTTAGCTTTCATCTTTCTAGTTGTTCCAGCTATTATCTTAGAAAAGTTTCTTGACCTACCTAACTTGTCTCTTGTTGGTTGCCCCGCCATAGCAAATACATTTCCCCATTTGTCTATTTTCCAATTGTTCTTAAGAGCTATCTCAATATTTGCTTTTGTTCTTTTCATATTGAGTGGAACCATTTTTTCTCCATCTACAGTGTCTTCTCTCACCATAATCTTTTTTCCCGATTGTTTATTCACTTCTTTAGACGGAATAATTCCTTGTTGATTTGCTGCAGAATAATCCACTTCAATCATTCCTTGCTCATTAACTTTCTTATCTCCTTTGTATGGTGTGTCCATCCATCCCTTTACTCTTGTGTCTGGATTTTTCTTAAACTCTTTTATTTGTCTATTTTGGATGTCTTTCATTTCCATCATTATATCGTCTAAGATAGATACACCACCTTCACCTTCTCCTTCTAATTCTTCTATCATTTTCCAACTATCGTTTTTATTCATAGCTTCGATAGAGATTAGTTTATCAATTATATCTTCAGCATCGCCCTTTAGCTTTAGTTCCCAAGCTACTCCTTTGGCGTTGTTTACCCATTTTCCTACTTGATTTTCTGGTCTATTTATTCCTTTAACCATTTGTTTTATATATGGTTTTGCCCTATTATATATATCTATATGTTTGTTTTTATATTCCATCCAATCTTCTTTAGATGTTCCATATAGTGCTACATAATCTGTATCCAATAAGTGTTTTGTCAATTCTTCTTGGTCGAAATTCTTAGTCAAGTTTTTCCAATATAATTCATCGAGCTCTTGTTGTTTTATATCCATTTTTTCTATATGTTTTACTGTTGAGGATAAATCGTTTAGTTCTTTACTTGCATCGGTGTTGCCAAGTTGTCTTTCTATATATCCCTTGTACTCAGCAACTGTACTAATCAAATCGGAAGGATCGGGGTCGAAGTCTTCATCCAATTCCCGTTCTTCTACTTCTTTTAGTTGTTCTTTTTTTTCCGATACAGTTTCTACTTTTTTCTAACTCTTCTTTTCGCTCTTTTTCCTAGCACTTCTACCTTAGTTAACTTTTCTTTTTCTTCTTTTTTGACTTCTCTTCTTTCCTCTTCTTTTGTCTTTATGTCTTTAACTTCTACTATACTTGCTTCTCTTTCTGTATTATACAGTAGGTCTATTGCTTCTTTTTCCGTTTCATTTAGGACTTTTTTATCATCCCAATTTTCTACTTTCTTTTTAAATGAATCAAAGTCTCCACCATTTTCATTGAAGAACTTTTTAAGCAATGCTGAGGATTGTGTCATATCCTTATCAAATAATTCCTTTTGTCTATCAATTACATCTTCCCTACTCTTCTGTAGAGATTGTATAGGGTTATGATTTTTATCAAAGAATGTTCTTTTTCCTAATACCATTTCATCGTATCTTGGATTCATTTCTATCTTTGCTCTCGCTTCTTTGAATAGTTTTTTTTGTATATAAAACCATTTATCTTTTTCTACTGTAGTCCAATTTTTTCTTGGTGGCTTTATTGCCATACTTTTATTCCATTTAGGATTTCGTAAAGCCATATTGTATGCTCTTTCAAAAGGATTTTCTTTTGTATGCATTGTTCTTACTACTTTATCATATTGACCTTGATCAATAATAAAGTCTAAAAGTTTATCTTCAGATAATTGTCTATGATCGTTTCTTGCCATAAACTCTCTCATTACCCCTTCTTCATTTTGAAACTTTTCTTTGTTTACTGCATTTCCTTCTATTTCTAGCTCTACATCTTTTTCGTGCTCTACTCCCACAGATTTTTTCTTTTCTCCATTTATCCAGTATCCTTTATCCATAAAGTCTTTTTCTCCCTTTTTGGCTATAGGTACAGTCTCTGGGTCAATCCCTATATCTTTTAATATTTTCTCAAAGATATCGTCTTCTGCGAGTTCATCCATTATTTTATAATACTCTTCATCCATCTTTTTATTTTTTCCACTTGGGATATATACTGCATCGTGTACTGTGTGATATCCTTTTTCTCTCAAACGGTGGGCAACATAACCATCTACTGAGTGTAGTATGGCTGGAAATAGTCCTCGATTATATTCATCTAGCTCTTGTCCTTTCACTTCAAAGTCAATATCTTTTCCCTTGTACTTCACTTTTTGTTTATAATCTTTTGCATAGTCTAATTCTATTTTATACCCATTTGGTAGTTCGAACTCAATTTTGGAACCTTTTTCTGGATGCTCCAATCTGGCGTATATAGCATCTATTGTTTTCTTTAATGTTGGGTCAAGATTGTTCATTTCTTTTTCATATGCATCAAAGAAATTTCTTGCTTGTTTTTCATCCCATCTATGTACGGCCATCAACTCTTGCATTTGACCTTTTCTTAGCCTACCATATATTTCCGTCATGAATAATGGTTTAATGAAATCTTTAGGTGTTTTAAATTCTGGATTGTGTGAGACAAAAGATCCTTCAGGCATATGCTTCATCATATTTTCACCTATCTTTTGTCTAATATCACCATTTTCTCCTCCAGATTTAGCCAATGCTAGTAACTTTTTATTCTTCAATAATGTTCCTAGTACTTGCAATGCAGAATTCGATAAGTCTTTTATCGTTGTTCTGTATGAATAGGTTCTTTTCTCTCCCATCATTTCATTATCTTTTATACCTAACTTTTCATTTTGTGCTTTTCTGAGTTTTTGAGATATGAATTCTTTTTTTATAGTTTTAAGTCTTTTTGATGTTTCGTTATCTACACCATTCGGACTAAGCCATTCTGCAATATCTTTTTTTGTTATATTTGCATTTGTCTTTTTTACTTCATCTATCAACTTTACTACTTCGTTAGACAATTGTTGATTTCCTTGTGTTCCATAATCGTCACCTTTTATTCTAGGTATTTCTCCTGTATCCCAATATTGAGATACTTGGTCCAATGATGTTTTATATCTAAACCTTGAGGCTTTTACTTCTTCTTGTCTTTTTGATTCCTCTCCTTCTATTGAAGAATCTTTTCTTTTTTCTTTTTCTATTCTTTCTAAATTTTCTAGAGTATCCAATTCTATCTTTGTTGAATTTTCTATTCCTCTAAACTCATTAGCTATTCTTTCCGCTTCAGCAATTTCATCCAACCTGGAATCAAATTTAGTCTTCATAGTGGCATCTATTTCTCTGGTTATTCTTTGCCCTTCGTTAAATTTGATATTATCATATGTCATTTTGTGATTATTAAATTGCTTCAATTCAAATATTCTATCTCTTTGATGCTGAATCATTCTCGCATCGTCTCCATATTTACCCTCTATTTCTTTGGTAATTTCTCCATCCCAGCTTTTTCCTTTGCTGGCTTCGCCTCTTACTATTTCTTCGTAGGCTTTTCTACTTTCTATATCATTTTTTTCTATCTTTTGTTCTAGTTCATTTTTTATACTTTTGTTTGATGCGATTATTTGCTTAACACTTTGTTTTTCTCTATTGTTAATATTCTTTTCTTTATGATAATCATATCTTTTATCTAGCTCTTCTCTTCTTCTTTTTTGAGCTTTTATTGATTGCTTGTGTATATTTACATTTTCGTATAGATCTTTGTCTATTTTTTCTCGTAGCTCTTTACTGAAAACATAGTTTACAACTTCTTTATCTTTTAGCATCTTTATTTTATTGCCTATAATATCTTTGCCAGTTTTGTTTGCATATGTTTTCATTCTATACAAACTATCTATTGTAAATATATACTTGTTAGCTTGTCTAGTACTATTTGATCTATTTCTCAAATCTCTTATTTCTTTTGTTGTCATACCGAAAGCTTGATTTGATTTTCCATATACTTGTTTCATATTTTCTTTTGAATCAAAGTATTGAAGTCTTAACTCTAATTCCTTATCTATATCTTTTAGAGTATTGACTCTTATTGTATCTCCTTCCACTATAAAAGGTTCTTTTATCTTTCCTTGCACTTGTAGTCCTGAATGTTCAGAATATCCACGGTCTATATGTCCTATTTCGTACTCCTGCATCATTCTCTTTATTGTGGGTTCAGGTATCTTTTCTCCTATATTTTCTCCCCTATGCTTTGGATTTACAAAATCTTCCACAGTTACTAATTGTCTACTAATAAAATCCATTTCATCCATTATTTCTTTATTTTCTATTCTCTTCCCTTTTTTATTTACGAAGAAACTTTTTGTCCATTCTATCTTTTTCTTTTGAACTCCCTTGACTCTTTCTGCTAATGCATCTATGCCTTTCTTCATTTTCTTTTGTCTCTCTCTTAATAAGTCGATATTTACTTTTCTCCTGTAAAATTCTTCTTCTAATAATTTGTTTATTGTCTTTATTTTATTATTCATATTTGACACATCATTTTCTCTCTGCGTCGTTGCTAAGTCTAATTCGTTTTCTCTTATTTTGTCTCTAATTTGTCTCAACTTAGTTATGCTTTGGTCGCTTTTTACTATCTTGTCTATTATTGCTCTTTCTCCTGCATTAACCATATCTTCTTTGGCTATCATTAACTTAGTTGATTCTTCATTATATTCTTTGTCGCTTTTTAGTTCCCCTTGCTCTATCACTTCTTTTTCTTTTTCAGTTCTTTGTCTTTCTATTTCTTTCTTTTGTAGAACTTTATTGTTTTTGTTTTTTTGTCTAATTCTTCTAACATACTCTTCTATTTGATTTTTCCATTCTCTGGTATTTTTATTATCATTGTCATTTTTTTCTATTCTGAACCTCTTGTTGTTGGCCATCACTAGTTGGCTCAATTCTTCTTCCGTCATATTCTTTTCTATTATGTCCATAGCTCTTTTTCTATCTTCTGGATTTAAGACTTCTCTTTTCCCTTTTTCTGAGATAGCATCTAGCATATTGTTATATTTCTTATTATCATATGCTATTTTTTTTTCCACTATTGGTGTTATCATATGTGGTTCAAAGCCTTCTCCACTTTCTTTATAGACTAAATCATTTTTAAGATTATAATCCTGTAGCCATCTTCCCACTATTTTTGATAGTGTTTTCTCGTTGAACTTCTCTCCCGTTCTTTCTCTCGAGTCTTTTTGTATTGCTTCTTTCACCTTATCTATTTGTTCTTTTGATAAGTTTTTTCCTCTTGCCTTTTTTTCTACAGCATTTTTTGTTGCACTAGCTCCTTTGTCTCCTTCTAGGAATGATATTTCTTTGTCATTTTCCCATACTTTGTTTTCTATGTTTTTTATTTCCAACTCATTTTTTTCTCTTATTGTCTTTAAATTTTCATCTTCTATTTCATTCGTTTTCTTCAATGATTCATATTTTATTTGCTCCGTGTTTTCTTTTTCGGTTTCTATCTTTTCTGTATTCTCTCTAGCCATTGTCTTTAGTTTTGCATTTTTTGAGGCATTCATTTTTTTTGTTATTGAATTTCCATTTTCACTTGAAGCTATTAGGTCGTCATATATTTTTCTTGCAACCTTTTCCTTATTTCTTACATTTGCTTCTCCTAATTTTTTCTCTAGAACATTTACGGAGTTTGCTATTTCTTTTGTGCTCTTCTCCGTCTCTATTCCTCTTCTTAAGTAACCTATGCTTTCTTCTACTTCAGGTTCGCTCATCTTCTTTGCTTCTTTGCTTACTTCTATATCCAAGGTTTCTTTGTCTACTTTTTTTCTAGCTTTTTTTACACTCATTCCTTGTTCGACATAGAGCGTTGCTAATTCCTTCTTTAATATATCCGTCTTATATTTAGGAATATTTTTTGTTTGTGATGAAGTGTTTAGAACTTCTCTTCTAGCTTCTATTTCATCATTTATGTCAACTACCTTTTCATCGTTGTCTATTTTTTCTTGTTTGTCTTCTAGCTTTCTTGATGCTTTTTTCTCTATATTTACATCTTCTGCATCTCTAGTTTCTTTTTTTCTTTCGTAAACTTTAATTTCGTCTTCCGTCATATCTTTTATATTTTCTGTATCTCCTACTTCCTCTTTTTCTTTTGCCATATATTCTTCTCTTGATTGGCCTCTTATTCTCTTCCTCGGCACATAATCTTCTTCTTCATCTACTTTTTCGGTTCCAGCTCTTACTCTTTTCTTTGGAACATAACCTTCTTCTCCATCTGCGTTATTTTTTGCTATTTCTATAGCTTGTTCTTCTGTAATAACTCCATCTTTTACATTTTTAGATAAACCATTTACTAGTTTTTCCATACCTTTTGACATTGCTCCACCGAAAGCGGCACCGAAGACTCCAGCTGTAATTGTTCTTGCTGTATTAAAGTCTTTTCCATTTCCTTCATTTTCTATTTGTTGAGTAACTGCATCTTGCCCCATATTGTATAATGCACCACTTGTCATTGCACTTTTTGCTGAGCCTTTAATTAGTTCTTTTGCTCCTAATTTTAGTCCCTCCTTAATCGCTCCTTTTCCTGCGATTTTAGCTAATGCCCCAGCTCCTCCAGTTGCCCAAGTTGTTGTATCCAATAAAGTATTAACTACTCCTCTAGCAAATTGATTTGTATCCAATCCTGTGGCTTGGTACATCAATAAGGCTTTACCTAAAGCTTCTCTAACTTCTGGTTTTTCTTTACTCATAGCCACCAAGTTGAATAGTCCATCATCTATCTTATTTGTTATTTGAGCCATTTCACCAACAAGTTCTCTTGGTTTTAAATGGCTGGTAGACAAGTCAAAATAATCACTAAGTGTTTCACTTAATCGTTTCCACCTTTCACTCTTCATCATTTGCTTTTCACTATAAGCTCCATCTATAGTGTTATCTGAGTCTATTTTTTCTAAAGACTTAAAGAAATGCTTATCATCCATTTTATCCATATTTGTAATAAGGTCTTCTCTTGACATTGGATTATTTAATCGATATTTATCTTCGTCTAAGATTTTTCTTTTCATATTCAAAGATGGCTCATCTAACATATCATCATCAAAATCTCTTAAATAGCCATATTGCTTATAATCCTGTAGGTCTCTTTCTAACCCATCATTTTCTCTAACCTCAGTTCCTCCTGAACCATCAACTCCAACCAATGCTCCATCTTTTGGATTCAGTATTAGTCTTTGCTTTCTTGTTTCTAGATTACCATTTAGCTTGGCTTCTGCAAGCCTCGCATTTTGACTATGAACTTCACTTGTGTCATTCCATTCATTCGCTAAACCGTCATTGACATATCTTTCATCTACGCCAATTCCTGCAGTCCCTTGCTTTATCAAGTTTCTATTGTCATCATATTTTGTATAGAATGATGGGTCATTAGGGTTATTTCTTTTCCCTTGTTCTAGCAAATCATCCATTTCTCTTAATAAATCTTTTCTAGTTGCACTATTTACCAAGCTACTTGAGGTTCTTATTTTTTCTCCTCTTGGAGTGATAACTTCATCTGGTTGATAAAACGGAGTTTTTAATTCGTCATATCCTCCTGTGGCTTCTCTTATCGGTTGAGCTACTTGTTGATTATATTGATATTTTGCTTCATCCCATAAGCCTCTTTCTTCTTTTGTTTTTTCCATAAGTTGTTGATTCGTTTCTTGTTTTTCTGAGAGTAGTTCATCTCTCGCCAAATCAAATTCTTCTTGTGTCATTATAATCCTTTCAATAGTTCACTGTATTTTTCTCTAGACAATGTTCCATTTTGATATTGAATTGTTAACTCTTTTATTTTCTTTGCCTTTCGCTTACTTTTTTCTATATTTTGTTTTTCTATTTCTGCATTTTTTGTTTGTCTTGTTTTCGTTTTACTAGTTAAGGTATCTAAACCCATTATTTGGTTTTGTTGTTGTCTTTTTCCTTGTGGTTGATTTTTTTGTTCTATTTTTCTATTTTTTCTTTTTCTGTGCACATTTAGTATTTTTTTATATTCTTCTAATGGCATACTTGTTCCATCTGGAGATTGAACCATTATTTTTACAATTGGTTTTCCATTGTAATCAACATCTCTTTTCTCAAATATTTGATTACCTCCTTCCATTAAATCCGTAGCATCTCTATCTGTAATTTGATATCGAGCCTTTGATCCTAGATTCTTCTTGTATTGCGCTATTTCTTTGCTACTGTAGTTTTGGTTTATTTGTGAAATATTTTCATTATTTTCTTTTCCTTGTATTCCACTATTGTTTCTTTGTCTTTCTCTTGTTCTTAACCCACTTCTCAATCTAGCTAATGCCATTTGATTTCCCATACTTTGAGCCTTTGCTGCACTTTGTCTATCGTAGAGAGTTGTTGCTGCATCCAATTTTCTTTGGTTGTCTTCTCTACTTACTGCATCTTGTTGCCACATATCTGCATTTTTGTATGATTGTTCTGGTAAGGAACCTCCTCCCACAATTGATGCTCTTTTCATTAGCATTTCTTGTGGTGTTAATTCCTGAAAATCTCCATTAGCTTGTGCTTGAGCCAAATCTCCCGCTCTGAAAGATTGCCCTATACCTCCTAAACTTTCTATTGCTTGTTGACCTGTTTTGTTTATAGTCCCTAATAGTTGGTTCATTGAAGACAAGTATTGAGCATCATTTCCATATTTCTGTATTGATTCTGGTCTATAGTTAAACATTTTCTAGTTCCAGACTGGACTTTCATATCCCGCCATCCAATCTACATTTGCCATTTGATCTTCTTTATCAAATTTTCTCTGTAAGAGTTTGTCATTTTGTGCCTGTGTATGTTGCATAGCATTTTGTTGCAATCCTAACATTTTGTTTTGGTTATTCATTTGCCATAGGTTTGAACCTAGTCCTACCATATTTTTAAATGCATCTCCACCTAAGAATTTACCTATATCTCCTATAGATATATTTTTTAATAATCCTGTTATTCCATCCATATCTTACTCCTTTAGTCTTATTACATCATAAAGTTTTTCATCTACCGTTTTATAGACACCATTTCCTCCGTTTGCTATATCTCTTTCTTTCTCCTCTTTTGTCTCTAATGGTATTGTCACTGGAGATGTTGCTTCATCTAGAAACTTTGCTATGTTTCTTGGGATATACACTTTTTGTCTAGGTGCAATCAACGCTGAGTATTGGTTTATTCCTACAAATATTTCATTTTTTCCATCTCCGTCTCTTAGTGGTATAACCTTTACTGAAATACCATTTCTTTCTACTTTGTTCACTCTTATTTTATCATTTTTTTTAGACATTTATTCTCCTATTGATGAGAGAATTTCTTCTCCCATTTTTCCTACTTAAAGCATACTATGTTCTAGGTGTATAGTCCATATAGTGCTTAACGCTTTTGTCTTCTAATGTTGATACACTTTCTAATCTAATGAGCCAAGCTTGGTTCAAGATTGCAGCACCAAATGTCATTTTCCACCCTAAGGTTTGGTATTGACTCAATGGGTCTCCCTTTCCACCAAATCCTTCTACTAGTGTTTTCACTTTTCCTTTTCCTCTTAGTTGAACTTCTGCATATGCATCTTCTCCAAATACAATTGTTTGCCATACATTTGTACCACTTACATCTACAGGCTTTGCATTATCTGATTCTAAGAATCTGAAAGCACCTCTTGAGCCTACTTCATTGTCATCGATTCTCTTGCTATAATCTGCATAGTCTGTAACTTCTCTCCATCCACTAAGATCTCTTAGGTCGTGAGTTATCGCTGGAGCTACTATAGCTATATATGCTGGCTTGATTGCTCTTGTTGCTATTTTTACGGATGCTTCAATTGCTTTTGTGAATTTCTTAGCACCTTGATTTCTCAACTTCAGTTCCGCTAGATCAAAATCTTTATCTTCAAAGACTACTTTTCCAGTTGCTACTGCAGCTCTATCGGCACTACTTTTTGCATATATTACATTTGTTCCTGAGTATAATTTATCTCTAGTCAATGTATCTGCAGTTAGTGCAGCTTGGTCACCTAGTATATCCAAGAATGAATCTTTGATATTATCATAATCTAGCAAGTCGAGTTCATCCGTTACTGTAACATAGTCTCCGTAAAACTCAATACCGTACTCGACTTCTTCTCTTACTATCTTGTTAGGTCTTATGATATTGGTACCATCATACTGTGCTAGTGGTGTCAATGCTGGTAGCATATTTTTGTATCTATATGCAAAGCCTTTTTTCGCATTTGAGTTTTTTCTAATCTTTCTATTTTGTGCACCATAGCTATGGACTCTATTTTGAACGACTCTTGTCAATAAGATTTTGTCATAGATTGCTTGAGCTTTTGTTGATGAGAAACCTGAGGTTCCCATTACTGGTTTTGTGTTTTTTATTGGATAAGCCATTTTTTACTCCTTAATTAAGTATTTTCTTAATCATCTTGATTATCCGATTTCCTACTTTTCCTTATCGTCTTTGCGATTCTAGGTATTTTTCGAACTCTTCTTCGTCCATATCGTCTATGTCATCTTCCGTTACCTCCTTTTTTGGATTTTCTCTTGTTCCTTCTTTTCCTCTTGATACTTGTGTTGTATCTTTTTCTTCATTCTTTGAAAGTTCACTTTCTCCTAGCATTGTATATGCATCGAACACAGGTATGCCTTTTATTCTTGCAAGTCTTTTTGCTTCTGGCATTAACTTTTCTGCAGTTCCATTTTCTAGGTGTTTAGTAAATACTTTTAACACATTTTCTTGTGTTATAGCTTTTGCAAAACTTTCATCTACCATTAGTGCATCATTCATCACTGCATCAAATGCTTTCAACTTTTCTGGGTTTGACAATATTTCATTTGCAATGTTATCCACTGCAGTATTTTCTTTACTTTGCAGCTCATACTCTTTCCCATCGTCTAACTCATCTATATCCGCCATCATTATGTCTAGATTGTTGTTTTTTGCTAGTTTGAATACGGCATTGATATCTCCTTCTTTGATTGCAGCCAATAACGCTATATCTCCATCCGATATATTACTATCTTTTAATGCTTTTTCTTTTGTACTTTTAGTTGAGTTGTTAGTTATATACTCTACTATTTCTTCAGCATTTCTTAGCTCTACAGTTTCTCCATCTATTAAGATATTGATTGGAATAATCTTGCTCTCTTCTTGTTCTTTCTCTCCATTCTCTTCTTTTGCGTTACTATTTTCTTTCTCTTCTTCATCTTTCTCTGTATTTGTTTCTGTGTTGTTCTCATTGTCTTTTTCATTTTTATTCTCCTCTTTTTCTTCCTTAGTATCTTCGCTCATTTCATTTTCTACTTCTTGTTCTAATTCTTTTATGAAGTCACTTTTTTCATCCATTTGTCTTCCTTTCTTTTAATACATCTTCTCTTGCGATTTCTTCTCTTTGTTTTGACATAGCTTCCATCGTTGCTATTCTTTGACTGTTTTGGTCTTTTCTTATTCTCCCGATTTTTTCTTCCTCACTTGTTTGTCCTTCTAGCATTTTAGCTTTACCTTTTAACAATTCAGCTTGAGCCTGTATCGGTATTGCTTGTGTCTCTGCATTTGTCTTTGCTATTTTTGCTTGAGTTTCCATCATCTGCAGATCAAGCATTTTGGTTTGCTGTGGAGATGGCTCTGGTTTGTAAGACCTAATTGCTCTTGCTTTTTCTCTTTTGTCAAATGCTTCAAACATTTCAGCTACTATTTCTGAAGGGATTGTATCTGGAAGTGAATCTTTGTTTGTTGCCACTTGTTGCATAAGCATATTTAGTTGTTGAACTTTAGCATATGTGCTTTCCTCTGTACCTACATATACCACTATTCGTTGTCCTAATGCCGATAAAAACATATCTAAACTTGTCTCTTTGTTATTTATTATTTTTAACACATCTGGTATAGTCAAATATTCTTGACCATAATACAACCATTGTCTAACAACCCCACTTAGCATCGCGGATATACTCCTTACCGTTGCCGATGTTCTTTGTTGTGATGATGTTAGTTGTCCTTCTTTTCCCTCTTTTGCAATCCCTTCTGCATTTACTGTAAAACCTTTATTTCCTGAAAGCTCTGTAGCTTCTCTTCCTTCTAGCTCATAATACTGCATAATACTCGCAGGCAATGGTTTGAATTGTCCATCAATCAATGCATTTTGCTTATTTAGCGTTATGTATTTTTTTCCCATTAACAACTTTTTATAATTCAGATAATCAATACCACCCTTAAGTATAAATTGTTGTCCGTGATTTGCTATTTCTATTGTTTCTAGAAAGCCTCTTTTTATACCAGTTTTTATTCTTTGGTTGTCTTCCAAGAAGTAGGCCAATGGTCTACCCCACAGAGATCCAGGTTTTCTACTATACACAGCTTTGTAGAATGGTATTTTTCTTCCTGGAATATCATTTTCTTCTATTTTTAGAATATCATCTTGACCATTTACCCAATATGCTATTATGTATTTTTTCTTATTGTTTTCTACTACATAACCATAATAAGTTATCAACTCCAACATATCTCTTTCTTCATCTACTGTAGTTGTATCTTCTTTATATCCTAGGTCTTCATATTCTATCTCTCTACTTTCTCTAAGTGCAGATTTATGATGCCCATCTCTTGCTTTTCCTTCTATCTTTTCTATATCCATATTTAGTAGAATTGCTATTTCTATCCTAGCTAATGGTTGGACTTCTATTAGGAACCTCATATCTTTTTGCTTTTTTGCTTTTGGATCTGGTAATACATTTTCATTTAAACAAACTTTTAGTGACGGTTTATTTTCTACCATATTTCCATCACTATCTACATCTCTATCCCAAGATGCTTTTGTCCATACCGTTCCTTCTCTCATTAGTATTTCTACTATCTCTTCTATGTTTTCTGTATATTCTTCTGGATCCGTTAACACATCATTTATCCAATTTTCTATGTCGGCATTTGATTGGTCGTCACCTCTTGTCTCTATTACCACAGGATTTCTTTTACTTAGAAATGCTTCTGTAATTACTGGATTTTGTTTTTCTACTTGTTTTGCTATTTCTTTTGCTACAATCTTTTCTATTGCTGGTTCATTTGGGTCGCTTATTATAGCTTGTCTCTTTCCCTCATATAGCTCATTCCACTTTACTATTTCTTCGTCTATCCCATTTTTCGCCTCTTCTGCATTTCTATAATCTTGCAATAATTGCATAGCATATTTTTCATTATCTTTACTCATTATCGGCTCCTCGATTCTAGTTGACCTACAGTTGAATTGAATGCCCTAACGGCTTCCCCAGCTTGAGTAGCTCCTGAAGATACTGCAAACGATGCTACATTTCCTCTGAATTCACAAGCCTTAACTAGCAAGTTATCTTTGTAGTTTCTAGCTTGTCCTTGAGCTAAGCTTTTTTGGGCTTCTACTAATGATCTTTTTGCTCCTATTAAATTTGCTTCCGCTTTTATCTGAGCCGCTCTTGCTGCATTTACATCCCTTTCTTTTATCGCGTTTGCCGTTTGTGCTTCTATCAAAGCTTTTTCCGCTGGATATTTACTCACATCTGCAAGATTCTTTGATACTTGTGACTTGATCAACTCTAGTTCTGCAATATTCTTTGTTAGATCTGCAATGTTTTTTGCTTCTTGTGACTTGATCAATGCTATTTCTGCAATATTCTTTGTTAGATCTGCAATGTTTTTTGCTTCTTGTGACTTGATCAATGCTATTTCTGCAGGAACTTTTTGTGTTTCAAGTACTATTTGTGCAGTTTCCGCTTTAGTTTTCTCTAGCTCTTGTAGTACTTGTTCTTTCTGTATATCTAGTAGTTCACATTTTTTGATTTCTTGACACAATATAGCATCATTAATTGCATCTTTTTTATCTAGTTCTGCAATTTGTCTTTGTCTTATTTTTCTTTCTTCGACCATTTTCAGTAGCTCTACAGTATATCTTATTTGTATTTCAGATAATCCTACTATTGATTGAGCTTCATACTGAGCTATAATTTGCCCTTTTTCTACATTAGATAATCCAAATTCTGTAAATACTTTGTCTATCCTAGTCAATCCATCTTCTTGTATTGATTTTTCTCCTACCAACTCTGTATTCAACAATTCAGAATATTTTTTAACTAACTCTTCTGATGGAGGATTTTTTATCCCCTTGAACACTTCATATCCGTCACATTGTGTTGTCCCATATATATCATCACAAATTGCCATTTGCTTCACCTCCTTTTTTTATTGTCTTATTGTATTCTTCCTCTTCTATTTCACAAGAAATATTATTTTCTATTTCTATCTCTCTTGCTATTTTCTTGCTCAAATTGATATCTTTAAATTGAGTCAACTCTAGTTTTTCTATAGTTTTTGTAGCAAATTCTATCTCATTATCATCCATATCTCTATCGCAAATAATCTTAACTGTATGTTTTGCTACGACTATATTTACTCTAGAATTTCCTGCATTAATTAGAGGTGTTTTACAAGAACATCCTATCATAAAAATTATAGGCCATAGTCTTATCACTTTCTCTCCTTTAAATATTGGTTTTGTTCCAAATCGAATACATCAAAAGGATTAAATCTCATTTGATATAGTAGATTTTCTTGGTCATCTAAATCTTCTGGGTCTCCTCCTAGCGTTATATCTTGTTTTCCCGTTACTTCATCTTCGGCCAATGCTTCTTCTTGTCTTTTGTTTTCTCTTTCTATTTCTTTTGCCATATTTTCTGCAGTGGCTTGATCTATATCACTTTTTATTGATACAATCTCATTTGCTATACTTAATGTTTGGGACAACATATTGGATTCTCCTGCAATAGCAAACATTCCCATAGATTCAAATCCAAGCATTGGTGGTACCATAAGGAGGAATCCCCCAAGGACTACGGAGAATAAGATACTTGCAAAGATTTGTCTAGCTTGTGCCATCGTTATTCCCCATTTTTTTATCATCCAATTTAATATTAGCATACCTAGGTTTTTCAATATAGGTATCTTCATAAAAAGCTTAAATATTGCACCAGATATAGTTACTATCATATCTATTATTCCATATACAAATTTTTTTATTTTGCTTGGTTTCTTTTTTATAATTCTAATATTTAACATTGAGCTCATCCAATAAGCAAAGGTATCTGCATCTACATTTTCTATATTGTCTACTTGTAGATACACTTTTTTATATACCAGTCCATCCCAATTAGTTGATGCTCCTTTAGGCACATCCCAAGGAACATCTTGCAATGGATAATCAATATTATCTTCTGGAGCATATATACCGTCCATATCTCCTTTTGCGTAAAATAATCCCTTTGTGATGGTTTGTATGTTCTTATTTATTGTTCTCTGTAAGGCAACATAAAACCATCTAGTATAAGTGTAGGTTCTTATTTTGTCATTATCACTATTTGTTGTATGATAATAATCATAATGATTCATCCAACCCGCTTCAGTTAGGTTGTTAAAATCATACTCAGAAGTATCGTACACTAATTCAGTTCCACCTTTGTCTATTCTTATTACACCCGTATTTTTTCTTGGAAACATATTCCATTCGGTCATAATAGTTGCAGCTATTGCTTTCTTAATTGAACTACTAAAATTATTTGTAACTTCTACTCCATTTTTATATAGTTTTACTTCCAACCCTTGAAAATGGTGTGTTGTATTTAGCACTTTTCTATTTGCATCTCCAACCCATCCATCCGTTTGCTCTGGTCTTCCTGGAGCATATATTGTATTGTCTAATGCCGATAGCGTTATTCCATCTTGGACTATGATTGGTGGTCTATTCGCCTCCGTAGGATATGCAGTTTTACTATATTCTACACCTCCATATACTAAAGTTACTGTGTCTATTTTCTCTTTCCATTCTTTAATATACCATTTTACCCAATATCTGAATTCTTCTTCATTATATTTAATCTTAAAATCGTAAGCCAATATAAGTTGATTTATGTATTTTTTATTCTTTAAATATTGTTGATTCATGTTTTCTAAATCTTCAACACTAAAAAAGTTCTCTACCATAAATTTATACATATCACTATCTTTTGCAGTTAGATACGGTATTATGTCTCTTTCTAACATAACATTTTTTCCATCTACAATTCCTACTCCTACTTTAGCTATTATATCTTTTTTTAGCTTCAATCTATAGCTATTCCAAGCACCTAATTGAGAGAGATAAGTAAATTTATAATCATTTACTATCCCATTTTGTGTAGGAGTAAAAGGTATCACGATATTTCTCCGTCTAATTCCCATAGAAAAGATAATAATGTTGTTGAGCTAGATGATGCTCTCAAGTAGAAACCATTTGTTTCATTTACATATAATATCTCGCGTATGTGTTTATCTCCAGAATAGTCTTTTAGAAATCTTGTTATTGGGTCTAATCTTTTCGGTACAACTGTAAAATAGCAATGAGCGGGTTCTCCTATAGCTGGAGCGGTCATACCTATCAGTACTCTCTCATAATATCTTTGACATCTTTGCATTGTTATACTGTAATCTTCCTCTTCCATTTCTGTATAAAAA
This sequence comes from Spirochaetia bacterium, assembly GCA_965216965.1. Lineage (GTDB taxonomy): Bacteria > Spirochaetota > Spirochaetia > WTKD01 > CBDAKK01. Next base: position 17,643 of record CBDCGX010000042.1, on the reverse strand, counting down.
TCACCTAGTGTTAAATTTATTTTGAATATGTCTATTTCACTTCTTACTCCTTTCTCATTTACTTCCCACATAATATAAGTATGATCTGCCGTTGTTGCATCTGGAAACACTATTGGTAGTTTTACTCTTCCAGAGTGTCTTGCGTCTACGCCATACTCAATTATATTATTTCCATTTTTTACTTTTATTTTCATTCCAATTTCAGTTGAACTAATTACCGATAAGTCAAAAGATAAGATAGCATTTCTCTTTGCAAATCTTACTCCATTTTCTATTACTTGGTAAAATCCTGCACCTATGTCTTCGGTCACTATTCTCATTTTACTTATTCCAGCTATTTCTATTTTGCTTACTTCAGTTGATATTCCTTGAAAAGCAAATCTATCTATAGACTGATAGCCTCCTCCAGTTTGAGATTTTCCTCTTTGCCATATTCTGCAATGTCCATTTATTAGTATATTTCTCTTTGGAGGTAATGCATCATACAACATTTTATTTCCATCGTAACATAATGCTTTGCCATCATCTACCGTAGGGATTGGTTTTGGTAGTATTTTACTAATAGACATCGGAGTTAGAACTTTTGTCCCCTCAGTTCTATCATATGCATTTTGTTGTGTTGCATAATCAATTTGTGCATCAGCACCTACTAGTCTACCTACATTTCTAAATACTCCACTTCCATCTGAAGATACACCATCGTGAATAACATAATCAATACTATCTATTTGTCCACCTGTACTTGTTATCCAGATATCTCCATCTTTTAAGAATTGTTTATTCTTAATATTGTCAAGAGTATCTACTCCCTTTAATACAAATGATTGTCCTTTTATACCTTGTATTCCTTGAACTCCTTGGACACCTTGAGCTCCTTGAACTCCTGAATCTCCTTTTCCTCCTTTTTGTCCTTGGACACCTTGATCACCTTTTATTCCTTGCACACCCTGAGCTCCATCTGAACCAGTTATCGGTCCTATGTTTCCCCATCTTAATCCTCCCACTCCATCGTCCATACCTACCATAGCATCTCTTGTGTAAACTGGGTTATAATCATTGTCTTGTCCATTCGTTGTTGAAATCCAAGTTTCACCTCTCTTCTGAGGTGTCATTAGATTAATTTCGCCTATCGGTTTTCTTCCTTCAATTTCTATACCAATACCTGCAGGTCCTTGGGTTCCATCATTTCCTTTGGCTCCTTGAGTCCCCTCATCTCCTTTGACTCCTTGAATTCCCTGAATTCCATCTTTCCCTGTATTTCCTACAGGTATTCCAAAAGAAAATTTTCCTGTAGAGATATTAAAGCTTGCTGTAGCTTGTCTATGTACGCCATTAAGGTCTACAGGTAGAGTATCTGTTTTGTCTACTCCTATATTTCTCCATTCCATTGAGCGTATAATTGTTTCAGAGTACATTTTATCTATTTGTATCTTCTGTGTTCCTACATTTTTAGATGTTGTTTCTACAGTCTCAAACATCTCTTTGATTTTTGGATAGTAATAATCTCTTACTACTATTACCGTTGATATAAACTCTGGTTTTATCATTTTAAACTCCTATATTTTTATTGGTTTCTTTAGCACGCAATCATACACTCTACCAAAGATTGTATTTTCTATACATTTAGATGGTTCTTTACAATTGACTAAATCCACTAGTATCCTATCTAAGGATTTCCATATGTAAGCTTTTTCTACTCCACCTTCAGGCATATGTGCTAACTCTTTTGTTACTATGGTTTCTATCCATCCTTGAGAACTTATTCTTTGTCCGTCTCTATCTTCTGGGTCTTTCGCTACAATATAAGTTCCATTAGTTCCTATAGCTGTACCTTTTATATCTATCGAGTTTGCACTCATCGAATGTCTTTCTTGAAAACTTACAAAATTGTTCCATATTTGCAATTCATTTGCAGTAAAACTCTCTAACGAATCTGTAGCTAATGCAACTATTATCTTTAAGAGAAAATCTTCGTTCCAGTCAAAACATAGTCCATCTATTTTTCGTATAGCATTATATGGTGATATACCTTGCTCTTGCTCCTTCATCTCTAGTAATGCTGAATCTATTGTTGCTTTACCCATTAACTCTATTAGTATTTTTTTTTCATCCGATATATTTTTCTCTAGACTTCTATTAAAATCTATGGAAACGCTGTGAATCATTTGTCGCTCCTTCTAGATATATTTCTATTTTCGCTTGTGTATAATTTTCTATTTCTACATAATAGTTATGCATTAGAGTTTTTCTTCTTTGCTCTTCTATTGATGCCATAACTAAAAGTCTTAAAGCTTGTATCAAGTTGTCCTCTATGTCTATTTGTTCATCTTCAGTTATTGTTGGCTTATCCGGTTTCCTAATAAACGAATTAGCATCTACTCGTCTCAGTATGTTATTGTCTTTTGCTTCTGTAACTAACCAATTTGTTGAAACTACATCGTAGGCTAATCTTATCATACCAACCCACATTCTTTCTAGTAGTCTTTCATTTTCTACTTCACCTACTCTTCCTACTGAGACAATATTTAACGATTCACTAAATTCTTGAAATGTCATTTTATTCTCCTATTAATTTGCAAATACATTAGGCTCATCAAAGTCGTACTCTTCTACTCCTATTTCCGTTCCTAATCTTAGTGTTGGTGCTATCACAAAATCTGGATCATTGAAATTTGCTAAGCAATCCAGCCCATCTATTGTAGGAGTTGTTGCTCCCGTTCTTAGATATCCGTACAATTGTTCTTCTAGCTTTTCTATAGCTTTTTTATTTTTCTTTTTAGGCAAAAACATATGTTGTCTTTTATGCCTTGGCTCTATTCCCATTATTCTCGAATGTTTACTTTTGATTGTATTATTTACCAATTTTTCTACAGTAAAATATACATTTCTTTTTTCCATTTCTTGCTCTATGAAATAGTTAAATACTTGCTGTATTGTCACTTCTTCAGCTCGTATTTCTATTGGGTTGAATTTTATTACTTGTCTAAATAATTCATTTATTACATCCGTAGGTGTTCCTTTTTCTATATATGCTTCTACCAAAAACCAATTCATACTATCATCTACTCCAATTGTGAAGACAACACTTTCCGCTGAGCCTTCAGATTGACTAATTGCTACATCTAATGATGTAAAGAAATACATATTATTGAAATCTTTTTTCTTTTTTTCATAATTATATTTCATTGTATTTGTTTTCTTAAATACTCTATTTTCCTCCGACACTACTCTTAGCATTCTTTCTCTAATCCAACCATCTTCTTGTCCCAAGCTTTTTGCTTCTTCATAAGCTCTTTTTATTCTTTTAGGAGAATGTAGTGTTGGCCAACTTGAAGTTATTTCTGCATCTCTCATTGGCATTTTATCCGCTATAGGGAAGAACAAAGTTAGGTAGAATTTTGATTTTGCTAAAGTCATAAGCAAGTCATCTTGATGCATTGGTGTCCCTAGTATTATTACCTTAAAGTGGCTAGTATCCACTGCAGGTAGTACTGTATTGGTAAACCATTTTACTATTTTCTTTCTTTCTTTCTCTGAATCCAATGTATTATCTTTTAATATATCATCAAATAATAGTAGTTGTAGTCTTTTTTCTTGACCGTGTTCATCTTTTATTTTTGCTCCTCTTATTGAATCTCCTGCACCATATGCTGAAATATCTACTATATTCCCAAATGCATTTTCATAGCAAATTCTATTATCTTTATCTGCTATATATCTTCCATTTCTTTTCTTCGCTAATTTTATGGTTGCATATAGTTGTTCACTATTTTCCCAAGCACCTTTCACACTTTCTAACAAAGATGTTGCTTGAGTATATGTTGCTGAAAATATAGCCATATTTGTTACTTTTCCAAAATTTTCTAGTTCTCCCGTTTGAGCTACTTTTAATGGAATGTATTTTGTTAGTAATGTGCTTTTTGCAAATTCTCTATGGCAAATAGCTTCTACTTTTTTTTTTTTACTTAACACATAATCAATCAACATATAATGAGTTTTTGGACTAGGATATTGTTCATTGCTCAGCATAGTATTTCTCCAACTAAAGAAATTTATACTTTCTTTTTTCGGTTTATACTTCTTTTTGTAGTTAAAGGTTCTTATTCTTTTCAATCCTTTTACTCCGAATGCTTTCATTCCAATATCCCCACATCAATAATTTCTCCATTTGTTGATATCATTTTTCTATTACTTCCTATCTCTAATATATTGGATAGGATATTAGCTAATGTTTTAGCTGTATCTTCTACTTCTTCATCTTTTTTTTTCTCTAATCCCGTTCCTATGTATGGTGTTAACATTGACATTGCTTTTAACGCAATATCACTATCTCTGCTTTCTACTAGTCTCATCCCTTTTCTTATTATAGCTTCTCTTTGTCCTGCATACTTGATGGATTTGTCTATATCTCTTTTTTCATAGATATCCATAATATACTCTTTTTTCTTTAAATTATATGCTTTAGCTTCATTATCTTCTCTTGTGGCTATTTCATATGCTCTTTTTGTAGATACTCCTTCTATTATTTTATCTACAAAGATTAATCCTTCTATCATTTGTCTTTCAGATAGATTGTATTTTTTCTTTATACTATCTAATTGCCTTAGTTCCATAACCCCTCCATATATCACTAATTCTCTCTACTAGTGTTTTTTTCAATAAAAATACATCTAATCTAAATAATGTATTTGTGCTTGTTGCTTTAAAGCTTATTATATGGTTGTGTTTAGATACTATTTCTATTGTATCTACTATACCTATATCTAGCAAATCTCTCATTGATATTGGTATATCTCCTGCATCTTTTTCTTGTATCCTAAAAAATATACTTTCATTATCTTTTACTTTCTTCAGTATTTTGAATGATTCATCAAAAGTCAATAATCTGTATCTTTTATTTTTCTTTAGATACAAATCTAGTTCTCTCTTTTCCATTTGTTTACATAGTTTTTTTATTTTTATGCTCATCTTCTTTCCTTTATTTTCTTCTTTAGTAAGTTAATATTTGCTATTAGCTTTGCTACTAGTAGCTCTTTTGTTTCTGCGGTAGTTATTAATATAAACTCAGGTATAGTATATGCACAAAATATTTTAACATATTTACCTTCTGAGCTTTTCTTTGTTATATATATATCTACTCCATCAAAGCTTAGTTTTGAGGATGAACTAAAGCTTTTAGGTCTATGATTTTTACATAGAAATGTATTCTTTTGCTTTTTCATAGTTTTCCAACACTTGCTCTTGATAATCTACGAAGTGGCTTCTTGCTATTATCCCCTCCATTGCTTTTTGTCTTTGAGCTGTATCGTGTCCCTTCATTAGCATTTGCTGGGTAAGAGCATAATCTTTCACATATCCATCATTGAATACTTCTTGAAAGTCTTTTTGTTGTCTTAATCTCACTAAGGCTTCACCTTTTTGAATGTCCATTTTCATTATAGCTGCAATTACATCTTGCTCTTCTTTCTGCATTTCTTCTTGCATTCTTGACTCTTCTACTTCTTTCATTTTTCTTCCTTTGATTTTGATCCCAATATCTCCATATATCTACTATCTAGTATGGAATATAATTTGTCTATATCTTCTATTCCCATTTCAAGCATTTCTCTATACATAAAATTATTGTCTTCTTCTTGTTCCCATACTTTAATATAGTAGCCTTCTTTATACCCATTATCTTGTCTAAAGATATTTAGAATATTTTTGCCTCTATATATTTTATATAGGTTACCCCACGAGCTTAATGCCATCACTAGCCTTATAAACATCGTTAACTTCTTTATTTCCCAATTTTCTTGAAAAAGTGTTTTAGCAAAGTCCTCTATTCTTTTTTCTATTACCTTTTGCCCTCTTTCATTTCTAGTTTTTCTTATTTCATTGTGTATGATTTTAACTATCATTTCTTGTTTTATGTCATTATTTATTAACGACGATAATAGGAAATGAAATATGTCTACTAGCTCTACTATGATATTTTCCATATCTAGTTCAGTTTTTTTGTACCATTTCCAAGGTGTTGACTCCGTTAATTCAGCTAATTCCGTAAACATTGCTAAATCCCAGTTTCTTTTTTTCTCCTTCCAATTTTCTCCATTTGTTTGGGTATTTATTTTTTTTTGTTGTTCTATCATCTTTCCTATTTGTTTTTCTAGTTGCATATTTACCTTTCTTTATACGGAGAAAATACTCCGTATTTATTATTTACCAATCATCATCATCATCATCTTCTTCTTCTTCTTTCTTTTTTTTCTTTCCTTTACCTTTTTTCTTTGGCTTTTCGAAGTCTTCGTCTTCATCATCATCATCTAGATTTTTCCAATCCTTCCACTCTTGAGTTTCGTAGTCGGTTAGCTTCTTCTCCAATAGCTTGATTCTCTTTGCATCTTTACCTTTTTCTTTTTCTAGCAAACTTTTTCCGTCTTTGTAGAATGAGTTTACTAGCTGCAGCTTTTGTTGCTCTTCATCATTGTATACGGTCAACACTATCTGTACCGCCATTTTCAGCTTTTTACCTTTGAGTTCTTTGATAGCTTTGATTTTTACTTTTTTGTCTTTTTGTACAATAGTATCTTTGTAATATGATATTGTTGTTACATCTAGTACAGCAAATAACTCCATTACTCTAGCAAACATAAAGTTTTCTTTTCCTGTAGACCATTTTTCTTCTGTGCATAGGTTAAAGATAAATGCTCTTTGTCCTTCACTATTTTCCAACTCTAGATTGAGTATAGTATCACCATTAGATGTTTTGTCTTCCCAACCTCTTACTATTATCATACTATAAATGCCCGTAAGCATTCTACCCATACCACCAGCTCTAAGTGCAGCTTTTTTGTCTATTTTTATGCCCATTTGTTATCCTTTTTGTTTTTTTTGTTTTTCTTTTTCTTTCTACCACTATACTCTACTTCTTCTTCTGGACCATAGAGTTCTTCATATCTTTTTCTTGCCTCTTCCAACTTTTTTTTCTCTTCTTCTTTTCTACTTTTGATTAACTCTACTTCCTCTCTTATCTTGCTTTCATTGATCTCGATTTTTTCTTTCATCTTTGCAATTGAATCTTTCAATCTTTGTATTTTTGCGTTCATTGTAACTCCTCTATTGTCTTTGTTACTTTTGTTATTATCCCCAAATTGAACATTGAAATCATTTGAAGTAATACCTCTGGGTTGTTATTAAGATAGTCAAATGTTGACTCCTTATTCCATTTCACACCTATCACTTTATACTCAGATATAAAATCTTTTGTATCTTTTTTATCGATGTGGTTTTTTATCTTTAGTTTAAACTCTTTTCGGAGCGTATTTATCCCATTCTATCCTCCTATTACTTTTGTTAGGGCATAGTATAATCCCTCTATTTGATCTGTTGCATTTCTGTATGCCATCTCTTTTGCTATATTAGATCTATTTTCTCCATCTCTTATTGATTGAGATACCCCTACTATTTCGTGTTTGCTTTTTAGCCTTAGTATGCATATTGTAGTATTCTCTCCTAACCCGACAAAAGAGCATTCGGCTTCAGCTGCAGTATCTTGTATAAAGGCCTGCGATAATATTCCATTGTTTGCATCTAACTCTTTTTTTATGATGTTCAGTATGTTATTCATTTTTTCCTCCGTAAAAATCTCTTACACTTTTAATGATTTTCTGCATATCATTACTAATCCCTTTTTCCAACATTCCTGGAGGGCATTTTGCTGTGTTTTTTCTATTTGGTCTATGTTGAATAATACAATTTTCTATTTCCTCATCATCATCATCTTCACTATATATTGGTTTTGTAAACAATACTATTGTAAACTCTTTTTCAGTTGTTCCAAATCGTAGTTCTCTACCTTTTACCTTTATATATTGCTTTCCGCTTGCATCATCTTCTTTCTCTTCAGGTATTCCAAGTATTACAACTTGTTGTTTCAATGATTTCAGTTTTTTGATAAATCTAAAGATTATCGAATTGTGTTGTTTCCATTGTTCATATCCTGAGAATTTGAAGTTTACATAATCTGCAATTATTTCAGTGTAGCTTGTAAACGAATCTATGATCACAGTGTCAATAGCTTGCGACTTTTGCAATTTTAATAGAGTTGCATCCATCTCTTTTTTTGTTGTTACTATTTTTGTTTTTGTGTGTTTAAGTGTAAAAGGTAATGGTTTGTTTTCAACATTTATAAATAATGTTTTTTCATCATCTAAATTCCTTAGTGAGTAGGTTTTTCCGCTTCCCGTTTCTCCACATAAAAATATTGGTACATTCACATATACTCCTTTTCCTTTTACCTTATCCACTTCGACTTTATTTTTTCCCAAAGTTTAATTTCCCCCTTTTTTGTATATTGGTCCATTCTAACTAACCTCATACTAAGAATTGCCTCTTCTTCACTTTCGAAGCAATTTGCAAAATTATCCCAACTAAATTGTGAATAATAATCTTTTTCTATTTTTTTCTTAGCTCTAATCATCCCATATCCACTACCCCCTTTAATATTATCTACTCCATCTCCAGCTAAAGCTTGAACCCAATACCATCTTTCTATTTGCCACTCATCTCTAGGTGGATAGATTTTTTTCGTATTGATATTATAGTATATAGTTGGTGATGCCATTAAAACATCTTTGTCTTTTGATGCTACTAAATAGTTATACTTGTTTGCTAACATAATGACTACGTCATCCGCTTCTACATCTTTAAATATATAAGCATTATCTTGTCTTGATATTAATCTTTTTAGAGTTTCTATACCATCCATACTTTTACCTTTTCTATTGGCTTTGTATTCCGGGTATATTCTATTCCTAAAAGTTTTCTTAGGTGATAGTATAATTACATAATCTATATTCATTTTATTATTAAAAAAGAATCTAAATTTTAAATATATATCCCAAACTAATTGTTCAAAGTGAAATATTGCCATTTCTGTGTCTAATAACAAATCATTTTCTGAACTCCTATATGTTGCTATGTATAAAAAGCTATCACCATCTATTGCTATCGTTAACTTTTTATTAATATCTTTTTTATCACATCTCCGTGACATTGTACATCTCCATTAATTTCTCTTTTACACCAACATTTTAAAAATAAGTTATTGTGTTTGTATAATTCTTTTAATGGAGTTAGTATTTCTATATTTTTTTCTATATATTTTTTATACTTTTTAATGGCTTTTTTTCTACCCCATTTTTCCACTGTGTAAGGATTTCCATATCCTAGATTATTTCTTCCTCTTCCAATATATATGCTCTTTACATTTTTTATATCTTTATGGAATACCATTCCTATGTCAATAGTCTTTTTTTTCTTCTCTCCATTCATCATATGTTTCCATCCTCTCTATTAAGCTATCCAAGTAGTCTCCTCTTGGTTTCCTACCCATTGCTGTGAATCTAAACTCTACTATATCATACAATATCTTTATTGCTAGTTCTAGCTTTAGTCCTTTTTCTGCACAGTTTCTAGTATACAACCATAACGAATTATGATATTGTTGATATTTTCCCCACATAGATTCTTCATAAAAGAACCTAAATAGATTATATCTTTCTTTCCACGCATTCTCTAACTTCTTGCCTACCAAAGGTGCTATTTTTCTCTCTTTCTCTTTTGGTAGATTTTTTACTATATGTCTTATATCAAACTTCTCACCTTCTTGGTATATAGCATTCTTTGATTTGAATCCGTAAAAGATTTGAGCCTTTGCTAATAAATCTGCTTTGACTCCTAATTCTTCACTTACTCTTTTTAAAAATGTTGTCCATAGGTGATTAGGAACATCTATTTCTATATTTGTTGGTAGAAGTAGCCTATACTTATAAGGATTACTATTGTCGCTAGTAGTGCATATTATATGCTCATAGTCGGCTAGGAAATCTGAGACTTCTCTATATGTCTCATTTGAATCGTCAACATCTAGTACTAACATTTGTGCTGTACCTTTTAAGTTATTTTTATTTCTAACTCCATCTTTAAATTCAAATATACAATACGCTGTATTGTTTTCCATTATTTTTTTCATCCACTTGAAATCTTTTTGGATATATTTATATCCCTTAGTAATATGCTTTCTTCTATCTTCCTTTTTCTTTGGTGTTCTTTTGTATGAGATTCCATACATCTTTGTTTTGACTAATGTATTCATAATGACTTCATCATCCACTATTACAATACTACTATCTTCATCTATTTTACTATTGGCAATCACTACTAAATCTTCTATTTCTTTAGTCGTTCTTATCCACTTTTTTTCTATTAGTTCATAGATTTTTATTTTCTTTTTTTCTCTGAGATGGTCTATTAGCATTTCATATATTAGCCTTTTTGATTTCTTGTTAAACTTCTTTAACTCTTCATCCAGCATTTCGGCTACACTTATTGCTTCAATAATATCTTGTATTTTTATTTCAAGCCGCTTATTGAATACAGCAAATATTCCTGCTAACTTAAATACTTTCCATTCTCTATGTGACACTTCTAGGCTTAGCATTTCCGTTTCTTCTACTTTTGCTCTTTCCTTATTGTGTAACATATAATAATCAATTAAATCTTTAGCTTTCTTGTCCACTTCTATTAAGTTTTTATCCTTATTAATAGACATTCTTGCTATTGACAAAGCTATCTTTGTTATTTTTTCTTTGTATTTAGTTCCTTTTTCGTCAAAATTTCTAATATTATCAAGCACTTCTTCTGCACTCAATTCTTGATGTATATTTTTGACTTCTTCAGGATATGCAAAGAACGATCTTCTACTTAGTTTAGACATAAATTCTATATCAAACTTTTTTAACGTAGAAGGTTGTTCAAGTATTCCATATTCAGAACCTATAAATAGTGCAGGCACACCCATTCCCTTGATTTGTGGTAATTGATTTTTACTATCTCTTAATGGCTTACTTTCACTATCTCCATTATCAAATAATTGACCAATTAGTTTTATGTTATGCACTATTATTTCACTACTATCTAACTCTGTAGCAACTTCATCTACATACAATGATGGCATACCTATTCCATTTTTCATAAACTCCGCAATTCTATTTGTAAAACCAGCTTCTGTACCCAATGTGCTCGACATAGGGTTTAAATCCCTAGGACTCTCGCCTACTACACTTGCTCTTTCTATTTCTCTTTTCCATCTATTCAAGTCTATCTTGTCATATGCTTGTTTAAATAGATTTCTAACATTTCTTACTGTGGATGTTTTTTTCATTCCACTTTTTGCTAAAATAAATGCAATTACATTTACTGGTATTAGGTTATCTTCTCCTAATTTTATCTTATAATGAAATGCACTCAAATAACTAGACATACCGTGTATAGCTATTGTCATTGCCATACTCTTTGGAATATCTTTTGGTATCGTGTTTATTATATCCAATAAAGTATTATTCATTATTCCGCTAAACGCTTTGTATTCGTCTAACTTCTTCTTGAATTTTTGTTCCATCCTTCACCTCTTAGTGCATACTTGAACGCCTTATGGTTAGACCAAATATCATTTGATAATAATACTAATAAGTTCTTTTTCGTTTTTTCTATTTCTTTCATTACTTTGAAAAATCTACTTACTTGCTTAGGAGTTGTTTTGCTATTCCATTGAATTGGTACTATTGATATTGTTTTAAACCCCTTTTTTCTCCTTTTCCCAAACAGTATCATAGCAGTTCATCTAGTTGTGTTCTCAATCCAAAGTCTATCATCATTCCATAGAAGTCATCTATACGCACGATTACAAGTATAGTGTTGTCTTCATTTTCTTTGTATGTTATGTTCTTGATATCTAAGTATTTCATTAGATCTTCATTTTTTTCTACCTTGATGAATGCTTTCCAACTTTTAAACTCTTGTCTTGGTTTTGACATAAATGCAACTTCTTGTATTTCTACTCTTGTTTCACTTATCTCATACTTTTCTTTGAGTTGAGATTTTGCTGTATCTTTGTCTTTGTATACTTCTTTTTCTAATAACTCAAAGTCACTTACTACACCTATTTTTTCTTCAGTGTTAGTTTCTGTGTTTTCTTCTTTTTCAGTTCTTTCCTCATCCATTTTGTCTTGTGTGTCTAACTCTTTTCTCATTTTCTTCATTTGTTTTGCTCTCCTTTTGTTGTTTTTTTTCAATGTTTTTGAAATAAACTTTTCTAGTTCTTCCTTGGTTGCTAGGTCTATCCAATTCAAACTCACATCTACTCCATCTCTTTGAAAGTCTCTAGCATTTTCTTTCAACTCTTCCAACTCTTTTTTTTCAGTTCTTTCTTCGTTCATCTTTTTCTCCATTTTGTTTAGTCTTTTGATCGCTCTTTTTGTCTCTTCGATTTGTTTTCTTCTAATGTGTCCATCCTTATTTTTTATGTTTAAGATGAATTTCTCTAGATTTTCTTTACTTGCATTTTCTATCCATTCCAATTCTACATCGACTCCTTGTTTCTTGTACGATTTAGCTTTTTTTCTTAAGCTTTTTATTGTTTCTCCCGTTTTGCTTTTTCTTTCCTTTATTAAAGCATCTTCACCATCGTTTATATATCCTAAGATTTCTTCGTAATCCAATTTCTCTATTTTAGATATATCCCAATCCAACTTCACTCCCAACTTGATTGCTTTTTTTCTTGCTTTTTCTATCTCTTTTTCCACTAGTAACCTTTCTCTATATGCTATTTCTTCTGGTAACTCAAACAATGTAATATCTTTAGGAATATCTTGTCCCAATTTCATACACAACTTTGATAATCTTTCTCTATCTTTTCTTTCTTGCTTGTTCATTTTAGCTTCCTTTTTTTTGTTTTTGTTGGCATTTAGATGCATTGCTATATTAGTTTTCTGTATGATTCTACTATTTTTGTAAAGATATGCTCTTGATATTCAAAGGTAGGATATACTACTTCATTATATCCTTTCTTTTTCACTTCTTCTATTATCTTTTTTTTGTACTCGATAATAGTGTTTATTCTACGCAAACTTATCTTTTTGCTAGTGTATATTTTTCTTCCACCTCTCCTCCATTCTTCTATAGTCTTTAACATAATCCTTTTTTCTTCTTCGGTTATGAACCATCCTAGTATAGGTCTTCCTCTTCCTACTTTTTTTAGATATTCCCATTTTTCTTTATTTGCAAATGTATTTTGGAAAGTTTTTATATTCGTTTTTAATTTCCAGCACATAGCTCCTCTATCTACATAATCCTCCATTGTCATATGACGCGCTTTTTTCTGTATTCTTTTTCTTAAGTAAAATTGAATACCATCTCTTTTGTTTTGAAATAAGTCTTCTTCATACCTCGCTCCATTCCATACTTTTTTTTTTGATTGATATGATTTGTAGCCTTCTTTTACTTTCAGTTTTTCTATTTCATTTCCCATCATTTTTCCTTTCTATATATATGCTTTAAGGGAGAAAAGAAAACCTTATTGTTCAATTCGGACAAGAATATAACCATTATTGTTAAATCTTTTCTCCTTCAAAGCACACATATTTTTATATTATTATTTTATTATAACAATACACCTTTTAATCCTTTAACCATTTTGTCTATACAATCTAACTCTTCATTTGTTAGAATTCTATCTTTGGTTATCCATTTTTCTTTCTTACTTATTTTCTTTAAGTATTCATATTTTTTTTCATTTATCATATTATCTTCCACCTACCATTGTTCTTTCTACTAATATAATATTTGGATTTTGTTTATCGTATGACAATCCATAGTCATCATAATGTGGACTTTCTTCATCAAAAAGTTCTCTTTCATATGCCGTCTCTCTCCTGTAAGAACTTTCCTTATTTTTTTTGTTCTTACCTTTTTCTTTATTCTTTTTCTTACCCATCTCTTATCCTTTTCATCTTTAATTTTGTTAGTCTTTCGACACCTATCGTTTTGTTTCGTTTCATCTTGTATCCTTTTTCTACGGAGATTCTCGCTGGGCGGAATCGATGGAGAGAGAAGTTTGCCGAGTTCGGGAGGGAAACCTTTGATGGAATCGATTCACCCTTATACCAACATCACTTCACAACACAAGCGAGGCACTAGCTCTTCCCCCCTCTCATTAAACCGATGGTAGTTGGCAAGAATGGCTGAGGCACGAAGACACTTCTTGACTACTATCCAGCTTCAAGAGACCTCTTCAAGAGACACTCTCAATAAACTCCTTTAAGAGATTCTTTCAGTAGACATTCTTCACAACACAAGCGAGGCACTAGCTCTTCCCCCCTCTCATTAAACCGATGGTAGTTGGCAAGAATGGCTGAGGCACGAAGACACTTCTTGACTACTATCCAGCTTCAAGAGACCTCTTCAAGAGACACTTCTCAATACAAGCGAGGCACTAGCTCTTCCCCCCTCTCATTAAACCGATGGTAGTTGGCAAGAATGGCTGAGGCACGAAGACACTTCTTGACTACTATCCAGCTTCAAGAGACCTCTTCAAGAGACACTCTCAATAAACTCCTTTAAGAGATTCTTTCAGTAGACATTCTTCACAACACAAGCGAGGCACTAGCTCTTCCCCCCTTCACCGATTTTGGCCCTTCTTGACACTCCAGCTTCAAGAGACCTCTTCAAGAGACACTCTCATCTCCTTTAAGAGATCAGTAGACATTCTTCTAGTTTTTCACTTTGCCCTTTCACTCGACATTATCCCTATCAAGTAATAACGCGTAGCGGGATTACGTTTCCCTCAATCTATCTCATCTCTTTCTCAAAAATCTTTTAGTCTCAATAACAAACACAAAAACTATCGAGTTTCTGCTAGCAATAGGCGGGAAAGATCGGAACCCTCGCTGAAAAGAACGCCTTTTCTGGAGGAACAAGGAGGAACGACGAAGCTTTCGGGGAAAAGGAGGTCAAGGCGGTAGTCCCTCTCTACTATCGTAACTCTATGTTTCGTTTCGTATCGTGATATGTAATATTATATAATAACGTATTTTATCTTCTTTTGTAATTAAAAAAAAATATAAAGCTATTCATAAGAATAACTCTATATCATCTCTATTCTAACACAATGCGTATCTACTACTCATTATATCTCCTTTTGTTAACTCTCCATTGTTATCTATTGTAAACTCCTTTGGTAATCCTCCTTCTCTTCCTGCATTGTTCCAAATTTGTTCCATTATATCTTGAAGTACTTCATCTTCCATAACTCTCACCATCTCTTCTCTGTATATATCCATTAGCATCTTTGCCTCACTTGGATGTACTCCGTATGAATCGTGAATTGTTATTAAGAATTTTCCTTTCTGCATAAATCTACTTTTTATATTCCTCAGAATATATGCATCTATACTATGTATTATATTTGGGGCCAATGCTCTTGATTCTATTGATTTTCTGAACATATGAATTTCAGTATTAGTTTCTCTAACCATAGTTTTCCCTTCTATAGGATGATATACTTTTGGTTTTCCTTTTATTTTCCTTTTTACCCTATTTGTTACCTTGAAACCATCCGGCATTTCCCAATAATATTTCTCTTGATTCAATTCCTTGTGTAGCTCTATTATCTTGTCCATCGTCTTCGCCGTTTCTCCTATTATTTCTCTTTCGGCTCCATAATATTGTTCAGAATACTCTTCTTCGTTCATTCCCTTTTCTTCTTCTAGTCTTTCTAGACTTGACTCTACGGTTCTTCCATATTTTTCTACCAAAGCAACTAGATGAGCATTCATCTTCCCATATGTTCTCGTCATCATTGGTTTTTTGACCATCTTTCTACTGAAGAATCCTTTTCCAAATATCTTATTTAATTCCGTAGCGAAGTCCTCATAGGCATCTTCTCTTTTTTCACTACTTGTCAAATTAGTTATTTTCCCTAACACCTTGTCTCTTGTTGATATTGCATATAATTGTAAGGCTTGATTTGTAGCATCTAAATGCATCATTACATTAGTTTGTTCTCCTTTCTCAAACATTTTTATTGCTTTATACATTCTCTTTATTTGCTGTATTTTGTATTTAGTAGATTTTCCTTTTTCTACTATTTGTGGAATCATTTTCCAATTGTCATCTACCCATTTTATTCTTTCATCAAAAGTTAATTTATCCTTATCTAGGTTATTTGCAATATCTATCTTTGCCATTAATATTGCACTTTCTCTATTCTCTAGTTTTGATGGGAAGTTTTCTATACTAGGTACTACTATTGATTTACTGTATTCTTCTCCTTGATAACTAAATTCATATGCTGAAGTGTATAATCTTCCTCTGTAGTCATAATTCGTCTTTAAATAGAATTTACCTCTTAGTCCTATAATATTTTCCACCTCTACGATATTATTATAATTATCCGTTGTTATCTTCTTAGATAACTTCTTTGCCTCTTTTTCTAATCTTTTTCCCGACCTCCCTACATTGTCTTTTATATACTTTTCTTTTATTGCTTCCATTTTGGCTTCAAACATTATTTTTCTACTATATCCTTTATCTAATTCAAAAGGTTGTTCTTGAAAAGCTTCACATATGTTTCTTATATTCTCAGGTTGTGTGCTTTCTCCTCCCGTCTTTACTAATTTAAAGTTATTTCCTATTCCACCTCTTCCTTTTTTGTCGAACTTTCTTGGTTTAGAAATCATAGGCAATGTGTTCATCTTCTTTATTGTCCTATATCCTACTGAGTCGAATTTCCCATCCAATCTTATCTTCTGTGTAAACTCTCTTTCTTCTTCATATGCGTCTTCAGCTTGTCTATAAGATGTTGTTTTCACCCTTACATATTTCCTACTTAATATATATTTCCATATCTCTTGTGATAACATATATATTAATTCTTTATCTTCCTTTCTTTTATCTTTCTTATGAAAATTCATTTTTCTATATTCTTTATCCTCATCGATCATATCACTAAACTCTTTATGTTTTAATAGCATAGATATTAATAGACTAATGTACTTTTCTTCTTCTTCTCCTTCCATTAGTGCATCTATTATTTTTTCATCTATACTATTTTCTGTAGTTGTTGTTTTATTTCCATACCATATTATTAGGTCTAGTTCTTTATCACTAAAACCTTTACTTTTTAGATTATTAATCTTTAAGCTTGATAATATTAATAGTTTATTTGCAATAACTACTCCTTTATGTTTTTCTCCTTCTTCTATTTTATCACTATCTTCGTGAATTTCTTCTTCCTTTATATATATTATTTTGTCATTTAATACATATACATCATCTTCTTTTATTACATCAATTGTTTTGTTTCTCCATTCTCTTAGTTCAAACTTTTTTTCTATTTCAGTGTATACTGTATGTACTCTTTCTCCTCTTGTCCATACTAGTTCATACTTCCTCTTTGCTTTAGGTATTATATTTGAACTTTCTAAGTGTAACCTTTTTCTACCTATTTCTTCTTCTCCAAAATCTATCTCTAGCATTACCGTTTCTTTTTGTACCGCTACAACATAGCATTCATAACTTTTTCCACTTATCATTCTTGCCATTTTGAATCCTTTTCTATTTTTTCTTGTTATAGTATGAACTTTTTCAGTGACTATTCCTCATATGCATATTCTTATAATACAACATAATGCTAATTTCCATTCTTAAAGCCGACTGGTCGGCTCAGGAACGTATCGTATTTTATCCTATCTTAATCCACCGCCACCGATTGGTCGGGAAGGGATTTAATTTCGTATAATTTCATTTTTTCATATTTTTCTA